>JAYOBL010000145.1:0-3037 GCA_038104835.1 Gammaproteobacteria bacterium | reverse complement strand
AGGCTGCACAGCCCGCAGAGCAAGACCCTGCGTCCAGCGATGGTGGCGAGCAGCTTGCAGCTGAACCTGCACAGGCTAGCCTTGTTGATATTCTCGTGCCCGACCTTGGGACTGAAGACGAGGTTGAGATCATTGAGATAGCGATCGCTGTCGGTGACACGCTCTCCGTTGATGACACGTTGATGACGCTCGAATCGGATAAGGCCGCCATGGATGTGCCCAGCGACCGAGCCGGCGTTGTTAAAGAAATCTTGGTCGCCGTCGGCGACAAGGTAAAGAACGGTGACGTCATAGTGCGTTTGCTAGCTGAGCAAAAAGCTCAATCAAATGCTCAACAAGAACCGACGCAGAAAGCCGATCTGAGAACTGCGTCAGAAACCCAAAAAACTGCGCCGGCTGCAGATCAAGGGTCAGGCAATGCAGGGGCCGCCTCGCCGGCTCCCGATAGCCCTTCAACTAGCTCTGTAACTGGTTCTCCAATCAGCTCACCAAACAGCCCAGTGCCCGGCAGTGAGTCTGCCAAAGTTTACGCAGGGCCCGCCGTGCGCAAGCTAGCACGCGAGCTAGGCGTCGACCTCACTCAGGTGAGTGGTAGCGGTGCGAAGTCACGTATTACCAAAGACGATGTTCATGGTTTCGTCAAAGCGCGCCTCAATGCCCCCGCTGCCGTGCAGGGCGGGGCCGCGATCGCCGCGGTTCCCGATATCGACTTTAGCCAGTTTGGCGAAATCGAAGAAGTTCCTCGCAGCAAGCTGCACAAGCTCACCGCGAGCAATATGCAGCGCAATTGGAATGCGGTGCCGCATGTCGCGCAGTTCAACGAGATAGATATCACCGACCTCGAAGAATTCCGCGCGAGCCTGAAGGGCGAAGCCGAGCGTAAGGGGGTGAAGATGACCTTCCTGCCTTTCTTATTAAAAGCCTGCGCCAAGTCACTCGCTGAGTATCCGCAGTTCAATGTGTCGTTACACTCTAGCGGTGAGTATCTCATTCAGAAAAAATACATTCATATCGGCGTCGCCGTCGCGACCGATGCGGGACTCGTGGTGCCGGTTATACGTGATGTCGATAAGAAAGACCTCTGGGAGCTTGCTGCTGAGGTAGTCGAACTATCCAATAAGGCGAAGGCGCGTAAACTTGCCCCGCAGGACATGCAAGGCGCCTGCTTCTCTATTTCGAGCCTCGGAGCGCTGGGCGGAACCGGTTTTATCCCCATCGTGAATGCGCCAGAGGTGGCGATATTGGGTGTGGCGAAAACCGCGGTCAAGCCGCAATTCATCGACAAGGAGTTCGTGCCGCGGCAAATGCTGCCCATCACGCTGTCCTACGATCACAAGGCGGTAAACGGTGTGGACGGTGGTTTGTTCGTAACCTACCTCGATAAACTGCTCAGCGATATCCGCAACCTAGTGCTGTAGCACCAGCGCGCCGTAAGCTGTGCTGAGCCTGCGCTAAACCGCGTAGAAGAGCGGCCCAGTTTGAGCTTGCGCCTGCGCAATCTCACAGTCGTAGGCTTGGCTCAAGTACTCCGCCGTGAGCACCGTTTTGGCGGGCCCAGCTAAGGTTTCGCCATCGCTCAGCATTAGCACGAAATGGTCGCATAAACGCGCGGCCAAATTGATGTCGTGGGTAGCGAGCAGCGCGCTACGCGGGCGGCCTGCGCCGTCGAATGCTGTCTCAGTTCGCAGTAGTTCAACGAGCCGGCTATGAAAACCTAGATCCAAGTGGTTGCTCGGCTCATCTAGCAGTAGCAGGGTCGGCTGCTGAGCGAGCAGCATCGCTAGCGCCAAGCGCTGCCGTTCGCCACCGGATAGAGAGACCAGCTGGCGGTCCGCGAGGTTAAGGATTCCCAGAGTCGCGAGTGCTTGTTCGGCAAGTTTGTGGTCCTCTCCACTGTCAAAAAATCGCCCCTGTGCATGAGGGTGGCGGCCAAGCAAGGCGGTCTCCATAACCGTGGCCGGCAAGGCGTCTTGGTGGTCCTGCTGAAGGAGGCCAATGAGGCAGGCGAGTTCACCCTTTCCCCACTGCGCTAGCGGTTTGTTGGCTACTTCGATCGCGCCTTGATCGGCCTCACGTAAGCCGGCCAAGGTGTGCAGTAGCGTGGTTTTGCCGGCGCCGTTGCGGCCGAGGATTCCCCATCGCTGTCCTGCCTCCACAGTAAACGAGAGATTGTCGATTAGCCTTCGTGAGCCGGCGTGTAGCGTTAGCCCTTGGACATTGAGAAGAATAGTCATTGGCTAGGGGTGCTCTTTAGAATCGCGATAAAGCTAGGCACGCCAATGAGCGCGGTAATCACGCCAACCGGCAGCTGCTGTGGGGCTAGAAGCGTTCGCGCTAGGGTGTCGGCGATTAGCAGGAATGCGCCGCCTAGCAAAAGGCTTAGTGGAATGAGCAGCCGATGATCTCGAGCACCGAGCAAGCGCAGCATATGCGGGACGACAAGGCCTACAAAGCCAACGCTGCCTGCGGTCATAACCGCCATCGCCGTCAGGAGGGAGGCGCCGACGAAAAGGCCAAGGCGAAGTCCGCGCACGTTAACCCCCAAGCTCGCTGCGCTGGTCTCTCCGCGCACGAGCACATTGAGGCTGCGGGCTTGCGACAAGGCTGCCGCCGCCCCTACGAAGAGAACGAACCACTGCAGCCAGCCTGTGCGACTCTGACTTAAATCCCCCATGAGCCAAAAAAGCATGCCCTGTACGCTAGCGCTGGCGCTTGTGGCGAGCATCAGATTAATGAGCGCGCCCCAGCCCGCAGAGAGCACCACGCCGGTGAGCAGCAAGCGAATGGTCGACCAGTGCCCCGCGCGGCCAGCAATACTAAAAACTAGGAAGACTGAGACGAGTGCGCCCAGCAGGGCCGCGCTTGAGAGCCAGGCTCCCGCAAAACCTAGCGTGATGCAGGCGAGCGCGGCGACAGCGGCGCCACCGGATAGCCCCAAAATATAAGGGTCAGCCAGAGGGTTGCGCAGCAGCACCTGCATCAGCACACCGGCCAATGCTAAGGCGGCGCCTGTGGCAAAGGCGGCAAGGCTGCGGGG
>JAYOBL010000006.1:40434-64087 GCA_038104835.1 Gammaproteobacteria bacterium | reverse complement strand
AGCCTATTCTTCGTTGAAGCACGATACCTTGTTCAGTCACATACTCACGTATGCTCCTTCAGTCGGTTCGCACTTCGCCTCGATTAGGCGTCGCTCGTTGCGCTCAAAATTTGACCTACTTCGCTAGCTTATCCTTCGTTGAAATCCGATACCTCATTCAGTCACATACTACAGTATGCTCTTTCAATTGGTTCGGCTTTTGCCTCGGCTAAGCGTCGCTCGTTGCGCTCAAAATTTGACCTACTTCGCTAGCCTATTCTTCGTTGAAGCACGATACCTTGTTCAGTCACATACTCACGTATGCTTCTTCAGTCGGTTCGCACTTTGCCTCGATTAGGCGTCGCTTGTTGCGCCCAAATGGAAGGGTGCAAGCTAACAAGTACGTTTCAAACTTTGCTCTTGCAGGCTGGGCGACTAGCGCCTTGCCTACGCGAGGCGCGTATTAAACCCTTGCGGTGCTGATGAGTCAAGAGTTTGGGCTTAGGCGTCCTGTGTGGGGACGAAGCCTTCGGCGCGGTCGAAATCTTCGCCAGAGAGGTATTTGTCCATCTGCTCTTGAAGATATTTGCGGTGCTCGCCGTTTGCCATGCTCAGCTGTTTTTCGTTTATCAGCATGGTTTGGTGGCTCTGCCAGTCGTTCCAAGCCTGCTGGGAGACGTTCATGAAGATATCTTGGCCTTTCTCGCCGGGGTAGGGCGGAGCCATGAGTCCGGGGAGGTCTTGCTGCAGTTTGCGGCAGAATACGGTGCGTGACATGGGATTCCTCTTTGGCTGCTCGGAATGATCTTGAGCGGGCGCTCGGTAGTAAGATGATTAGTATACGGCAAGCAAGCGCTGCTTTCAGCGGCTGTCAGACATGCTGAGCTGGCGCAGCAGCTTGTCTACTGGGGCGGCGAGACCGACCGCTAAGCTGCCGTCTAGCGGATACCAGAGCCAGCGTCCCGGTTCTTGGCTTGTGTTGAGTCTCGTAGCCCGCAGGCGCACCGGCGTGATGTCCAGATGGAAGTGCGAGAAGGTGTGCCGCAGCGGCGACAACTGCGTATCTACGTCTTGAGCATTCGCACTCACGACAGCCGGTGCATTAGCAGCGAGCTGATAGGCGTCATCGGATTCTGGAAAGCTGTAGAGGGACCCCCAGATTCCGGCGGCGGGTCGTTTCTCCAGTAGCACCGACCCCGCGCCATCTTCGATTATTAGGAAAACTGTCTTTTTTACTGGGATCGCCTTCTTAGGCTTCTTGACGGGTATCTCCTTAACCAGTCCCCGTGCGTGTGCTTCGCAGTCGTCAACTAGAGGGCATTGTTCACATCGCGGATTGCTGCGCACGCAGAGGGTCGCGCCCAGATCCATCATCGCTTGAGTATAGTCGGCCGTTCTTTCTATTGGGGTGAGCTTCTCGGCGATAGCCCAGAGTTTGTTGCGAACGGCAGTTTGCTCGGGCCAGCCCTCAATTGCTCGGTAGCGGGCGAGGACGCGTTTCACATTGCCGTCGAGTATCGAGGCCGGCAGGCCCATTGAGATCGCCGCTATCGCACCGGCGGTAGAGCGGCCAATGCCCTTGAGAGACATGAGCCCATCAACGCTGCGTGGGAACTCGCCACCGTGTTCGGCGACCACGGTTTTGGCAGCGGCATGGAGATTGCGCGCGCGGGCGTAGTAGCCAAGGCCGGTCCAGTGGTGCAGCACTGCGTCTTCGCTCGCCGCGGCAAGGTCGCCAACAGTGGGGAAGCTCTGCAGGAAGCGGTCGAAGTAGGGGATAACCGTGGCCACTTGAGTCTGCTGTAACATGATCTCCGACACCCACACAGAATACGGTGTAATGTCTTTCTGCCAGGGTAGGTCGTGGCGGCCATGTTGATCGAACCAGCGCAGTACACGCTGGGAAAAGTCTGCGCTCATCAATCTCCCCTCTGCTACTGCCGCGGCACTGCGTTCAGTAGTGCGTCGACGGGTGAGACTACTTCCGGTTGTGCGAATAGTTCTCGCACGCCGGCGAAGTCCGGGCTGCAATATTGGCTGACAGGCGCGCTTAAATTGGCTGCGCAATTTACCGGCCACGGTTTTGCGATGTGAGCGTCATTTATTTGTAGCGATTGATTGATTGCATCGGGTAGCAGCGTAAAGCTTAGAGAGTAGTCGAACTCTGCGGTGGCTGGGTCGAAAACCCCGCTGCCCTCAATCTCTAGGTTGTCCATTAACAGATTGACGCGATGGGGCTGCGTTAGGCCATTGTCGAGCAGCGCGAAGCCGCTAAGCTGAGAAAAGCTAAGATCCTCGGGCCACTGTTCGGTGGAGCCGCCGACCGGACTCAGCGCGGCAATAGTACTAAAGATCTGTTTGATTAGGCCTAATGGCACGCGGTTATTGCGCAGGTCGAAGGTGACCTCCCCGCGCAGAGATTCGGCAACGATTTCGCTGCTGCCCAGCGCGCCTTCAAGGCTGAGGTCGGCGCTCAGCTCGCCGCCAAAACTCGCTAACAGCGGCCAGTGTTGGATTAGCTTTTCGGTGTTGAGCGCGGCAATATTCGCATCCAGCGCAAAGGCGCCCCGTTCGCTACCACTGCTATCCACTCTTAGGTCCCCTTCAACCTGGCCGCCCCAAACCCCAACGGGAAGAAGTTCAATCTCTGTCACGCCGGCTTCGGAGTTTGCGAATAGCTGCAGCTGCGCAAGGTCGCTGTCGCCCCAGCGCAGCAGTTGGATATCAATCGCTGCAATGGAGTCCAAGGTGTTATTGAGCAGCAGACGCCGAGGCAGCTGACTCCAGAAGCCTGCGCGCTGCGCTTCAAGAAAACTGAAGTCCACGGTAGACCCGCGAATCGCATAGCGGCTATTGGCCGGTATGTGTTCGCTGGCAGAGCTGATGGCTAATTGCGCGTCGATGACGCCTTCGCCTAGGCTTGCATCAAAGTCTTGGATGACAAAGCCTTGGTCATTGAGACTGAAATCAAACGCGAAGTCGGCAAGCTGCGGTGGCAGATCAGACGGGTTGAGTGATGCGGTGACAAGAGAATCAGGCTCGAGGCTGTGCATCCAGGCGTTAAGGTCGAAGTTTTGCGCTGCGACCGCGCCGCCTAAGGTTAAGTTGCCATCGGTCCATGACGCCTGCGCCTCAACTTCGGCAAGCAGCGGCGTAGCTCCGACGCGCAGCGAGTTCACGGTAGCGAAGGCGCGAGCGAGTGCTATGGCGGCCTCGCCGCCGAAAGTGAGAGGAACTCGAATCTCATCCCGGTGCAGCGCGCTATAGCGTGCCAGCGTGGTTTGACCTTGTAGTTGGAAGGCTTGTCCTGAGAGGTTGGTACCTAGGAGTTCTAGCTCCAGATCTCGCAGGGAAAAGTTTGCTGTTTTAGTGCTGACATCCAGCGAAGCCTCGCTAACTAGTAGCCGATCAATCACAAGCTGCGGCGCGAAGTCCGAGAGGACATCGGGTGCGGAGTCGGATAGGTCGGATAGGTCGGTTAGAGAGCTGGTTAAAGAGCTGGTTAAAGAGCCAGACAAAGCCCTTGGCTTCCCCTCAATGCCTACATTCAACAGTGACCGAATAGCCGCTGTCGACCACAGGCTGCTCCCATTCGCGCCGCTGCGCTGGTTCACGTACAGGCCGCTTAGCGACAGCTCGCTTATCTGCCAGGTGTCTTGTTGAAGCTGCCAAGGGCTCAAGCGTAGGGTGAGCTCGCGTACCGAAGCCAGCTCCTGTGGGTGCTTGGGATTGTTGAGGCGAAGATCCCTAAGTACGAACTCTTGCTGAATGAGCTTGAGCTGAATATCCCCTGCGAGCGTCAGCTCTAAATCCAGCGCCTGGGCGAGCCCAGCTAGGCGGCTTTGAAGCTGGGCCTTGGTGAACTGAGTAAAAGAGAAAAGTCCACCCGCCGCGAGCACGGCGAGGAGCAGGAGCGCTCCGGCGGTGCGTGTTGAGTGCTTGCGTGCTGACATTTAGGGGTTTTTGCCTTTTGCTTGAGTGCTATTCCAGTGCTATTTCGGCGAGTAATAGCTGCTTTATCGGTGTCGTGAAAGAGGCCGCTCAATACAAGCTGCGGGCAGAAAAGACCGGCCGCTGGTGTCTTTCAATTCTCATCCGGTGAGCGCAATAAGCCGCTATGGCGCGAGTCTACCGGAATGCTCATGCGGCTGCACTAGAGCCGCGGCTCGCTTTCAATAGGCCTTTCCGCACCCTATAATGCGGCTCTCCGAAAGACAGCTTAAAGCCTCGTCGCCACCCTAACCTAGGGTGCGAAAGAAGCACTAGAGAAGGGTCAGCATGAGCGAAACAGCCCCGCGCAGCGCGAAGGTCGAGCGCAATACCAACGAGACGCAAATCAGCGTCGCGATTAACCTCGATGGCACCGGTAAGCTTCAATGCGAAACCGGCTTGCCCTTTCTCGACCACATGCTCGACCAGATCGCCCGCCACGGTCTGATTGATATAGAGATAAACGCTAAGGGCGACCTCGAGATAGACGCGCATCACACCGTTGAAGACATCGGCATCACGCTGGGCCAGGCTTTTTCCCAAGCGCTAGATAAGACGGGCATCCGCCGCTACGGTCACGCTTACGTGCCGTTAGATGAGGCGCTGTCGCGTGTCGTTATCGACTTCTCCGGACGCCCAGGCTTGGAGTACCACGTGCAGTTCGTCAAGGGCACGGTGGGTAACTTTGATGTCGATCTGTTCCACGAATTCTTCCAAGGCTTCGTGAATCACGCGTTAGCCACTCTGCACATCGACAATCTTCGCGGCAAGAACGCGCACCATCAGATCGAAACGATCTTCAAGGCGTTTGGTCGCGCAGTGCGCATGGCTACTGAGCTGGATCCGCGCTCGGCGGGCGTTGTGCCTTCGACCAAGGGTTCTCTCTAGAGTCCTTTCTAGGGGTCTTTCTAGTGCTCTCTCGAGTGTCCTTGCAGGGTCTTACGAAAAGACTTATTAATTCACAAGATGGGCGCAGGCCTGTCGTTCGCGCAAAGCGGAAGCTATGAACAGAATCGCCGTTATCGACTATGGCATGGGCAACCTCCACTCCGTGGCGAAAGCGCTCGAACACGTTGCCAGTCAGGTAGGCCAAGACACCGAAGTCCTTGTTACTCCCGACCCGCATCTAATCGCTAGCGCCGACCGTGTTATTTTCCCCGGCGTAGGGGCCATTCGCGACTGCATGGCGGAGATCAATCGCTTAGACGTCGGTAAGATTGTTCGCGACGCGGTCGCGACAAAGCCCGTGTTTGCGATTTGCGTTGGCATGCAGGCGCTTATGTCCCGCAGCGAAGAAAATGGCGGCGTCGATTGTCTCGATCTTATTGACGGTGAAATTCGCTTCTTTGGCGAAAAGCTAACAGGCGCGCAGGGCCAAAAGCTTAAGGTCCCTCACATGGGCTGGAATGAAGTCGAGCAGGTGCAAAGCCATCCGCTTTGGGAGGGCGTGCCTGCGCGCAGCCGCTTCTATTTTGTTCACAGCTACTATTTACCCCATGACGAAAACAGCCCAAGTCGCGGAGTTGTTGGTGTGAGCCACTACGGCGACGAGATCGCTGCCGTGCTGGCGAAACCCAATTTGTTCGCAACCCAGTTTCATCCAGAAAAAAGTCAGGAAGCAGGGCTCACTCTGCTGCGCAATTTTCTCAATTGGGATGGTTCGGACACTATTTAAACGTTCTCCATTTTTCTGCTAACGCGCCAAGTTTAGCGCCGTGGATTTTAAGAAATGATTGTCATACCAGCGATAGACCTCAAAGACGGGCAGTGCGTTCGCTTGAAGCAGGGCCGGATGGAAGACTCGACAGTTTTCTCCGACGACCCCGTGAGCATGGCCGGAATCTGGGCTGCTAAGGGCGCGCGGCGCCTGCATATTGTCGATCTCAATGGCGCCTTTGCTGGCACGCCGGTAAACGCAGAAATCGTGCAGGCGATTGCAGCGCGATATCCCGACCTGCCTATTCAAATAGGTGGCGGCATTCGCAATCTTGAAAGCATCCAGTTCTATTTAGACGCCGGTGTGAGCTATGTCATCATCGGTACAGCGGCGGTTAAAGATCCCGAATTCGTTCGCGCTGCCTGTGAAAAATTTCCGGGCAAGATCATCGTTGGTATCGATGCAATAGACGGCATGGTTGCAACCGACGGCTGGGCCGACGTATCCGAAGTGTTGGCTACTGACCTGGTGGCGCAGTTCGCTGACTACGGCGTTGAGGCCATTGTCTACACCGACATTGCCCGCGACGGCATGATGCGAGGAGTAAACATAGAAGCCACGCAGGAGCTCGCTGAGGATTCGGCGATCCCTATTATCGCATCTGGCGGGCTGAGCAAACTCGCCGACGTCGCGGCGATTCGTGAAGCGGCGGACACCGAAACCGGTGCTGGCATCATGGGGGTTATCACAGGGCGCGCGATCTACGAGGGCACTATAGATTTGGCCCTCGCGCAGCAGTTAGCCGACGGCTATCCCGAGAACTAATCCATCACGTTAAGGAGCGCCCGTGGGCTTAGCTAAACGAATTATTCCCTGCTTAGACTGCGAGAATGGGCGTGTCGTGAAGGGCGTGCAGTTTCTCGATATACGCGACGCAGGCGACCCCGTTGAGGTGGCCAAACGCTACTGTGACGCCGGCGCAGACGAGATAACCTTCCTCGACATAACAGCAAGCCACGAGGGTCGCGAGACCACGGTGCATACCGTGGAAGCTATTGCCAGCCAGGTCTTTATTCCTCTGACCGTGGGCGGGGGTATACGCACGCTCGAAGATATCCGCGCCATGCTCAATGCCGGCGCAGACAAGGTAGGCATCAATACAGCGGCGGTGACGAATCCCGATTTTGTGCGCGCGGCGGCAGAGCGCTTTGGCTCGCAATGCATCGTCGTTGCCATCGATGCGAAACGGGTCTCTGCCGAGGGCGAAGAGCCGCGCTGGGAAATCTTCACCCACGGCGGTCGCAAGCCTACGGGTCTGGACGCAATCGAGTGGGCGAGGAAGATGGTGGCCTACGGCGCCGGAGAGATTCTGCTAACGAGCATGGACAAAGACGGTACGAAAAGCGGTTTCGATCTCGAACTCAACCGCGCTGTCAGCCGCGCGGTGCCTGTGCCGATTATCGCCTCCGGTGGCGTGGGTAATTTAGAGCACCTTGCCGACGGCGTGCTGCAAGGAGAAGCTGATGCAGTGCTCGCCGCTAGCATTTTCCATTTTCAGGAATACACTATCGGCGAGGCGAAAGACTTTATGGCTGGCCGAGGTATCGAAGTACGTAAGGTCTGAGTTCGTAAAGCGTAATATTAAACCTTTGGGTCAATATTTATGCCCACTACCCTGCTAGAGAGTTATCAAAACCGCCGCTACTCTACCGAATTCTTCATGGCTAGCGGCTTATAGGCGTTGATGCCTTTGAGCACATTGAGCGCCTCATTGAGCGGATAGTCGTTGACCAAAACTTCTTCCGCCGTAATCAGCACCTGTGCGAGTTCTTCTGAGGTCAGCCCCGACTGACCCTCTTTGCTTTCTTCACTGTTTGCTTCGTCCGTTGGCGCGTCGTTGCCATTCTCTAGGTGGCCGTTTAGGTCTGATTCGCGATACTGAGTCACGCTGCGCGCACGGCGCGTGACAAAGGCTTCTTCCACCTCGATATCCGGCACTATGCCCTGCGCTTGAATGGAGCGCCCGCTTGGCGTGTAGTAAAGCGATGTTGTTAGTTTGATCGCCTTGTCCGCCGCTAGCGGCAACACAGTTTGCACCGAACCTTTGCCGAAACTCTCGGTCCCCATGATGAGTGCGCGGCTGTGGTCTTGCAGTGCCCCGGCGACGATTTCGCTTGCCGATGCCGAACCCTCGTTCACAAGAACGACAAGCGGGAGGTCCGGCGCGAGGGTCTGCGCGCTTGCGCGGTAGCTAGACTGGGCTTCTTCTAAACGTCCCTTGGTAGACACGACAACGCCGTCGTCAATGAACGCATCGACAACCTGTACCGAGGCCTGCAGTACGCCGCCGGGATTGTTGCGCAGATCCAAAATGACGCCCTTTAGCGGGTCATCCGATTCCATCAGCTCGCCTAGCTCTTCGAGGAACTCTTCGCCAGTGTTGCCGCGAAACTGCGAGATGCGCAGGTAGGCATAGCCGGGCTCGAGCAGTCGGCTGCGCACGCTGGAGATGGCGATGACCTCGCGGGTAAGTACAAGGTCGAAGGGCTCCTGACCCTCGCGAGCAATGGTTATGCTGACATCAGAACCCGGGGCGCCGCGCATCATTTTCGCCGCCTCATCCGGCTGCATCTCCCCAATCGGTTTGTTGTCGATTTCGATAATCAAATCCCCCGCCAGCACGCCGGCGCGATCCGCGGGGGAATCGTCGATTGGCGCGACCACTAAGATATAGCCGTCACGGCGACTCACCTCAACGCCGAGGCCGCCAAATTCACCCGTTGTCGTGTCCTGTAAAGAGTCGAACTCGTTGCCCACCATATAGGCTGAGTGTGGGTCTAGCCCCGATAGCATGCCCTCGATAGCGTAGCCGAGCAGGGTTTCGTCATCGATGTCCTCGACGTAGGCGCTGCGTATCTGATCTAGAGCCTGCGTGAACATCCGCACTTCATTCAGCGGCAGGGGCAGGGCGCTAGTGCCTTGTTGAGCCGCCGCGCCGCTGGCGTTAAGCAGGCCGGCAAACAGTGCGCAGGAAAGCTTTGAGACCGTGAGGCCAGGCAAGCGCCAGAAGCCAGAAGAGAGGCGCAACAAGCCAGAAAAGAGGCGCAAAAAGCCAGAAAAGAAGCGCAGTAAAGAGACGCGGGAGCTAAGAGACGAGAACGCTGTAAAAACTGAGGGCATGCTAAATCCTACTTCAAACTGGCGCCGAGCTTCCTGCGCCGGATAAGTGTTAGGTGATCAGTCTTTCAGTTTACGTCGAAATAGGCAATCTCAGTCTAGCCAGCCCTTGGGGTCTTGGGCGACGCCGCGATGACGTATTTCAAAATACAGGCCGCCTTGATCGGCGCTGGTCGAGCGGGCGAGTGGCTCCCCAGCAGCAACCGAGTCACCTGCGACAACCTCTAATGCCTCGTTATTCCCATAAAGAGTCATATAGGCGTCGCCGTGATCGACAATGACCAGGAGACCGGCGCCCCGCAGCCAGTCGGCGAAGACGACGCGGCCGCCGTGCACCGCGCGAACCGGAGTGCCCGAGGCTGTGGCATAGGTGATGCCGCTGTGACCCAGGCCGCTATCATCACGGCCGAAATTGCGGCTAATGTCTGCATCTACGGGGCTTGGCAGAGATCTGCGAGCGGTCGCAAAACGAGTGCTCTCGGCGCGCCGCGGCACCTGCTGCAGGGCAGCGTTGAGCCGATCGATGAGCTGCTGCACGCCCGCTTTATCGATTTCCAACTGCTCAAGCTCGCTGCGCTGATCACCAATGCTTTTTGCGAGCGCCGTGAGTGCTTGCTCGCGATTCAGACGGTCCTGCGCAAGCGTCTGCTGCTCCCGCTGTAGCGCCTCGCGCGCCTTGCTGAGCTGCGCCTGGCGCGTATTGAGCTCTTGAGCTGTGGCAGCTAGGGAGGCGAGCTGATTTTCATACCGAGCTAGAGTCTGGCGCTGCGCCGCGCTGAGGTGCTTGAGTAAGACGAGCCGTCGCTGCGAGCTTGAGGGCGCCTCACCGCTGAGCAGTGCGCGTAGCGCGCTAATATCACCCTGCTTATGAAGCGCGCGCAGGAGCTCCGCTAACTGCGCCTCTTGCGCACTCAGCGCTGCGCGCTGTGTCGCTTGCTGAGCATTCAGCGTGGAAATTTCCTGAGTTAGCTCTCGCTCAGCTTGCCGCTGGCCAGCGAGCCTTGCGCTGCTGGCTTCGAGCTTAGCCGTTGCCTGCTGTAGGCGTTTCTCCTCGCGGCTCTGCTGACCGTTGGCCTGCTCGAGCCAAGCGGCTATTTCCGCCATAGCGGCTTCGGTTGCCTCGAGCTGGGCGCGAGCCTCGGCGGCGGAGGGCTCGGCCGCGCAGAGTTGCGACGGCGTCAGATTTATCCCCGCCGTTATTAGCACCACGCCGCAAGCTTGAGCGAGGCGCTTGACCATCAGGCTAGCAGGTCCTTGCCGGTCATCTCGGTCGGAATTTCCAGTCCTAGCAATGAGAGTAGCGTGGGAGCTAGGTCGCAGAGTGCGCCTTCGCCGCTAAATTGCTTGTCCGATGCGCCAACGTAAACCAGAGGAACAGGACCGTTAGTGTGCGAGGTCAGAGGCTGTTGGGTTTCCGAGTCGAGCATCTGTTCAACATTGCCATGGTCGGCGGTGATGAGCAGCTCGCCGTTAACTTCATTGATCGCGCTGACAATGCGCGCGAGGCAGGCATCGAGGGTTTCAACCGCCTTCACCGCGGCGGCGAAGTCACCGGTATGGCCAACCATATCGCCGTTGGCGTAGTTGCAGATGATCGCGTCGAAGTTTGCTGACTTAATGGCCTCGACGAGTTTGTCGGTGACCTCGATCGCCGACATTTCAGGCTTCAGATCGTAGGTTTTTACGTCTGGCGAGGCGATGAGCTCGCGCTCCTCCTTGGCGAAAGGCTCCTCTCTGCCGCCGTTGAAGAAGAACGTCACATGCGCGTATTTTTCAGTTTCGGCAATGCGCAGCTGGGTTTTACCCTGCTTTGCCAAAGTCTCGCCGAGAACGTTCTGCAGTGCCTCAGGCGGGTAGGCGCAGGGCGCGTCTATGTCGTCGGCGTAGTGGGTTAGCGTCACGAAGGGCGAGAGCTTGGGCACCCGCTTGCGCGTGAACCCGTCGAAGTCGGTCTGCAAGAAGGCGCGAGATAGCTCGCGCGCGCGGTCCGAGCGGAAATTCATGAACACCACGGCGTCGCCGTCTGCGACCGGCGCTGGGCTGCTTCCGACTACAGTGGGCCTGACGAATTCGTCGTCCTCGCCGCGAGCGTAGGCGGCTTCGAGACCAGCTTCTACAGTCGCATAGCTAAATTCGGCGCTACCTGCGGTTAATAAATCGTAGGCTGGTTCGACCCTGTCCCAGCGGTTATCCCTGTCCATGGCGTAGAAGCGGCCGCATAGCGAGGCAACGCGGCCGCGGCCGCTAGCTGCGAGCAGACTGTCGGCGCGTTTAAGAGAGGCTAGCGCACTGCGTGGCGGGGTGTCGCGGCCGTCGAGGAAGGCGTGGAGGTAAACCTGGTTCGCCCCGCGTGCCAGGGCAAGCTCGAGCAGGGCAAAAATTTGATCCTCGTGGCTGTGAATGCCGCCGGGCGAGAGCAGTCCGAACACGTGCAGCGCAGAGGCTGTCTCTGCACTTGCGGCAATGGCCTGTGTGAGTTCGGCATTGCTGGCGAAGCTGCCGTCGGCAATGTCTTTGTCGATGCGGGTGAGGTTTTGATAAACCACGCGGCCGGCGCCGAGGTTCATGTGTCCCACTTCGGAATTGCCCATTTGGCCCTCTGGCAGGCCCACTGCTAGCCCCGACGTGCGGATCAGTGTGTGAGGTCGCTCCTGCCAAAGCTTGTCCCAAGTAGGGCTGTTCGCGGCGTGAATAGCGTTGCTATCGGACGCCTCTCGGTGCCCCCAGCCGTCGAGAATAAGAAGTAGTGCGGTTTTTGCTGCTGTCATAGTGCGGGCCGTTGAAAAGGTGGCTGAGCTAAAAGCCCTATTATCCGCGAATACACCCTGCGGCACTAGCGCCGCAAGCCAGTGGACCGGTCTTGCGGCTGTTTTAGGCTCGCGGGGGTGTGTATACTTGCGCTCCTTATTCGCCGCTAGACAACGAGTTATCCATGGCGCAGTTCATCGAGTTCTTAGGAAATCATCCGATTTTGTTCGGGTGCTGGCTAGCTGCGTTTGCAGCGATCGTTTTTTATCATCAGCGTACGGGCGCCAAGGGCGTAAGCCCCGCGCAGGCGATTGGGCTCATTAATCGCAGCGATGCCGCTGTGGTCGATATTCGGGACAAGAAAGAGTTCGACGAAGGTCATATTGTTGACGCGCTGCATATTCCCGCGGCGAAACTCGCGCAGCGACTCGCCGAGCTGAAAAAGAAGCAGGGTAAGCCGATTATTGTCGTCTGCAAGATGGGTCAGCAGGCCGGCGAGTCTGTTAAGGCTTTAGAGGCGGCGGGCTTTGATCCGGTCTATAAACTGCTTGGAGGCATGACCGAATGGCGCGGGCAGTCTCTACCCGTAGTCATGAAGTAGACTTGGTAGTTCTTGCGGCTCTTCATGGGCTCTAGCTGCTCCTTGGCCCCAGCTGCGATTTAGCGAGGTTCGTAAACCGCGCCACAAGTTAGACAAACGACACATTAGTACATCGATTTACTTGAAACCGGCTCATTAGAAAACCTTTTTTAGAAAACCGACTTGGTAGGAAGCAACATGGCAGACAACGAAGAAAACACAGCAGCACAAGACACAGCGGCCGAAGCTCAACAGCCAGCCGGGCCGCAGTTCGCCCTGCAGCGCATTTACCTCAAAGATGCCTCTTTTGAGTCGCCCCGCAGCCCAGCGGTCTTCCAGAGCCAATGGCAGCCGAAGATTAATTTCGACATCAAGACCAAGAGCGACAAGGTGCAGGAAGGCGTTTACGAGGTTGTGCTAGTTCTGACCGTAGAAGCGCAGCTGGAAGAGCAGCCCGCCTTCGTAGTTGAAGTGCAGCAGGCGGGAATTTTCACCGCCGCAGACTTTGGCGATGAGCAGCGCGAGCAGCTTTTGGCAACCGTGTGTCCCAACATACTCTTCCCCTATGCCCGCGAGGCTGTGGACAATCTAGTTGTTAAAGGCAGCTTCCCAGCGCTTATGCTCTCGCCGATTAATTTCGATGCGCTGTACGCGCAGCAGAAACAGGCTCAGGCAGAGCAGGCTGCGTCAACTGAGCCGGCCAACTAGTCGAGCTAGCACTCAGTTAACTTGGCCTAAACAGATGCAAGCGGTCGCTAGTTTTCGCTAGCGATCGCCTCCGGCGCCAGTTCGGCGCCCTCGAATCCCAGCTGGCGCCAAGCCTCGAAGGTCACGAGCGCGGCGGCGTTAGAGAGATTCAGACTTCTACTCTGAGCCAGCATCGGAATGCGCAGCAAGCCCTTGGCACCCAGCTGTTCCCTCACCGCTGGCGGCAATCCGCGAGTTTCCGGCCCGAAGATCAAATAATCCCCAGACTTGTAGCTGACCCGATGGTAGTCGAGCCTACCTTTGGTGCTAAGGCCGTAAAGCTGACCTGTCACGGCGGTGGCGAGGAAGCTGTCCCAGTCTTTATGCAGCGTCACCCCGGCGAACTCATGGTAGTCCAACCCTGCGCGGCGCAGACGCTTGTCGTCGAGTTCGAAGCCTAGGGGCTCGATAAGGTGCAACTTGCAGCCGGTGTTAGCGGCCAAGCGAATGATGTTGCCCGTGTTGGGAGGTATCTCCGGCTCGTATAAAACTATATTTAACAAGTACTTAATCTCCCTTTCCTGTCTCTACACCGACAATCCACGGGCGATCATTGAGTTTGGCAGCTATCGCTCCCACGACCGCATCCTGAGCTGGCGTGAGCTCTATGTGATGCCGCCCGAGTAAGGATTTATTCGGCGGCAGGCTGCTCGAATTCTTTCAGTTTTCGGGTCAGCGTATTGCGACCCCAGCCAAGTAGATCGGCAGCGTCGCGCTTGCGGCCTGCGGTATGTTTTAGCGCGATATCTATCATGGTGCGCTCGAACATCGGAGTCGCATTGTTGAGTATTCCCTTATTCCCCGAACTAAGCTGCTTGTCTGCCCAAACCTGCAGCGCCGAGGTCCAGCTATCCGAAGGAGCTTGGCTAGGCTGCGCAGAAAATTCCGGCGGCAAGTCGTCTATGTAGACCTCCCGCGTCGAGGCCATGACCGTAATCCAGCGGCAAAAGTTTTCCAGCTGCCTCACGTTTCCGGGCCAGCTCAGGCCCATGAGATACTCTTCCGTTTCTGGGCGTAGGATCTTCGCCTCCGTCGTCAGCTCTTTCGCCGCCGCTGTTAAAAAATAGTGCGCGAGTCGTGGAATGTCTTCGCGTCGATCGCTGAGCTTGGGTATGTGTATGCGAATGACATTGAGGCGATGGAAAAGGTCTTCGCGAAAGAGATTTTCTTCCACTAGCCGCTCGAGATCTTGGTGTGTGGCCGCGATGATGCGCACGTCTACTTTGATCGAAGTTGTGCCTCCGACGCGGTAGAACTCGCCGTCCGACAATACCCGCAGCAGTCGTGTCTGAGTTTCGGCTGGCATGTCGCCTATTTCGTCGAGGAAAAGCGTGCCGCCGTTGGCCTGCTCGAAGCGGCCAGTGCGCTGCGTCGTCGCGCCGGTGAACGCGCCTTTCTCATGACCGAAAAGCTCAGACTCGATAAGCTCTTTCGGGATCGCTGCAACATTCAGCGGCACAAAGGTCTCTGCGCTGCGCGGACTGTGCTGATGCAAAGCATGCGCGACAAGCTCTTTACCGGTGCCCGATTCGCCGTTGATAAGCACAGAAATATTCGATTGCGAAAGCCTGCCGATGGCGCGAAACACTTCCTGCATGGCGGGTGCTTCACCAATAATCTCTTGGACCTTTTCCTCTTGGGCAGGGGCAACATCGCTGCGCTTCTCCCGCGAATGGGCGAGAGCTCTTAGTGTCATTGCTACGGCTTCGTCTATATCAAAAGGCTTGGGTAGATACTCGAAGGCGCCGCGGCTGTAGGAAGAAACAGCGCTGTCGAGATCGGAATGCGCCGTCATGATAATGACCGGCAGTTCGGGGAAGCGTGCATTAACGGTAGAAAGCAGTTCAAGCCCGCTGATGCCCGGCATTCTGATATCGCTGATGATCGCGCTCGGCTGGCTGTTCTCAAGTCGGTGTAGCAAATCGTCGCCGTTGTCGAACGAGCTTGTGTTTAGGCCCGCTTTCGCCAGAGATTTTTCGAGCACCCAGCGAATAGACCGATCGTCGTCGAGTATCCAAACCGAATCGTTTTCTTGTGTCACGTCGTGATCCCCTCTTGGGCCTGTGTGTTGCGGCCGTGGTTCGCTAAGAAAGCGGCAATGTAATTGAGAAACAGGTGGCACCTGGTTCGGACTCGCACTCTATGAGTCCGTGGTGCCTGTTAATGATGTCGCGGGCTATCGAAAGTCCAAGGCCGGTGCCTTCGGCGCGGCCGCTTATCATTGGATAAAAAAGCGTGTCGATTATCTCTTCTGGAATTCCCGGTCCGTTGTCGATAATGCGGATGTTTGCCGCAAGCCTGTGGAATGTGGAATTGAGAGTCGCATTGCGAGTGATGCGCGTTCTTAAAATGATCTTTCCGAGCGTGTGATCCACGCTCGGGCTCGTTAGCGCCTGCATCGCGTTGCGAATAATATTCAGCGTAGCCTGTATGAGCTGTTCGGCGTCCGCGGGGATCAGAGGGATAGAGGGATCGTAGTCGCGCTCGATCTGTATCGCGCTGTCGGCATGCTCGGCTTTCACCAAGCTGCGCACGCGTTCTAACACCTCGTGCAAATTGGTCGGTGCGAGCTCCGGTGCCTTGCGCGAGCCAACGAGTCTGTCGACGAGATTACGAAGCCGGTCCGCTTCTTCAATGATGACGCTGGTATAGTCTCCGAGCTCTCGGTTCGGCAGCTCCGCCGCGAGTAGCTGAGCCGCGCCGCGTATGCCGCCTAGCGGGTTCTTAATCTCATGGGCGAGCCCGCGCACTAATTCCCGCGTGGTCGTGTGTGTAGAGTTTGCCGATTCCTCTCGATTGATGCGGTAGGCGTGCTCGAGTGAATCCAGCTCAAGAAGTACCTGCTTTCCCTGTTCGTCTTCGAACACGTTAACCGTATAGTCCACCTCGATCCGCTTGCCGTGGCTGAGTCGCAGCCGCGCTTCGCGCTTGGTGAAACTGCTGCCGCTCGCTATCGCTTCTCTAATCTCCAAAAGATCTTCTTCGGCGCCGACTAATAACTCGTCCAGTCTAGAGCTCAGCGCTTTGCGCTCGCTAATCTCGAAGATCTGCTCCGCCGCCAGATTGAGAAAGGTAAGCTGTAGGTTCTCATCCAGCAGGATGACACCGGTCTTTAGGTGGTCCAGGAGCTTCTTATGTATCTTGTTTACGGTCATGGCGATTCTCGTTAGCTCCTAGGGCTATGCAATAAGTAAACCATCTCCGCATAAGCTGTGGAAAAACAGAGGTACGGGGGCGCAGCGGCGTATTTAGCGGCCTCCAGGTCGTCTGCTGTCGGCGCCGCCGACTGGTGAGCATGGCGCTGAGCCGCTGCGCGCAAGCTGCTGGAATCAAAATGCACTATTTTGGTGCGTTAAGCAATTGGACTGGCTGAGTAATTTCGGTGTGGCGATAAGCGTATGCGGAGAATTACGATGAGCGGAGACAAAACCCGAGGCAAAAAGCCCCGGGCAAAAAAAAGCCCAGCCTAAGCTGGGCTTCCCTCGACATAAGGGCTCTGAGCTAAGCGAGCGCTTCCTTAGTTGTCTTAATGATTGCCGCAGCAACCTTGTACGGATCGGCGTTCGAGGCCGTACGACGGTCTTCGAGGCGGCCCTTCCAGCCGTCCTGAACCGTGCCGATTGGGATACGGATAGACGCACCGCGGTCGGAGACGCCGTAGCTGTACTCGTCAATCGCCTGAGTCTCGTGCAGGCCAGTGAGGCGCTGATCGTTGTTAGCGCCATAAACGCTCATGTGGCGATCGATATGCTTGCCGAACTCTTCACAGATCTTAGTAAAAATTGCTTCATCGCCGTTGTCGCGCATTGCGCCGTTAGAGAAGTTGGCGTGCATGCCAGAACCGTTCCAGTCTGAATCCTTACCTAGTGGCTTGGGCTCGTAGTCGATAGCCATGCCGTAGCTCTCAGCGGTGCGCTCGAGCAGGTAGCGTGCGATCCAGATCTCATCGCCGGCCTTCTGCGCGCCTTTAGCAAAGATTTGGAATTCCCACTGACCCGGAGCTACTTCGGCGTTAATGCCCTCAACGTTCAGTCCGGCCTCCAGGCAAATATCCATATGCTCTTCAATTAGCTCGCGACCATAGGCGTTGCGCGCGCCGACTGAGCAGTAATAGGGGCCCTGGGGAGCGGGGTAGCCGCCCTTGGGGAAGCCAGGGGGGAGGTCTGTCTTAGTGTCCCACAGGAAGTATTCCTGCTCGAAACCAAACCAGAAGTCCTCATCATGATCTTCGATAGTCGCACGGCCGTTGGTCGCGTGAGGCGTACCGTCGGCGTTGAGCACTTCGCACATTACAAGATAAGCGCTCGCGCGATCGGGGTCTGGGTAGATCGCTACGGGCTTGAGCAGGCAGTCGGAGTCGTCACCCGTCGCCTGATTTGTTGAGCTGCCGTCGAAGGACCACATAGGGCACTCTTCCACAGTGCCGCCAAAGTCGCTGCGGACCATGGTCTTGCTGCGTAGGCCCTGAGTCGGCACACCGCCGTCTAGCCAGATATATTCGAGTTTAGATTTCATTATTTAGGGTTCTCCTGGTCACGTTCGACTGCTTTATTGAATTTGGCTTACCGTAGCTGGGCAGCAAAATATATGCCATTCCCCAGCGGCCTGCAAAGATTGTCTGCCTGATGGCTTAAAATAGCGCATTCACTGTCATTTTGGGTGCGCTAACGGCAGTGGCCGCGCTTCGGTGGGAGTGGAGGGAAGCGTCAATTGCACTATAATGGTGCTTTTGTTGTTGTGTTCGCACTTGTATAGTGCAAAATCTCGGCCGCGTGCGCTGCTTTGAATCTATAAGGAGACAGGCAGGGAGCGAGGGCAGGAGAATAGGGCAGGGGGCTAAATGGGCATCCTGTCACCGCAGTCTAAGCGATGAGGCGCACGCCGCGCTAATGTTTGAAGAGAACCTCGTGTATACTCGCCGCCTTCCGCGGAGCGTGCTACTGACGCAGCGGGTGATCATTCGAGTGGTGACTCACTGTCTGCCGAGCAGGCCCAGTAAGCGCTACGCCCAATTTTCGTTATCTAACGCGGTTCGCGCTCCATCCTTCCGCTCGGCGCAGGCCGTGCAAGCGGGGCAGCAGTGCGAGCCGCAATAAGTGAGTACCCTTCATCGTGATTGAAAAGATTCGCAATATCGCCATCATCGCCCACGTCGACCATGGTAAGACCACCCTTGTCGACAAGATGCTCCAGCAGTCGGGTACTCTCGAGTCACGCGGCGGCAACGTCGAACGAGTTATGGACTCGAACGATCAGGAGAAAGAGCGTGGCATCACGATCCTGGCGAAGAACACGGCAATTAGCTGGAACGACTACCGCATCAACATTGTCGACACCCCAGGACACGCCGATTTCGGCGGTGAGGTCGAACGCGTTCTGTCTATGGTCGACAGCGTGCTGCTGCTGGTCGACGCGGTAGACGGCCCTATGCCGCAGACCCGCTTCGTAACCCAGAAGGCATTCGATCAAGGGCTCAATCCTATCGTGGTCATCAACAAGGTCGACCGCGATGGCGCGCGTCCCGACTGGGTTGTGAACGAGGTTTTCGATCTCTTCGACAAACTCGGCGCGACTGACGAACAGCTAGATTTCCCCATTATCTATGCCTCCGCGCTAGAAGGCATTGCGGGTTTAGATGTCGAAGACATGGCGACCAATATGGAACCGCTGTTCAAAGAAATCGTGGAGAAGGTCCCGCATCCCGATGTTGAAGTTGACGCGCCGCTGCAGATGCAGATCTCCGCGCTAGACTACAATAGCTACGTCGGTGTTATCGGCATTGGCCGTGTAACGCGCGGTGCCGCCCGCACTAATCAGCAGGTCATCATCGTCGACCGAGAAGGTAACGAGCGCAAAGGCAAGCTGCTGCAGGTAAAGAGCCACTTGGGTCTGGAGCGTATCGACGTGGACGAAGCACAGGCAGGCGAGATTATCTGTATCTCGGGTATCGATAAACTCAATATTTCCGACACTATATGCGACCCTGAAAAAGTTGAAGCGATGACTCCGCTGTCGGTGGACGAGCCGACAATTAGCATGACCTTTCAAGTTAACGACTCGCCTTTCGCGGGCCTTGAAGGCAAGTATGTCACCACGCGCAACATCAAAGATCGTCTGGATCGCGAACTGCTGTTTAACGTAGCGCTGCGAGTTGAACCGGGTGATACGCCGGATAAATACAAAGTGTCGGGCCGCGGCGAACTGCATCTGTCGGTTCTAATCGAAACCATGCGCCGCGAAGGCTTCGAGCTCGCCGTCTCGCGTCCCGAAGTAATTATTCAGGAAATCGATGGCGTGATGAGTGAGCCCTACGAGTCGCTAGTAATCGACTGCGATGAACAGCATCAGGGCTCGGTGATGGAAGAGCTGGGCAACCGCCGCGCCGAGCTGCAGGACATGATGCCCGATGGCAAAGGCCGCGTGCGTTTACAGTTCCTCGTGCCAACGCGAGGCCTTATCGGTTTCCGCTCGCAATTCCTGTCGCTCACCTCAGGCTCAGGTCTCATGACCCACGTCTTTAGCCACTACGATGAATACAAAGACATCGAGCTCGCCGCTCGTACGCGGGGCGTGCTTGTTTCTATGGTGCGAGGCAAGACGCTCGGCTTCAGCCTGTTTAATTTGCAGGACCGCGGCAAGCTCTTTGTCCCACCCAATATCGAAGTTTACGAAGGGATGATCATCGGCCTCCACAGCCGAGAGAACGATCTTGCGGTAAACCCAACCAAGGGTAAGCAGCTTACCAACGTACGTGCGTCCGGTACCGATGAGAATATCGTGCTAACGCCGCCGGTTCGCCACACGCTAGAACAGGCGATGGAGTTTATTGCTGACGACGAACTGGTAGAGGTTACGCCGGAGAATATTCGTCTGCGTAAACGTCACCTCACAGAGAACGAGCGCAAGCGTCACAGTCGCGGCAGTGCGGCCCGAGGCTAGCACTGCCTGCATCAAGCCGAGCGCGGTTCGCAGCTCGCAGCTCGCTCGGCTTGAGTCGGAGAGACTCGGCCTGTAGAGTTTGAGAGACTGACAACTTGGAAGGTGCTGCAATGCAGGTGCTTTTTCCCGAACTGAAACCCTATGTGCGGCACGAGCTGCCCGTGTCTTCGCTGCATACCCTCTATGTAGACGAGGCGGGCAACCCCGACGGCATACCCTTGCTATTCGTTCACGGTGGACCTGGCGGCGCTTGTGACGCGAGTTCGCGGCGGTTCTATGATCCTGAGCACTATCGTATAGTCACCTTCGATCAGCGTGGGTGTGGACGCTCGAAGCCCCACGGGGAGCTCGAGGAAAATACGACCGAGCTGCTTATTCAAGATATCGAAACGATTCGCCAACACCTAGAAGTCGATAAATGGGTGCTCTTCGGCGGCTCCTGGGGATCGACTCTCAGCCTACTTTACGCTCAAGCTTTTCCCACTCGTGTTCAAGCCATGATCCTGCGCGGAATCTTCCTCTGCCGCCAGCGTGATTTGGATTGGCTCTACAAAGAGGGTGCCTCGCGGGTCTTCCCCGACGCTTGGAACACGTTCGTTTCTCATATTCCTGCGGACGAGCGCGGTGAGCTTGTCGAGGCTTACAGCCAACGGCTACTGGGTAGTGACGAGCTCGCGCGGCTCTCAGCGGCCAAGCATTGGTCGGCGTGGGAAGGCAGCTGCTCTAGGCTGCGCCCGAGTCAGGATGCTCTAGCGAAGTTCACTAAACCCCATACAGCGATCGCGCTGGCAAGAATCGAGAGTCACTATTTTTTGAACAAAGGATTCATAAAAGAGAATCAGATTTTGCGCAATATGGTGCCGATCCAGAATATCCCCGCGATCATCGTTCACGGGCGCTACGACATGGTATGCCCCCTTGATAACGCGACCGAGCTGCATAAACACTGGCCTGGTTCCGAATTGCAGATCATCCGCGACTCCGGGCACTCCTCATCGGAAGCGGGTACCGTAGACGCGCTCGTGCGGGCGGCGAAAGCCTTCGCCGAGCGGCTGGGCGATGCGAGCTAAGAATGATCTGTGTTATTCAGCGCGTGAAACATAGCCAGCTGCATATCGATGGTGCTTTGCATGCCGACATTTCGCAGGGGCTTCTGGCGCTCGTGGGCTTAGAGAAGGGTGACGATGAGCGTAGCCTTGGCAAGATGCTCGACAAGCTTCTAGCCTATCGAGTATTCGCGGATGCCGAGGGTAAGATGAATCTGAGCTTGAGGGATATTGCAGGTGATCTGCTTTTGGTCTCACAGTTCACCTTGGCCGCCGACACGCAGAAGGGTCTGCGCCCCGGGTTCTCATCGGCTCTTCCGCCGGCCGAGGCTAAGCCGCTTTTTGAGAACATGGTGCAAGAAGCCGTAGCCCGCCACCCCAATACTCAAAGCGGGGTGTTCGGCGCCGACATGCAAATCTCTTTGCTGAACGACGGCCCGGTAACCTTCATACTGCGCGTCTAAATCGCGGCGTTGCGTTTGCGCGCCATACGCCCTGCCAGCACTCCAACTTCGAATAGCGCCCACATCGGTATGGCCAATAGCGACTGGGTAAAGGGGTCGGGTGGCGTAATAAGCATGGCTATGACGAAGCAGCCTACGATGACGTAGGGGCGTTTGTTGGCCAGATCGCTGGGCTCCATAATGCCCGCCCAAATGAGCAGGAAGACTGCGACGGGAATTTCGAAGGTCACGCCAAACGCAAGGAAGATAGTCAGCGCGAAGGACAGGAAACTGTTGATATCCGGTGCGACCTGTATGCCTTCGGGGGCTACCGAAATGAAGAAGGAAAAGACAATCCCGAACAGCAGGTAGCGCGCGAAGGCGATGCCGCCGTAGAACAGCAGCACGCTGGATATGAATAGCGGAATCGCAATGGCTTTCTCATTCTTATAAAGACCCGGTGCGATGAAAGACCACAGCTGGTAGAGAATGTAGGGCGCGGCGAGTAGGAACGAGACATAAAACGTGAGCTTAAACGGCGCGAAAAACGGCGCCGTCGGATCAATAGCGATCATGCTGGTGTTTTCGGGCAGCGCGCTAACCAGCGGCTCTGCGACATAGGTGTAGATGTCTGCAGAGAAAGCAAAGAGTGCTACGAAACACAGCACCACCGCCGCGAGGCATTTCAAAAGCCGATCCCGCAGCTCGATCAAGTGATCGATGAGAGTCAGTTCTTTGGCGTCTTCGGCTGAGGTCATTGGCTGTCGTGTTCTGGTTTGCTATCAGGCTCTGCGCCGTTTTCAGATGAGTCTTGCGAATCTGCTAAGGCTTTTGCAGCAGACGGCTGTGCAAGCTTGGGATTGACGCCGCTGCCGTAGCGAGGGGTACTGCGCTTGGGCTCGGCGGCAGGCGCTGCGGAGTCTTTGTCCGCTGTTTCCTGTGTTGAGGTCGCGGCGCTTGTGTCTTGCGGATTCGAGGCGTCGGAATCCTCAGCTTGGGAGCTGGCCGCTGCTGGGCGGGTGGTGGTCATGCCCGGTGCGCCGCTTGGTTCTTCTGCCCCTGGGCTTTCGAGATCGCGCACGGCCTGAGACTCGGTTGCGCTTGAGGCGCCGGGATCGAAGTTGCTGCTGGTAACCAGACTATCGACCGACAGCTGAGTCTCGTCGGCGATCTTCTTCACGTGGGCTTTGGCTTCTTCGATGTCTTCCAGGACCGCTTCATTGTGAAGCTGACGTTTGATCTCGTCGGTGTTCAGTTCACGCTCGATCTCAGACTTGACCTTGTTGTAGCTACGACGAAAGCGACCGAGCCAAAGGCTGCCTGTGCGAATGGCACCTGGCAATTTATCGGGGCCGATGACCAAAAGGGCCACGACACAGACAAGCATGAGCTCCATGGGAGAGATATTAAACATCGGAAGACGACGACACTCTAAGCCTAGGTAGGAATCCTCGACGGCCTTTGCCGAGGCTGGGGCCAACTAGTTGGATTTGTTTTCGTCGTCAGCGGCGACCTTTTCCTGAGTCGTCGCTTCCTCGTCGTCGTCTTTAATCGCCTTTTTGAAGCCTTTCATCGCGCCACCGAGGTCGGTGCCAAGGCTAGCAAGCTTCTTAGTGCCGAACAGCAGCACAACGATGACCAGAACAATAAGTAGTTGCCAGGGACCAATAGCCATTCCATTTCTCCTTGGTGCGCAGCCTAGGGCTTAGCGTCTTACCCAGATGTCGATGTGCGGGAGGCCTTCTCGGCCAGTCCCGATAGTGTAAAGCGTTTACGCAGCTCCTCCAACACCTCATCGTGGCTGAGGTCTAAGTGGCTCAGCATAACAAGGCTGTGAAACCACAGATCAGCGGCCTCGCCTATGAGCTCGGTGCGCAGCTTGTCTGACTTGGGTTCGTTGCTCAGATCCTTGGCGGCGATGATGAGCTCGGTGGCTTCTTCACCCACTTTCTCGAGAATCTTATTCAAACCCTTATGGTGCAGGCTCGCCACATAGGAGCTGTCGGGGCTCGCCTGCTTACGCAATTCGAGGGTTTGCGCTAGCTGATCTAATACATCGCTCATGATCGGTCTCGTAGTTCCTTGTTCTTTATGGCGCGTACAGCGCTGGGAGCAGCGGGCTAGACTCTCGCAGGCTTAGCTCGAATAGAGCTCGCTCGGGTCGCGAAGAACGGGGTCGACGCTGTGCCAAGAATCGCCTTCTAAGCGGCGATAAAAACAGCTGCGCCGGCCGGTGTGGCAGGCTATTCCGCCAATTTGCTCTACGCGATAGCAGAGTACGTCGGCATCGCAGTCTAGACGCATCTCAATGAGCTTCTGCACGTTCCCCGACTCCTCCCCTTTGCGC
>JAYOBL010000006.1:0-40424 GCA_038104835.1 Gammaproteobacteria bacterium | reverse complement strand
CACCGCACGCTCTTCCTCGGCGGTCTTAGCTACTGCCTCTGCGTTGGCCCAGGCTACCATCAAGAGCTCACCGGTGTTGGCGTCTTGAGTAACGACAGGGACGAGGCCGTCGGCGTTGAAGCGAATGTCATCGAGAAAACTGCTCATAAATTGAGTATCACCGTTCAGCGCCGAAAACACAAAAACGCAACAACAAGCGCGGCGCCCATGCCAATTAGCGGTGGTGAAGAAATTAACACCTCTCGGCTGGCGGGTATTGCGCTCGCGAGCCCCGCGCCGGCAATTAAAACAGCAAGCAGTCGATCTGAGCGCCGAGCGCGCTCGAGCCGCTGTGAGTCCTTCTCTTGCCGCTTCATTAGCGTCGCATTGATAGCGGCCAGCTGTTGGCTCTGTGATCCCGCGCTAGCAAGCAGCTGGGGCAAATTGGGTAGCTGCTCGAGCAGCTCTGGGAGATTGTCTTGGAGCTTGCGTAGCAGAGTGATCGGGCTCAGCCGCTTCGCGTTCCAGCGTTCGAGGAAGGGCAGGGCCGTTTGCCAAAGGTCTAGCTGTGGATAGAGCTGCCTGCCAAGACCTTCTATGTTTAATAAGGTCTTTTGCAGCAGCACGAGCGAGGGCTGTACCTGCATGTCGAAGCGCCCCGCGGTTGCAAACAGCTGAACGAGGATCTGACCGAAGCTAATCTCGCTTAGCGGCTTCTCGAAAATGGGTTCGCAGACGCTGCGAATCGCGGATTCGAATTCATGCACTCGCGTCGTCGCCGGAACCCAGCCGCAGGCGATGTGCAGCTCCGCTACCCGGCGATAGTCCTGCTTGAATATAGCGAGCAGATTCTTAGCCAAGTAGTCCTGATCGTCGTCGGTCAGAGAGCCGATGATCGCGCAGTCGATCGCGATGTAATGGGGCACCTCAGTTTTAGAGACAAAAATATTGCCCGGGTGCATGTCGGCGTGAAAGAAATTGTGTTCAAACACCTGGGTGAAGAAGATATTCACGCCGGCCTCGGCGAGATGTTTTAGGTCGACGCCGCGCGCGTTCAGCTCTTCGATATTGGCAACTGGAATACCGTCAATACGCTCCATCACCAGCATGCTGCTATTGCAAAGCTCCCAGTATATTTTGGGCACATAGAGCTCGCTTGAGCCGTCGAAATTGCGCCGCAGCTGTGTAGTATTCGCCGCTTCGTTCTGCAGATTGAGCTCGTCCAAGATGATTTTTTCGTAGTCGTTAATGACCTCGATCGGTCGCAAACGCTGGCCCAAGGTCGAGACCGCCTCGACTATCCGCGCAAGCCTTTTCAGCAGTCTTATGTCGGCCTGAACAACGCGCTCGATGCCGGGGCGCACGAGTTTAATCACAACTTTGTCGCCATTAAGCAGTGTTGCGCCATAAACCTGAGCGATCGAAGCAGCCGCGATCGGCTCGTGATCGACGTGGCTGAAAAATTCTTCACTTGGAGCGCCGAGCGCAGACGCAACCAGCGAGTCGATCGCGGGCATAGGGAAGGGCGGCACTTTGTCTTGCAGTGCCTGCAGTTCGTCGGCAAGCGCGTCGTCGAGGAAGTCGCGGCGTGTGGAGAGCAGCTGTCCGAATTTGATGTAGATCGGGCCCAGCGCTTCGAAGGCTTCCTTGAGCCGCTGCTCTTTGTCTCCCTTGGGTCGACGAGAGAAAAGGCTCAGCAAAAAATAGGGCGCAAGTAGCAGGCGTAGCACGACCTTACCGCGACCCGCAGGAACGAAGTCGTCGAGTCGATAGGCGACGACGATTCGTAGAATTTTATGCAGGCGGGTAATTGAGGACACGGGGGTCGTCTGCGCTAGGCGCTCTCGGCGATTTTAAGGGTGGCAAAGATAGCACTCGCAGGCCCAACGCGAAAGCTAGGCATCGGCGTTCTCGAGCAGCCGCAACCGCGCGTCAAGCCTATCGAGGCGCAGTCTCAGTGCTGCAACCGATTCGTTAAAGTAGTCTATTTCATCGGCGCTTGGCAGGATGCGCGCCTCCTCGACGAGGTATTCGTCTAAGGTCTCTGTGAGCGACGCCGCCACGTCGCTGCCCCACTGGCGTGCAGCGCCACTGGCGCGCGTTGCCTCGCGGGTCAGTAGATCGCCGAGGAACGGCGCGAGATAGTCCTCCCATTTAAGGTCGAGATCGGACGCGAAATGATAGAGCGCCTGGATGAGCTCCGCATCGCCGCTTATGCTCAAGTCGGGGTTCGACAGCGCGCGTCTATCCGCCGGGGTGAGTAGCAGTTCTAGCAGTGTGCCTAGAGAGCCTTCTATCCTTGCATCGACCTGCCTATGCATTGCATCGGCGCTGGCTAGATTAAGTTTCAAAGTAGAGCCGCGAACTACAATGAGCAGCGGCAGCGTGCCGCCAGAACGCTGGCGCGCCAGCACTTCGATCGCACGGCCGTCGAAGCGAGCGAGGCGATCGGCGGTGTGGGGGTCGTGGGCAATGAGCCGATCGATAAGGAGCTCGAGTGGGGCGAGTGCCAAGGTGGCGAACAGTGTCACGAGTCCGCGGGCTTAAAGCCGATGTGGATTGCACTCACGCCGTGTAGTAGGTTGTGGTACTTGCAGTCGGTAAGCCCGGCGTCTTGCATCATATCCAAAAGCGTCTCTTGGTCGGGATGCATACGGATCGACTCGACAAGATACTGGTAGCTAGCCGCATCGCCTACGATTACCTTGCCCGCGAGTGGCCAGAGTTTGGAGAAGGCGTCGTATCCCCTGCGTACGATCTCGTTCTTCGGTTTGGAGAACTCGAGCACTAGGACGCGCCCGCCGGGTTTGAGCACGCGACGCATCGACGCCAGTGCTGCGTCCTTATCCGTCACGTTGCGCAGGCCGTAGGCAATGGTGATGCAGTCGAAGGTGTTGTCGGCGAAGGGAAGGCATTCCGCATTGACCTGCGCGACGTCGACATTAAAGGCAGCGCCTTTGTCGATAATGCGATCGCGACCCACCGCAAGCATCGCCTCGTTGATATCCGCGAGTACGACCTGTCCCTCTGCACCTACGATCGGTGAGAAGCGCAGGCTGAAATCGCCTGTGCCGCCAGCCAGGTCGAGCACTTTGTGGCCCTTGCGCAGCCCGCTTAGCTCGACAGTGAAGCGCTTTATTAGCCGATGCGTGCCTAGCGACATGAGGTCGTTCATGACGTCGTAGCGCTGGGCTACCGAGCGAAATACCTGCCCTACTCGCTGCTGTTTTTCAGCTACGGGGACGGTCTCATACCCAAAATGGGTGGTCGCGGCGGCGTCTTTGTCGCTCATTGCTCTGATCTCGGTGGCTGAGTCGGTAGGGGTTTGGAGAGTTGGATCTTAAGGCTTAATGGTAATGACTTGGGTATCGGCTGGCAATGGCTCGCGGCTCGCACCGGCAGCGGCGAGTCGCGCAAGATAATCGTCCCAGCGTGCCTGCTGATTGTGCGCGAGGTCGGCGAGCGTCTCCCAGCTATAGAGTCCGGAGCTATGGCCGTCGTCGAAGGTCAGGCGCAGGGCGTAATTGCCCACCGCGCTAATCTGCGTTATCGCAACCTCGCGTTTGCCAGTTTGCAGCACTTCCTGCCCACGGCCGTGACCGCGCACCTCGGCAGAGGGGGAGTAGACTCTTAGCAGCTCCGCTTCGAGCTGAAAGCTCTGCGACTCGCCGTAGCTGATTTCCAGCAGCTTAGAGCGCTTATGCAGTTTGATCGCGGTGGGAGTCACAGGTAAGTCCTAGAGGATGTAGCGGCTGAGGTCTTCGTCTTTCGCGAGCTCATCCAGCTGTTCGCGAACAAAGTCCCCATCTACAAGGACCTTGCCTGCGCTTATTGCAAGGTCGGAAGCGGCGAAAGAAGTTTCTTCCAATAGTCTTTCCATCATCGTGTGGAGCCGACGTGCACCGATGTTCTCGGTGCGCTCATTCACCTGCCACGCGGTCTCGGCGATGCTGCGGATTCCGTCCTCAGAAAACTCTAAACTCAGACCCTCTGTTGCAAGCAGCGCCTGATACTGTTCGGTAAGCGAGGCATTGGGTTCGGTAAGAATGCGTTCGAAGTCTTCTGCTGTCAGCGCCTCGAGCTCCACGCGAATCGGCAGGCGTCCTTGCAGCTCGGGAATGAGGTCGGAAGGCTTGCTGAGGTGAAAGGCGCCGGAGGCGATAAAGAGGATATGGTCGGTCTTTACGCTGCCGTACTTCGTGCTGACCGTCGAGCCTTCGATTAGAGGAAGAAGGTCGCGCTGCACGCCTTCCCGCGATACCCCGGCCCCGCCCTGATCATGGCGGTTGCTGACTTTGTCGATCTCGTCGATGAAAACAATGCCTGTCTGCTCTGCGAGCTCAACGGCGCTGGCCTTGATCTCTTCGTCATTGATTAGCTTTGCCGCCTCTTCTTCCTTCAGTGCTTTCAAGGCGGCTTTTATGGGGAGTGAGCGAGCTTTAGTCTTCTTGTTCTGCATGTTCGAGAACATGTCCTTCAGCTGGCTGGTCATGTCCTCGAGACCTGGCGGCGCCATGATGTCTACGCCGACGACTGTATCGGCAACTGCGATTTCAATTTCTTTGTCGTCCAGCTCGCCTTGGCGCAGTTTCTTGCGGAACACCTGGCGCGCACTGGAGTCCTGAGCCGCTTCCTCGCCGTCGGCGCGGGGTACGAGAATATCAAGCACGCGATCCTCCGCACGGTCCGCGGCTAACGTCTGCACTTTCTTCATTTCAGCTTCGCGCTGCATCTTCACGGCGCTATCTACGAGGTCGCGGATAATCGATTCGACGTCGCGACCCACGTAGCCCACCTCGGTGAACTTCGTCGCTTCAACTTTGATGAATGGCGCCTGGGCAAGTTTGGCAAGCCTGCGTGCGATCTCGGTCTTACCGACACCGGTAGGGCCGATCATAAGAATGTTCTTGGGAGTGACCTCGGCGCGCAGATCGTCGCCGAGATTCATGCGCCGCCAGCGGTTACGCAGTGCGATGGCGACGGCGCGCTTAGCGCTGGCCTGCCCGACAATATGTTTGTCCAGCTCGGAGGTGATCTCCCGCGGCGTCATGATCGAAGCGCCCAAGGCGTTGGGTGATTTAGCCGTCGCAGCGGGAGCCGTGATTGAGGAGTCTGATGAGGTGGCGGTCATAGCTAGAACTCCAATTCTTCGATGGTGTGATTGTGATTCGTGTAGACACAAACGTCGGCGGCAATGGTGAGGCTCTTGCTGACAATGTCACGGGCGCCGAGTTCGGTGTTCTGCAGCAGGGCCCGCGCTGCAGACTGTGCAAAAGTGCCACCGGAACCTATAGCCATAATCGAGTCTTCAGGCTCGATCACGTCGCCATTCCCGGTAATGATAAGCGAGGCGTCTTTGTCGGCAACGATTAAGAGGGCCTCGAGGCGGCGCAACGAGCGTTCCGTGCGCCAGAGTTTGGCAAGCTCGACCGCGGCGCGTACCAGCTTACCGTGATGCTTTTCGAGCTGCTCTTCGAAGCGTTCGAATAGCGTGAAGGCGTCCGCCGTGCCGCCGGCGAAGCCTGCGACCACCTGATCCTTATAGAGCTTGCGCACCTTGCGGGCATTGCCTTTCATGACGGTGTTGCCTTGAGAGACCTGACCGTCGCCGCCGACCACGACCTTATTCCCGCGACGAACGGAGACGATCGTCGTTCCTCTGTACTGTTCCAAGTGTTTCTCCCGCAGTGAAATGGCGACGCTGGGCGCGTGCAAACAAGGGCCAATCTGGCGCCTATGATCCGAGGTATTGGGGCGGATACGCCAAATTCAATATGCGCGGCGTAGGCATAGCCCGCTGCAAGTGGGGAAGTAAGGTGAGGTGGCGAGCGTCGGGCAAGCCGCAAAGGCTTTCATTTAGCTAGGCGTGGGGACTTTCTTCAAGCCGGCCAACGTCTATTCTACGACGAGGCGAAGGCTGGAGAGATTGTTGCTGCGCAGGGTGCGCTCGGCCTCGGCAAGCGCTCTGCTGTTCATGTAAGGGCCCGATTGCACAAGAAACAGGGTGCGCCCCGGCAAACTCTCTTGAGTAATAAATACCTCGAGCCCCATGGCTCGCTGACGCTCGACTTCGGAGTCGGCAAGCGCGCGCTGTTGGAAGGCGCCTGACTGAAGGAGATAGCCCGTCGCGAACTGCTGCTCAGGGGGTTCCAAGGCGAGTTGCTGCTGCTCTGTGAGTTCCACGCGCCCCTCGGGCACTTCAACCCGGTAGTTGGCGAGCTCGGTATAGAAATCCATTTGTAGCTCAGGCTCAGGTTCCGCCAGCGGGGTCTGCTCTATGGCGCTGCGAGTGACGGCGCCTGCGTCCGCCACCGCGGGGGCTGAGGCAAGCGGGGGAACGCTGCCGGATAGGTAAAGAAGAACGCAGCCAAATACGCCAATCGCTATGCCCACGGCAATTCCCGAAAACAGCATCGACCAGCTTGGCGGCGCCTGCACTGCCTTGCGTTCGAGCAGCGGCTCGGGACGAATCTTGGCAAAGTCTTGGGTCATTAATCTGGGTTCCAGGGCCGCAGTCACACGCAGTATGCAAGCAGCGTTTTCAATTACTTGTTTCGTTATCGGTCTGTATTGCGGTGACTGCAGTGAAAGTCACGGGGCCTGTGTCTAGATCATGTCTTGCGGGTCGACGTCGACACTCCAGCGTAGCCGCGGAGGCGCTTTCGCCTGTTCAAGATTGCTCACCAAATAGTTGAGATGGTCTTGCAGCTGCCCTCGGCGCGCGCTCTTTAATAGCAAGTGTACGCGAAAACGCCCGGCGCGTTTTTCCATCGGTGCCGGCAGGGGGCCCTGCAGCTCGATTGCGAGCCTAGGGTCTTGAGCTAATTGCACGCTGATACTCGCAGCGGTCTCGCCAAAGCTCAGGGCGCTAGCGAGCTCGGAAGCCTCAATTTTCAGCAGAGCGAGGTGGGCGAAAGGCGGTAGATTAGCGTCTAGGCGCTCTTCGAGCTGACGCGCCGAGTACTGCGCATAGGACTCGTTGCTTAAAGCCTGCAGCGTTGCATGGGCCGCATGTTTGGTTTGTAGCAGGACCTCACCAGGCTTGTCGGCCCGCCCTGCGCGCCCTGCAACCTGTGTGACGAGCTGAGCCATATGCTCTTGGCCGCGGAAGTCGGCGCTAAATAGCCCGCCGTCGGCGTCGAGGATGATCACCAGCGTCATATTTGGAAAATGATGACCCTTAGCGAGCATCTGCGTACCCAGCAGGATACAGGGCTCACCCGCGTCGACACGAGCTAGCACGGAATCCAGAGCCGACTTGCCGCGGGTCGAATCGCGGTCCACGCGAATCACAGGAAAGTCGGCAAACTCTCGTAAGAGGAAAGTCTCGACCTTTTGGGTGCCGAGCCCGAGCGTGTCTAGCGTCGCGGATTTGCAGTAGGGGCAGCTGCGCGGCAGCGCGACGCTTACGCCGCAGTGATGACACCGCAGCCTAGGCGGGCTGCGGTGTACGGTCATCTGCGCGCTACAGTCGTCGCACTCTGACTGCCAACCGCAGCTGCTGCAGTTTAATACCGGAGCGTAGCCGCGGCGATTGATGAAGACGAGGCACTGGTTTCCGCGCTCGAGGTGCAGTCTGAGTCTCTGCAGCGACTGTTCGGAAAACCCCTCGCGCAGGGCCTGCGTCTCTACATCGACGAGTTCAACGGCGGCTCGCGGCTGTGCCGCGGTGGAATGGGGCAGTTTGAGATGAGTGAACTTTCCCGCGAGCGCATTGTGCAGGGTCTCAAGACTCGGCGTTGCAGAGCCGAACACGACAGGCATGTTTTCGGCGCGGCCGCGCATGGCAGCCAGGTCGCGAGCGGAATAGCGAAACCCATCCTGCTGCTTGAAAGAGGCATCGTGCTCTTCGTCTAAAATTAAAATCCCAGGGGTCGCCAAGGGCGTGAACAGCGCTGAGCGGGTTCCGATGACGACTCCCGCGCTGCCGTAACGTGCCTGAGTCCAGGCGCTTAGTCTCTCGGTCTCGCTTAGCCCCGAGTGCAGGACCACCACGGGGCAGGTGAAGCGCTGTCGGAAGCGCGAAATCGTTTGCGGCGTGAGGCCGATCTCAGGCACCAGAACCAAGCACTGCCTGCCGAGGGCAAGCTGGCTAGCCATCGCCTGCATGTAAACCTCAGTCTTGCCCGACCCCGTGACACCATCGAGAAGGAAACACTGAAACCGCTTCGGCTCTGCATTGAGCGCCGATACCGCGGCGAGCTGCTCGGCATTGAGCTTGAAATTGGCACTGCTGTTGTCTGCAGGGACGTAGTTTTGGCTGAAGTGAGAACGTGTTGGGGGGGCTTCACTGCTGCATTGAGCGAATCCGCGCTCTTGCAGGGCGCGCAGCAGCGGCCGGCCAAACCCTGCCTCGGTGATTGCGCGCGGGTCCACAGAATCGTGCGCGAGCAGAAAGTCTAGCAATGCCAGCTGTCGTGGTGCGCGGCTTAGTAAGGAGGCTGCGGCGTCATAGTTTTCCCGGCTCTGGCCGTGCAGCGGTGAAGACCAGCGTTCCTGCGAGCTCATCAGGCCCTCGCCCGCGCGTAAGCGTGCGGGCAGGGCCGCTGCCATGACTTCGCCTACGGGCGTCTGATAATAGTCGGCCGCCCATAGCAGCAGTGTCAGCAGAGGCGCTGAGAAAAGCGGCTCGCGATCCAGTGCGGCGTCGATGGGGCGTAGCTTAGCCTTGGGCACATCGCTCTCAGAGGCGTGCGCGATGACGACTCCGGTGAGTTTGCGCGTGCCGAAGGGGACGCGAACTCGGGTGCCGACGGCAGCCGTGAGCTCACCTGCGGGCAAGTAATCGAAGGTTCTGCGCAGCGGAGAGGGCACAGCGACACGATAGAGCAGTGGCCCAGTGGGCTTCGCGCTGCTGCTGTTTGCTTGCTTTGACATCGTAGAACGGAGGCTCGCCGGCGCGTGATCTGACCGCTAAGTGTAGAGGCTATACCGGCACCAAGCTAGCCGCTGTTCCCGTGAGTGAGTGATCGTATATACTCCGAAGCTCGGAGCACGCGCTCTGCGATTTGACCCGATTCAACGTGCAGGCTCTGCGCCGCAAGCACAGACGACTATATTTTGAGGACCATGCCATGGGTTCAGACTCGGTGCCCGCCGAACTTCTTACGCTACGAGATCGTATCGACGAAATCGATGCGCAGCTGCTTAACAGCTTAGCTCAGCGTTTCGAATTGACAGGGCGGGTGGGTGAGCTCAAAGCCGAGCAGGGTCTCGAGGCCTTTGACGGCGCCCGAGAAGCGGAGAAGCTTCAGCGCCTGCGCAGCCTTGCCGCAGACTGTGGTGTCAGCGAGGCATTAACAGACGAGTTGTTCAGCCGCATCATGCGAGAAGCGGTGGAAAATCACCGTCGTTTGAAAAACGCCTAGTCGCAAGACAATACCTAGTCGCGAGTAAAAGCCTCTGAATTGCAACTAGCTAGCAGAGGCTAGAGCTCCCAGAACTACTAAGAACTACTACCAGCAGCCGCATACGCGGTAAATACTCGCCTAGCGGTATCCACCGGCCTTGCGTCTAAGCGCGCGTCTGGTAGAATTCGCGGCCCTATTCAAGCAGAAGTTACGCGCTTGATTTAACCGAACGGCATCAATTACAGATGTGGTGCGGGCACGCCGGACCGATTAGCTCTTTATAATCAAGAGCTTAAATCCCGCCGCCCCGTAGCGACATCCCTGAGAGGACTCACAATGAAGCCAGAGATTCACCCCAAATACGACGCGATGAAGGCTACCTGCAGCTGCGGTAACGTCATCGAGACACGCTCAACAATGGCGCAGGACATCCTTATTGATGTCTGCTCACAGTGCCACCCTTTCTACACAGGTAAGCAGAAGATCCTCGACACAGGCGGTCGAGTAGAGCGCTTTAAGAATCGTTTCGGTAGCCGCCGCGTCTAGACTAAGACGAAGGCCGCAGCGCTTTAAGACAGCTGCATGGCAAATCGAACACGTAGAAACGCCTCAGGGGGAAACCGCTGGGGCGTTTTTTTGCTCGAGCGCTTAGGGTTTAAATCCGGGGGTGTTTTAGGTCCCGGGCATGCTGATCTTGTTTCGCCGTTCGGCGATTCCTGCGCTCAGTTAGCCCAGCTTTTAAGGCGTTCTTGAATCTGCTCTTGAATCCACTCTCGATTCCATTCTCGAACCCACCCCCAGATCCACTCTCGAAGGCATTTTCTGGTGCTGTCGTGCGGGCTCTTTTTTGGCAGCGGAGTTCTTGAGAGATCGATCGCGAGCTCTACTGAGAGTCCTTCTGAGAGCTCTACTGAGAGTTCTACTGAGAATTCCTATTAAAGTGCTTCCGAGGTCTCGGCTGAACGTTTGCGTGAAAGAATTCTGAGCTTACTTGAGCAAGGGGTTATTCGCGTTGGCAAGAAATCCCCCGGCTAGAAGATAGTCTCGGTGGCGTCGACCTCACCGTCATCGCCCGCGCCACTGTTGGTCGATCTAGCTGGGGTGCTCGGTGCGTTTTCGCTGCGGAAGAATTCGAACACCGCATTGCTAGAGCCCGGCAGCGCAGGCTCACCTGTCTCGCGATCAATCAGTCTGTCTTCAATGCCGTCCGGCCGACGCATGGTTCGCTCCGGCGTGCCCTCTAGGGCGGCTTTCATGTAGTCGATCCAAATGGGCACGGCCACGGTGGCGCCCTGTTCGCGCTCGCCTAGGGGCTCTGGGGTGTCGAAGCCTACAAATACCGTGGTGGCAAGGTCGGCATTGAAGCCCGAGAACCAAAGCTCTCGCGGACCATTGGTCGTACCGGTCTTGCCCATGAGATCGCTGCGACCGATTTCACGTTGAACTCTAGCGCCGCTGCCTTCTACGACAACTGAGCGGAGCATGGTGCCAAGTATGTAGGCAACGCGTTCGTCGACTATTCGTGGCGCTGCTTCGCTTTCGCCATTTTGAACCGCTTCGCAGTCGGCGCAGGCGCGCGCCGGCTGATTCTTATAAATTGGCCCGTTGAGATTACGCACCTCGAGAATAAACGTAGGTTCAACTTTGTAGCCTCCGTTTGCGAGGGAGGAATACGCGGTGACTATTTCTAGCGGCTGAACGTCGCTGCTGCCAAGACCCACCGTGAGGTCATTGCGGGGAAAATTCTCCACAGGCAGGCCAAACTTCTTCGCGAATTCAAACACCTTGTCTGAGCCGAGCTGGTCGAAGAGTCGCACCGCGGGCACATTGCGAGACTCCTTGAGCGCGTAGCGAAGCGTCACGGGTCCGAGGAAATTATTTTCAAAATTATTAGGCCGGTAGTCTCCTCGAGTCAGCGGGGCGTCGTTGATCAATGTCGCGGCGGTATAGCCGTCTTCTAAAGCTGCGCCGTAGACGAAGGGTTTAAAGTTCGACCCCGGCGGGCGCGGGGTGAGCACGCGATTAACCTGGCTGCGGCGGAAATCGTAGCCGCCCACCAGTGCTGCGATCTCGCCAGTATTGGGCAGCATCGAGACTAATGCGCCTTGAATTTCGGGAACTTGGCCGAGCTCCCAGCCTTCTTCGCCATTTCTCAGGCGAACTAGGTCCCCGACGCTCACAGCGTCGCTAGCGACCTGAGGCGGTGGCCAGGCTTCATTGCGGCTGCGGAAGGCGTAGGCCCAGGATATGCCGCTCCAGGGCACGGTGACTTGCTCGCCATCGCGCAGTAGTGCAGTAAAGCTTCTAGGTGCCACGGCGCTAACTATTGCTGGAAGCTGATTGCCAGCAGCGGGGACGTCTGCAAGGGTCTCCAGCCAGCGCTCCTGCAGCGCCTCAGCCGGCTCGGCCGCCGCGGGAGGGAAGGTGGCGATGGGGCCGCGATAGCCATGGCGCCGATCGTAATAGTCCTCGAGCCCGTCGACGAGCGCCGAGGAGGCGAGGCGCTGACGCTTGGAATCTAGTGTAGTCACCACCTCGAAACCCTGCGTGTACGCCGCTTCGCCATGCTCGGCATAGAGTTCTTGGCGCACCATCTCTGCTATGTAAGGCGCCTCGATTTCGATATTGCGGTTGTGACGGGTCGCGCTGACCGGCTGAGCGTCTGCAGCTGCGAATTCGGCCTCGCTAATCATGCCTTCCCGAAGCATATTCCTGAGCCGCGTACGGCGCCGCTCGATGGAGCGCACGGGACTGCTCAGGGGATTGCAGGTAGACGGGCAGGGCAGCAGGGAGACCATCATCGCCGCCTCGGCGAGAGTGAGTTCGCGCGGCTGCTTACCATAGTAGACAAAGGCCGCAGCGCCGATGCCATCCGCGCCCGCGCCGAAGTAAATCGTGTTGAGGTAAAGGGTGAGGATTTCTTCTTTGCTTAGCTCGCGCTGTATTTGCAGGGCAAAGGGAATTTCCTTGAACTTGCGCAGATACACGTTATCGCTGTCGAAAGAGAGATTGTTGGCGAGCTGCATAGTAATCGTGGAGCCGCCGCCAAGGTTCACTCCGCGAATAAAGCCGTAGAACCCGCGAATAAGACTCTGAAAATCGACACCGGGATGCGAGTAGAACCTAGCGTCCTCGGTCGCAACTAGTGCATCGATCAGTACCTGCGGAATATCCTCATATTCTACGGGGTCGCGCCTATTGCCAATTTCATCGATAAGCAGTCCGTCGCGGGTGTAAATCCGCAGAGGCGTCTCGAGCTGTACATCGCGGTAGGTCTCAGCCGAGGGCAGGAGCGGCGCAAGATACAGGTAAGCCGCGCACACCACCATCACGACGCCGGACACAGCCGCCGTAGAGAGGATTGCCAAATACCTAAAAAGCATTGGCCATCTAGAATGTCTCAGTCTGCCCTGCATCATTGTTCGCTGCGCGCATCCTTAGCGTTAAAAGCAAGCGGATATTCCCGTGAACCTCGAGTATACACTCCCTCCCATTGCGAGCACTCATCGCCTGATTTTTCTCGAAATTTTGTCGGGACTTAGACGGTCTCTTCAAAAGAGCTAGTAGCAGTGCTTAGTGCGCTGGATTCGTAAAGTGTCCTCGCTGAGAGTGCTGCGGCACTGCGCGCTCTTCTCGCTGAAATTTGCTTGGCATCACAGCGGGCGGGGAACAGTTTGGCAAATTAACGCAACTAATTACGTCGATGCGCTGATTCTCTGCTAGTTTAATAGATACATAGTGATACAAAACATGTGCGGCGTTGGGATATAGGGGTAGGCCGCGCAGCGGCGAAAGCAATGATCAGGTTTTTCTTCCAACGTTTTCAGAGACCAAAGCTGCTGCTAGGAGTGGATTTCGCAGATGGGCAGCTGCGCATCGTCGCGCTGCGAAGGCTTAGGAGGGCTGCAAAAGGCCACCTTCAGCAATGGACTCCTGAATTTGAACTCGAAGGCTATGCAGTCGCCCCGCTGCCTAATGGCGCGGTGGTCGCGGGGAGGATTGAAAATGGCCTAGCCGTCAGCGACTGCGTGCAGCGCCTCGTCAGTAAGCTCAGGATGAAGTCGAGGCGTGTGGCATTCGCGGTTAAGACAAGCGAAGCCTTGCTTCTCAATACCTTAGTCGCCACTGGGCTTTCCCGTCGCGAAAAAGAGGATCGGGTCATCGCTCTCGCAGAAACGGCATTGCCGTATTCATTGGATGAGATTTACTTAGATTTTACAGAGACCCGTAGCGACGATAGTCACTCTGGCCACCATAGTTACGATCAAACCGCTGAGCGGATTACCGACAACGACCAGATTGTAATTGTCGCTGCGCAGTTGGAGGCCATCGATAGCAGGGTGGCTGTCTGCCGAGATGCGGGGCTAGATGTTGAGGTTGCCGATGTCGTCTCGCTTGCGCAGGAGCGGCTACTTGTTCATCTAGCAGAGGATCAAGGCAGTACGGATACCCTGCTGCTCATCACTCTTGAGAACGGCCTATCAAGCTTGGCTTTGTTCCTCGGAGGCCGTCATCTTGCGACTCGGGAGTGGCAGTTCGACGTCGAGGAGCTCTCATCGGCGTCCAGCAAAGGGCAGGTTAACCAGCTCGCTCAGAACTATATTTGGGAAGATCAGGAGCAGCAAGAGCAGCCTGACTTTGCCTCGGTGCGAGCGATTATTCTTGAACAGTTAAAATTTCTGCTGGCTCAGACTATGTCCGGCGCGCCTTCTACGGAAGTTCTCTCCCCCAGTCTTGCACTGCTTGCGGGCTCGGAAGCGCGTCGCGAAGGTCTAGATTTAGCGCTAAGCGCCTGCCTTGGCTGCCCGGTACGAGTGGCAGACCCTTTTCTTAAACTTGGTCTGCGAAAAGACCTCGATCCAGCCGCAGTTTACCGAGATGCCCCAACGCTGTTGCTCGCTACCGCCTTGGCGCTAAGGGAAGCGCCGTAGTGCTCATGATCAACCTTTTGCCATGGCGCGAGAAGAAGCGGCAGGCTGCAAACAAGCGTTACAAAGCGCACATTGGGCTAGGCATGCTGATAGCTGCGCTGATTGTGCTCTTGATTCGCCAAGCGATTGTCGAGATGAATGAGCAGCAAGGACGGATCAACGCCATGCTAACTAGTGAGATTGGACAATTAGATCAGCAGGTTGCCGAAGTCGCTATCCTGCGCGCAGAGCAGGATGCCGTGAGAGAGCGGATTCGAATCATCGAAAATCTGCAGCAGGATAGAGCAACGGTTGTTCGAATCTTAGACGAGCTAGTGATCAGCATGCCTATCGAAATTCTCTTGCGTTCGGTGCGGCGAGAGGAGCAGTTTTTGTTTATTGAAGGGCTGTCCGTTTCTTATTCGGGGATAACTGAGCTCATGCGGCGTTTGGAGGCGTCGGCACTGTTCGCGAGCGCAATCTTGAATGACATCACAACCGAAACCAGCGCCGTGGCAGAAGACGCTTTCGCGTTCTCGCTTAGCGTTGATTTGAACTATGGCGCTCGCTTCCCTGATGAAAACGTTGAGTTGGAGGCAGAATGAAGCCTGCTAGCCAACGAAGTGAGTCTAAAGCACTCGGCGTAGGAGAGTCCGTCAAGGCGCTGCTAGCCTTCGATGTTGCAGATTTGAACGATCTCGATGCGCTCGCGGAATGGCCTGCACCTGTTCGCTCTTTCGTCCTTGCGAGCCTCGTGCTTATTTCGCTTGGGCTAGGCTACTGGCTTTTCCTAAACCCAATGCTAACAACCTTGGCAGAATCGGCGACTCAGGAAACCCTTTTGCGTTCGGAGCTGTCGATGAAGGCGAACATGGCGGCTGAACTTGCGATAACGAGAAAGCAGGGAGAACAGCTCGACAAACTTTTCGCAAGGCTAGTGCAGCAGCTACCGTCCACGTCGGAGCTGCCGCGACTTGTCGACGATATTACAGACATAGGGCTCGGCAGCGGCTTGGGGTTCGAGCGTTTGCAGCTGCAAGATCAGGCGCAGCGTGATTTTTTCTTCGAGCTGCCGATCGATGTCGAGCTTGTCGGTAACTACCATGACTTCGGCACCTTCGCAGGCGGCGTTGCGAGCCTTGGACGCATCGTCACGCTGCATGACTTTGAAATCTCCATCATCGACGAATCGAAGTTGGTCATGACGCTTGTAGCCAAAACCTACCGCTACGATAGTCGGGAAATGGCGACAGACCTGCAGGGGGCTCCCGATGAGTAGCCGCAAAGTTCGTTCGATTCCGCTGTTCTCCCCCCATTCCCTTGTGCTTCCGTTCAACTCGGCAGCCTTTAGCGGTCGGGTGCTTTTTGTTGTAACGCTTTCGTTGCTGCTCGCAGGATGCGACAGCCAAAGAAAGCTGGAAGAGGTTCAGGAATTTATTGCAGCGGTAAAACTTGCGCAGGTGCCCTCGGTTCTCCCGCCACCCACACTGGCGCCAGCTAGGCGCTATGTTTACAGCTCGGCGGGAGCACGGAGCCCGTTCGAGCGCCCTCCTACCAAAACGAACGACCGTGAAAATAGCCAGCTTGTAGCGCCGGATTTTGCGAGGCAGCGGGAAGCGCTCGAAGAGTTTCCTATTTCAGAACTTACGATGGTTGGTTACCTATCGCTGAAGGGCAACATATTGGGCCTGGTGGAAACAAGCGGGCAAGAGGTTTTCCGGATAGGGGTAGGTAACTATTTAGGCCGCAACCACGGTCGGATCACGGCGGTACGCAAAGAGCAAATTGATTTGGTGGAAATTGTTCCGAGCGGTGACGGGGGCTGGGTCGAACGGCCACAGATTTTAGAATTGAGAAGAGCTCAAGAATGAGAAAGATTGAGAACCTAAGCCCCCCGTATCGCGACAGCGGCACAAAAGCGGTGAACTTGACCGCAAACGCGTCAGTGCGGTGGTCAGCTGTATTGCTTTTTTTAGTACTCGTTAGCCCGTGGGCGCAGGCAGTTGAGCTGAGTGAACTTAGATGGTTCGAGTCCGTCAACGGCGTAGAGCTGCGCCTGCAGTTTGATGAAGAGCCAGCGCCTGAGTCGGTCACTATACTGCGCGAAGCCCCGCGAATGGTCATTGGGTTTGCGAATGTGACGAGCGCGCTGAGTCAGGAGCAGTGGCGAGAGGCTTCGATGAATGCCCCCGCTGAATTTGTCAGCGGGGTCAGGTTTGTCCCTGGAACGCCGGCGAGTCGGCTGGAAATTGAGCTGACTGAAGCGTTTGCTCAGGTTGAGACAAGGCGGCGGTGGCAGGGCTCAGTTTGGGTCCTACAGCTTCAGCGTGATGCCAGTGCGGCGCCGCCATTGCCTGAAATTAGCGCACTGAGTTTTGATAGAGGCCCCAATGGCGACGGCCTTCTTTCTATTGTTCTAAGCGCCGAGTTAGCAGGCTCGCCCGTTATGACTAGAGCCAGTAGACCGGATGCCTCGGGCGCTATTGTCGTAGAGCTCGATGGTGTCCGCGTTGCCGATAGCTGGCTGCGACGCTACGACGCGACGGCTTTCGGCACCGCGGTTTCTGGGTTCGATGCGCGGCGAACGGACAGCGGAATTCGGCTTGCGGTTACGGCGGCCCCCGGAGTCGACTTCGTTGCCTATCCGCGTGGTTCGACTTTCGTTCTGAGTGTTTCGCCACAGCTCGGCGAGAGTATTGAGGAGACTCGCGAAGACGACGCGTTTTCACAGTATACCGAGGAGATAACCGGCCTCTCTTTTCAAAATGTTCCCGTGCGCAGCGCCTTGTATCAGCTAGCGAGTTTCTACGATTTTAATCTTGTGGCAAGCGATTCTATAAGCGGAGAAATCACTATAGACCTCGATGGTGTGCCATGGGATCAGGCGCTAGCGTTAGTGCTGCGCTTAAAACGCCTTTCGGGCCGTTTAGAGGGCAATGTTTTATATGTCGCACCTACCGAAGAGCTAGCCGCCCAAGACCAGTTCGATATCGAGGCCGCGGAGCAAGCGGAGGCATTGGCGCCGTTGGCGACTGAGTTTTTGCAGGTGAACTACGCCAACGCCGATGAGCTGCTTCTGCTTCTTGTGGGGGTCGGGGCCAACGGCCAACAGAACCTCTCTCAAGTCCAAGCCGGTGGCGATAGGCGCCTTAATCAGGGCCTTCTTTCACCGCGTGGCTCTGCCTCGGTAGACCCGCGAACGAATATCTTAATCGTGCGTGACATTCGCGAAAAACTCGACGAGGTTAAAGCCCTGCTCGCCACTTTAGATATCGCCGTGCGGCAGGTGCTAATTGAGGCAAGAATAGTTAACGTTGAGACGAGCATAGGGCGCGAGCTCGGAATCCGCTGGGGTTTTGGGGGGCGTGTCGACAACACGCGTATCGGCGGTTCGCAGGGCACTACAACTTCGCTTCTGAATTCTGAAGCTGCAAGGGCCGATGCGCGCGCCGAGAGTTTCATCGCAGGTGAGGCGGCTCGAATAAACGCGCTGTTAGATGAGACGCCGGCGGAGCTTATTGATGACCTTGTGGCTCTAGCGCAGGCCTCGGTACCCACCCCACGCGATGTTATTGCCTTTCCGGAGGCGCTTAGCGTAGATCTTGGGGTTGCCGATCCAGAAGCCTCCAGCTTTGCCCTGGGCTATGCGCGCGATAGCGGGCTCATAGAGCTAGAACTCTCAGCGCTTGAGAGCAGTGGCAACGGCGAGGTCATTGCGAGGCCGAAGGTAACAACCCAAGACAAGATGCCCGCGCTTATTCAGTCGGGTGTGAGGATTCCCTATCAGGCGCAGGCAGGAGGCACGGCGGGAGGCTCGATCACTCAGTTCGAGGAAGCCGTATTATCCCTAGAAGTTACTCCTCAGATTACGCCGGATGGCCGCATCAATATGCAGCTAGATATTCGCCAAGACTCTGTCGCGCCCGGCAACAGCCTGATTCCTGCGATAAACACTAATCAGGTTACCACCCGCGCGCTAGTGAATGACGGCGAAACTATAGTGCTAGGCGGGGTCTTTCGCGAGGAGACGTCGGTAACCGAATCTAAGACTCCCATTCTGGGCGACCTCCCCTATGTCGGTAGGCTCTTCAAGCGCAGCAATAGATCTAATCGGCGTACTGAGCTGCTGATTTTTATCACGCCTAAGATACTCGACGAGCTTCCTCGTTAGAGCCAGCTCCTTGCCGAGTTCCCACGCCGCGCCCTAGCCTCTATACTAGCGGGCAATGCCGCTTCGCGCCGTCTGCGTATTTTCAAAGCTATGAAAGAGTCTAATTCCATATTCCTCGTTGGCCCCATGGGCGTGGGGAAAACCACGATCGGCCGTGTTCTCGCTGACTCGATGGGCCGTGAATTTCTCGACTCCGATCGTGAGATCGAAGCGGCAACCGGGGCTGATATTCCCTGGATTTTTGACGTCGAGGGCGAGGAAGGTTTTCGCGCGCGCGAAAGCAGGATGATCGAAATGCTGACTACGCGAAGCAATATCATCCTAGCGACGGGGGGTGGAGCGGTGCTCGCAGCGGAGAATCGCCGCTGGCTTCACGAGAGAGGCTGCGTTGTCTACCTGCGCGCTCCCGTAAGCCAACAGATTGAACGCACACGGCGCGACAAGTCGCGTCCGCTTTTGCAAACGGCAGATCCGGCGCAAAAAATTCGTGATCTTATGGCGCAGCGCGATCCGCTCTACAAGGAAGTGGCTGACTTTATTGTCGACACTCATCGCCGCGGGCCCAAGGCAGTCTGCGCGGAGATACGACGACAGCTCGCGACTGAGCCAGACGAATAGTCAGCCCTTGCTGACTTTAATCATTCGAGAGAGCGGCAACTACTCTCTCGGCATAGTGAGAAATGAAATATGCTGACCGTAGATGTCGCTCTCGGCGATCGTAGCTACCCAATCTTTATCGCTTCCGGCCTGCTGGGCGACAGCGCGCTGGCGAGTCGGGTGAGTGACACCCTAATTAGGCCAGGCAAGGTCGTCATCATCAGCAATGAAACGGTGGCGCCTTTGTATTTGGAGCAGGTTAAGCGTTTCTTCGCTTCGAGAGATTGCGATGCGCTCGTTCTGCGAGACGGCGAGGAGTTCAAAACGCTAGCCGCCGTTAGCTCTATTTATGACTTTCTGCTTGAACGCAAGTATGACCGCCACACGACCCTAGTCGCTCTGGGTGGCGGTGTTATCGGTGACATTACCGGTTTCGCCGCGGCGACCTATCTGCGCGGTATCGATTTCTTGCAGATTCCCACCACGTTGCTGGCGCAGGTCGATTCCTCGGTAGGGGGTAAGACCGGAGTAAACCATCCCCTTGGCAAGAATATGATCGGCGCTTTCTACCAGCCCAAGTGTGTGATTGCCGATACCGATGTGCTGGCAAGCCTGCCTAGTCGCGAGGTAAAAGCGGGACTCGCCGAAGTGACGAAGTATGGACTCATACGGGACCGCGACTTCTTCACGTGGCTTGCCGATCACGCCAGCGCCCTGAATGACTGTGACCCTGAGCTCATGGCGCAGGTGATTCAGACCTGCTGTCGAATCAAGGCAGAAGTAGTCGCCGAGGATGAAAGGGAAACCGGAGTCAGGGCGCTTCTAAACCTCGGTCACACCTTCGGCCACGCGATTGAAACGGCGACCGGCTACGGAACGTGGTTGCACGGTGAAACGGTCGCAATGGGCACGGTCATGGCGGCGGATTTGAGCGCACGCTTAGGCTATATCACAGCTGACGAGGCGGGCTGGGTACGTAGCGTGCTGGAGAAAAATTTTGGTATGCCTGTCTTGCCGCCTGCCGATATCACTACTGAGCGGTATCTGGACCTGATGGCGTCGGACAAAAAGGCCGAGCAGGGGCAGTTAAGATTTATCCTGCTCGAGGCCATCGGGCGCGGCGCAGTAGTTGGCGGCGTGGACCCGACTCTACTCTCCGAGACCTTAGAGGCCGGTGAGGACTTATGTAAATAGGGAGCCAAGAGGCGGCTCCGCACCGCAGGGGGCGCCAATGACTGAGCTCGACAAAAACGAAGGCGGCCAAGCCTGGGCCGAGACGAGCGACGAGCTGCTGTCGCGCCTGCTCGACGACGCTTTCTACGGCAAAACCCTCTTGGCAGTAACTGGAGCGCAGGGAGGAGAACAGAGCGGGCTAAGCAAGCGCTTTGCCTCTCAATTCGCCTCCGAGGCAGAATGTCTCTCGCTCGGCTGCTCGGATTTTCTCGACAGGGATAAATTTCTCTCACTTCTGGTTTCCCTGCTCGGCCCCGAGGCAGCGGAATATGCGGGCGACTCCGACCTCCTTACGATCGCCGACTACGCAGGTTCACTCGCCGACCAAGAACGACTACTCATTATTTTATTAGAGGAAGCCGAGTCTATTGCGCCGGCTTTGCTCGACACGCTTTATGAGCTCGTAGACGAGGCAGATGAAGCAAGCCTGTCCTGCGTGCTATTCGGCGACTCAAGCTTGGAAAGCGTCATCGAACGCGCCGATCCTGACGGCGGCGTAGAGGATTTTACTTGGTACACGCTACCGGCCGCGACTCCGGTACTGCCCGATAACTATCTCGAGGGGAGCGACGGGGAGGTCGCTGATCGAAAAGCAGGCGCGGAAGAAAAGTCTAAGCCTCGCGATGGGGATGGCTTAGCAGACCTCGGGGCGCAAGGGGAGTTTGGCGGCGACTCCGCTCCCCCGCCGGCCGAACCCGCCGCACAGAAAAACGCAGCGCCCGCTGAGACCGCAGCGGCGAGTGAATTTCCCGATGTAGAGGAGGGGGGCTCGCGCGAGGAAGATTTGCTGCTTGATTTCGCCCTTGCCGAAGAGACTGTTGAGCAGGCGTCACGGGATTTTCAGGAAGAAAGCGAGCCGCTACTAGACGATGCCGCGCTGCAGGACTCAGCCCTTAATTCTGAGTTTGCTTCGGAGTCGTTTTCACCGCCGGTCGAAGAGAGAGAAGGCAGCGAGGGAGCTGCTGATCTGTCAGCCGAGGGTCTGGATGGCCCTGAAGAAAACTTAGATGAGACTATCGACGAGTTTTTAGAAGAGCAGCAAAAAGACACTGGAGAAGGGGCGCAGGAAGAAACTCTAAACGGCGCCGCGGGGCGGGCTTGGGAAGATCTGCAGGACACGGGTATCGAAGAGATCAAGTATGAGCTAGCTGCGGAACCTATCAATGAAGCTGTTGGGAACTCCTATGATAACTCCCAAGCAGAAAAGGTCGCAGCGCAGTCTGAGGACAGTCACTTTGATGAGCAGCCCGTATCGCAGGCGGAGCTGTCATCTAACGCTGGGCTCTCGGAGGGAGGCGAGGACGAGATCGTCAAAGCCGAGGATGGTCATGCTTTTGCAAGCGAGTCGACCACTGCGCCGGAGTCGCTAGTTGCCGCATCCCTGGCGGCCGAGGAGTCCTTAGGCATAGCAAGCGAGAGCGACTTTAACGAGGAGTTTGAGGAGGGTTCGGACGAGGAAGACGATGCGTTAGGTCTGTATGCGTCCGCCGATTCGACTTCTGCTGTCGAAGGAGTCGGAAATGAGATTCAAGCTGGCGGTGCGCCCATCGACAGCGATGACGATTTCGATCGTGACATCGACGACTGGCTCGAACCGGATGGTCAGCCGCAAATAGGCCCCGCTGTTGGCAGTGCCCTGGAATTCGACTTCGACGACGACCCTGATGAAGATTTAGGTGACGGGTATTCAGAGGGCTTTCACGAAGACCCTCGCGAAGACTACGGGGAACGTCCCGTCAATGCGGGTGATCAAGCGCAGGGTGTCCCGCGATCAGCAGGTGCGGGGCTTATCGCAGGCCTTGCCTCGGGTAAAGCGGCCGCCGCGCAAACTGCAAAGGAGCTGGCGGCGCTTTTGGTCGAGCGCCTAGCCGCAGGGCGGCTCTACTGGTTAGCAACAGCGGGCCTTGCCATCGCCTTTATTGCAGTACTCGCTTTTTGGCGTATCCCCGCGGAGCCGTCGCAAGGGCGCATAGAGCTCGGTTCGCCCTTGGGACGCGTTGAAGAGTCTGGCGCTCAGGGGACTGGCGATCAAGAGACGGGCGCCGAGACAAATACCGCGGCCGCCTTGGCAAGTCCGCTCGCGTCATCTCGGCCTGCTTTACGCCCTCGAATTCCGCCGGCCGTACAACAGGAATCTACGCGTGAGTCAGCGCGGCCAGCCCCTGTGCCACCGTCCTTATCGGCATCGGCGGATCGAGCGCCCCAAGAGCGCGACCCAGCGCCTGCCTCCACTGCCGCGACCGCCGACGCAGCGGTGGAGGCGCCAGTCGCTGCACCGAGCGCGGGCTCGCGTCCCGCGCCCGCTAACGTAGCATCAGCTGCGATAACAGCGACAAATTCCTTCGCGGACACGCTGCGAGCGGCGCCCGCAACTAGCTATACCCTGCAGATACTAGGGACATCGTCGGCCGCAGCGGCCGCGGAGTTCGTCGAGCAGAACGGGGCAGGGCTGCGGCAAACCCTAGGCTACTATGCCACGCAAAGAGCAGGGCAGCCGTGGTACGTGGTGTCATACGGAGTGTTCGCTCAGCGCAGCGACGCGCAGGCAACGCTCAGGCGTTTGCCGAGCAGGCTCAGTGCAGCGGGGCCCTGGGTCAGGCAGCTAGCGGGCGTGCAGTCGGCGATGCAGTAGGAGCATGGATGCTCGCTGGGTTAGAGGCTAGCCTAATTGGTCTAGGGTTCACGCTCGTGTAGAATCGTCGGCTTTCCAACAAGCTGACCCTGTTTTTTGGTCGTTGGCTCATCGAGGTTATGACCGTGACGCAACCCACGCCCGAATTCGCTCCCCTTAAGAATGATCGCTTCCTGCGTGCCCTGCTGCGCCAGCCGGTCGATCGCACGCCGGTGTGGATGATGCGACAAGCGGGGCGTTATCTGCCGGAGTATCGGGCGACTCGAGCGCAGGCCGGCGATTTCATGAGTCTGTGTCAGAACCCTGAGCTCGCCTGCGAGGTTACTCTGCAACCTCTGCGCCGCTACAGTTTCGATGCCGCGATTTTATTCTCCGACATACTCACTATCCCCGATGCATTCGGTCAAGGTCTCTACTTCGAGACGGGTGAAGGGCCTAAGTTCAAGAAAGTGATTCGCACGCCTGCAGATGTAGAGGCGTTGCCGGATGTGTCCATTGCCGACGAGCTATCCTATGTCACAGACGCGGTCTCGGTTATTCGTCGGGAACTCAATGGCTCTGTCCCGCTTATCGGTTTCTCCGGCAGCCCGTGGACTTTGGCGACCTACATGATCGAAGGCGGTGGCAGCAAAGATTTCCGTCGCGCCAAGCAGTTTCTCTACAACCATCCCGAGGCGATGCATTTGCTTTTAGACAAGCTCGCTCAGGCGGTGATTGATTACCTCAACGGTCAGATTGCGGCCGGCGCCCAAGCGGTGCAGATCTTCGACACATGGGGAGGTGTGCTCACGCCCACGGCCTATCAAGAGTTCTCACTGGCCTATATGAAGAAGATCGTCGCCGGACTCACGCGCCAAAGCGAAGGGCGCGAAGTGCCTGTGATCCTTTTTACTAAGAACGGTGGCCAGTGGCTTGAAACACTCGCCGCTTCAGGGGCCAACGCGGTAGGGTTGGACTGGACTACGGACATCGCGCAGGCACGCGCGCGGATCGGCGGGCAAGTTGCGCTGCAGGGCAATATGGACCCGTCGATGCTGTATGCGGCGCCGCAGGCTATTCGCGCTGAGGTCGCCTCCATCCTCGAGGGCTTCGGCAGTCATCCGGGTCACGTATTTAATCTCGGCCACGGCATCACTCCCGAGGTTGATCCAGCCAACGTGGCGGTCTTCGTTGAGGCAGTGCATGAGCTCTCAGAGCAGTATCACAAAGCCTGACCCTGGCCGCAGCGCCGTAGTCGCGCTTGGCTCTAATCAAGCATTCGAAGGCAACTCTCCCGCGCAGCTCGTGGTCGCGGCGGCGGAGCGCCTGAGCCAGTTCTCCGAGACACAAGTTCAGCTGTCATCACTGCATCGCACGGCCGCGCAAGGGCTTGGCTCGAGCGCTGCAGATTTCTGCAACGCTGTTGCAGTCCTGCAGCCCGCCGCAGACCTTTGCGCTAGTGATTTGCTAGCTGAGCTGCTGGCAGTAGAGGTGGAGTTTGGCCGCCAGCGACTCGAGCCGGAGGCGGGGGCGGCCTACGCCTCACGGAGCTTGGATCTCGACCTGATCTACTGCCGCGGCGAGCGCGTGGAAACCGATTTCCTGAAGCTACCGCATCCGCGCGCTGCCGAGCGCTCATTCGTCCTGGCTCCCCTCGCTGAACTCTGGCCAGATTTATGCCTGGACCACCCTGCAGAGCCGGTTTCAGTGCTTCTCAAACGCCTAGCTCAAGAGTAAATCCAGTCTAAAGTGGTGCTTGGTTTTTCCCCAAGCGGTGCTATTATCTTAGCCGTGAAAAATTCTTCCTCAAAAACAGCGAGGTCAGCCTCGGCGCTTGGTATTAATCTGCGCCTGAGCCCCAGATTTCGTCGGGCTGACAGCGCTCTGCGCAAGACTCTTAGCGTAAGTTCAGGGGGCGCGCTGCTGCTCGCCTCGAGCATGGTTTTTGGGCAGGGCTTGGGAGCTGGCTTTAGCTCAGCCTCAGAGGCCTTCGGGGCTGATAGCTCGACCGAGATCGCCAGCTTCAAGGTGGCGCCGGCTTCGGTGCTTAGCAGCCCTGTGCCGGCCTTCAGCATTTCACGGCAGCTCAATGACAGCCGGCTAGACGGAGATTTGGTAGAAGATGCCCTCAGTTATCAGCTTGGCGTTTCCGCAGAGCCTGCGCAGGGCCTGAGCGTCAGCGCCGATGCTTGGCGGCTAAGTGTTAACGACTCACCTGCCAATGCAGGGCTCAGCGCCGCGCTCGCCTCGTCTGCGGCTTCGCAAAACACCGTAGCGCAGCCCTTTTCGATTGACGATTCAGCACTAAACGAATTCGATATCGACGGCACGCTGCTCGGTTCGTCCCTTGAGACCAACGGTTTTGATCTCAGCGCCTCCTATGCTTGGGACACTAGTCGATTTGGCCAGTTTACCCTCAGCACCACGTCGTCCTATGTGCAGAATTTCGAGAACCGCTCGCCGCTTATGGAGTTGGGTCGGGATGAGATCGGAAGCCTGGGTAGCATGGACGAGAGGATCGTAAGCCCGGAGCTGCAAAGCAGCATGATGCTGTCTTGGGAGTTGGGCAACCACACGGCGAGTGCGATCACTAACTACTTTGATTCCTTTAAAGACATCAGCGAAATTGATATTGATGAGATCAATGACCTTGTCGATAGCATCACCACCTTTGACCTGCAGTACGGCTACAGCGTGAAAACCGGCTCCAAGGATCGAGCGATTATTTCCTTCGGCATTCGCAACCTGTTTGATGAAAAGACCGCGCAGATCCTAAACTCTTCGACGCGCCTCGTTGACCAGAATGGGCGCGTTGCCTACGGCTCGATTAAGTACCAGTTCTAGAGTTTGTTGGAACCTGCAGTTAAGTTCGCGCTTATCTCTTAGCTGCATTGCAGCGCCAACTTTATCCGCTCGCTACATTATTTCTCTAAAAATTTTTTCTAGTTTCTCTTTATTCCTCTCTTTATTCCTCTCTCGAATCCTCTCTCGAATCCTCTCTCAAATCCTCTCTCAAATCTTGTCTTTCATATTCTTGTTTATTTTCTCTTGCCCCTACGATCCCTCTCGCGAATGCTCTCTCTGGCGCTAGTCTTCTCGATTCACCGTAGTTCGGTTCTTGATGGATTTCGGAATCCTACGCTTGTTCGTCTGTGCTTCGCCCTGAATCATCGCCCTGTCGGTTCGACTCGCAGCATTGAGGGCATCAAGGGCTGAATGCCCGGTTACTCAAAGTAAATCAGGCAGTCAGGCTCCCGCGCCGCCTCAGTGCACTCGGTTTTTGTGAGCTACTCCGTGCGCGCTAAACACCACACGTCGATGCGGCGCACTACGTGGCTTCGCAGAGTGCGGGTGAGTTCCGCCACGGTTGCGCTCGTGGTCACGACATCGTCCAAGATCGCAACGTGAGCGTGTTGACCGAGCTTATTCGACGCGCGCACGCCGAAGGCGCCGCGCAGGTTTGCCTTTCTTTGACGAGCGGTGATGAGCTCTGTCTGCGGGGAGGTTCGCTTCTTTCGATAGATACTGTGGCTAAGATCGCAGATTTTTAAACGACGGCTGACGATCTTGCTCACCTCGAAAGCCTGGTTGTATCCGCGCTGACGCAGTCGTGCAGGATGCAGGGGTATGGCCAGCACTGCGCTAGGCCAGGGGTGGGTTCCACTTTTCGCTGAATAAAGTGACTGGAGCCGGTGGCAAAGCTGCCCGCTCAGGGCTACGCCTATGTCGCCACGCGCATTGAACTTCAGTCCGCTTACAAGCCTGTCTATTGGGCTCCTATAGGCTAACGCGCTGCAGCAATAATCGAATGCCGGAGGTGTGAGCAGGCAAGCTGAACAAAGCGGGACGAGCTCATCATCATGGCGTGGAGCAGGCTCAGCTGCCCGATGAGTCGCTGAACCCGAGAGATCTGCGCAGGAAAGTCCGCATCTGATGCAGGGATTCTGCACTCGAGGCAGGGTGGCACAGCAGTAGCTACAAAGGGGATCTGGTGTGTCGGACGGCAGCCCGCAACAGCAGCACTGGCCCGCGACAAGTATCGCAAAACCCCGAGCCACACTTGAGCGTAACGGTCCTAGAGCGAAACCAAGCGAAGAAAGAAATGACCACATCCTGCCAACCTCAAACGGCGCTAAACGCTTATTATTTGATGTAGTAGATTTCTGGAGTAAAGCAAGAAAAGGGGGCGCGGCGGAGCTAACTTCTCGTTGCTCGACGATTCACCTATACTCCGTGCTGTTTTTTACTGCGGCCAACAAGGCTGTAGCGACCCATTGAAAGCGAGAGACCCTATGCCCACTTACCGAGCCCCCCGACAAGACATCGACTTCCTACTCAACGATGTATTCCAAGCCGACCAACTTTTCTCATCTATGCCGGGGACTCAAGACGCGAGCGTCGATCTCACCTCCGCAATTGTCGATGAGGCGGCGAAGATAGCAGAGGGCCTGCTCGCCCCCATCAACCAGTCCGGGGATCAAGAAGGCTGTCGCTACGACGACGGCGTCGTTACAACTCCCAAGGGCTTCCAGCAGGCCTACAACGCCTACGCCGAAGGCGGTTGGGCGGGGCTAACAGGGGAGACCGCCTATGGCGGGCAAGGTATGCCCAAGACGCTCTCTGCTCTAATCGAAGAGATGAGCTTTGCAGCGAATTCATCCTTTGCGCTCTTCACCATCCTTACCACGGGCGCGACACTGACCCTTAGCCAGCACGGCAGCGAGGAGCTCAAGCAGCGCTACCTGCCGAAGATGTATGCGGGTACTTGGACCGGCACTATGTGTCTCACCGAACCTCACGCGGGCACTGATCTCGGCATGATCAAGACGCGCGCTGTGCCCTGCGACGACGGTAGCTTCAAACTCACCGGCACGAAGATTTTCATCACCGGCGGCGAACACGATCTTGCGGAGAACATTATTCACCTTGTTCTCGCCAAATTGCCCGATGCCCCGGCAGGCCCGCGTGGAATCTCGCTGTTCCTCGTTCCTAAGATGGCGGTCAACGAGAGCGGCGAGCTCACCGGTGCCAGCAACGGCGTGCGCTGCGGCTCGATAGAGCACAAGATGGGTATTAAAGCCTCGCCAACCTGTGTGATGAACTTCGACGAGGCGACGGGGTATCTCGTCGGCGAGCTGAATAATGGTTTGTCGCATATGTTCACGATGATGAACTATGAACGGTTATCCATGGGTTTGCAGGCCAACGGCTTGGCTGACAGCGCCTATCAGGTCGCCGCCGACTACGCCAAAGAGCGCGTACAGGGCCGTGCTCCTAAGGGGCCACAGCAGCCAGAGGCGAATGCCGACCCGCTGCTTGTTCACCCCGATGTGCGTCGCCTTCTTCTAACGATCCGAGCCAATGTGCTCGCTGGCCGCTCGCTGTCTATTTTCGCTGCGATGCAGCTCGATGTTTCTCGCTTTCACCCTGAACCCGAGGCACGCGCTCGAGCCGATAAGCTGGTCGCACTGCTTATACCGGTGCAAAAGGCCTACTGTACCGATCGCGGCTTCGATGCCTGCGTGATGGCGCAGCAGGTGTTGGGCGGCCACGGCTATGTCGCGGAGTGGGGGCTGGAGCAGAACGTGCGCGATGCTCGCATCGCCCAGATCTACGAAGGCGCTAACGGTATTCAGGCGCTAGACCTCATGGGCCGCAAAACGGTTAGGGCGAACGGGCAGCTGTTGGCGCTAATGTCAGAAGAAATGGATGCCTTCGTCGCAGAGCAGGCCGGCGTAGCAGAGATGCAAGGCTACCTCCAAGGCCTGGCGCAGTGCCGCGAAGCGCTGCAGAGCGCGACTGATTTCGTCATTGAGCGGGCTGCGGGTAACCCAGAGGAGATAGGCGCTGCGTCCTACGCCTACATGGAGCTGATGGGCCTAACGCTCTACTGCTTCATGTGGCAGAAAATTATGGCCTCAGCGCTCAAGGCCAAAGACCTCGACAGCGACTACACGCAGGGGCTTATCAAAGTGGGTGAATTCTTCCTTGCACGACAAGTGCCGAAGGCTCAGTCGCTGCTGCTCGAGATGGAGGCGGGCTCGGAGTCGCTCATGGCGATGACCGCCGCGCAGTTCTAGGGCTTCTCAGTAAACCTCGCGGTGTTTGATCGGCGGCTGGGCTCCGCCGATCGCTCTCCCTCTTTTCTGTTCGCCGATCAGGGCAGAGATAAAACGCGGCAGTAAGCGGCGAATGCGCTCAGCTCGCCGAGTGCTGCGCCACGACCACAGAAGCGCCGAGCGACCGATAGAGAGAATCGGCGAAAGCCGCAAGAGCGGTGACAGAGAGCGCGGTGAAAGCAGTCTCAGGGCAGGGGCCTAACCGTCCGCGGTGAGATGCAGCCTCTTGGACTATGTACTTACGCTGCCGATGCAGCGCACCAAGAATTGTGCTTGCTAGCTGCCGGGAAGCAGCAAAGAGAGGCCCGCGGCAGCGGCGAACATTGCAGCCATGATGAGCGCCGCGCGGAAGCGTTTCGCTAAAGTTAGACTGCGGTCGAGCGTGAGGCCGAGTTTCGCCCCGCTGCTAGAATCGGCAGCTTCAATTTCATCGACCTCGGGCAGTGCGAGTAATTTGCTTTTCAGGTTGCCTGGCACTGGGATGGAGAGCAGTGCCTCTTTCATAGCGACTTCTGTTTCACTAACGCAGGCCACGAACTCGCTCATCTGCGGGTCTGATTCAGCGGCAGCGATGACTTCGCTTTCCATAGAAGTGACAATCGAAGGATCGCTCAGAATTTTTTCTTGCAGCAACTTTTGATCCATTCTCTTGTGATCCATTACCCTGAACCTTCAACAAATTAAAGACTACGCACAAACTACGAAAAAAAAATTTCGCGGCGGCGTAAGAGAGATGAGAGGCGTAAGGCCGATTTTCTTTCAAAGTTTTTTCTAGCCGTGATCCAACTAACAATTTTTTCGCTTCACTGGTTTAGGTCGAGAGCTAGAAAAGACTGTTTTTATCGGTATTTGAAGTCTAACGACTCGTGACAGTGGCGGGAAATAACTCCTTGTATCATTTTGTTTCTAATTGGTGTTTTTGAACGATTCCCGCGAATTTCTCCTATCGAGTTGATAGGAATTCGATAGTAGGGATCGCGCTGTTAAGTGAGGAGAACGCGTAGGTCTGGGACGATGGGGTATCTTGGTAGAGGCGAAACTTGTAGTAGAAGCGGTGCTTAATCTAAGCGCTGAGCCAAGGTGGGAGCATCGAATGGCGCAGCAGAGAATCAGGAACCGTAATTCTGGGCGCCATGAATGTGACTTGAATGCACAAACTTCAATTGGCGAACTCTGAGTCTCGCACGCTACCTTGTTAACGCGACTTCCAAAGTTTGTGCCGACCCCAAACGTTTCTGGCTATTTGATGATTATCCAGTAAACAGAGATGCCAATGGATTTGACGCCGAACTAACATTGCTCTGGTATAGCTGAGCGCTGCGAGACTCGGCTAGGTGAGCCCGGCCGCTGAAAGGGGTTCTCGCGGTCAAAGAAACATACAGATGGGTAGAGGGTGACGGAAAAAGGGACAGAGAAGGAGGGAGACAAGGAGAGGAGGAGAGAGAAAAAGAGAGAAGGAGACAGAGAAGGAAAAAGACGGGTGAAAAAGAATGCGAGAGCTACCCGGGCATTATTAGACAATCCCAGTCAGCCACCGATAAAGGCTTCGATCAGCCTTGGACATGCCGCGAGAGTCGGTGGAAACACGCAGTATGCCTCGATGGGCTCGCAATGCTGCTAAGAAGCGTCCTAACCGAGACTCTTAATGAAGGCTGGCGGAGGTTTGCCGGCCCGAGTCGCGTAGCGCGCTACGACCTTACTCCTCGCGCGGAATAGGCGAGTCATGACCGTATTGTCATTGAGCCCCAAAATCTCGGCTATTTCTTTGCCACTAAAACCGCCAACAATTTGCAGCAGCAGGGGTTCGCGATAGTCTTTTTCGAGGCGATTAATCGCCTCGAGCAATAATTCCTTCTCGACATTGTTTTCTGGCTCCTCGACGGCTTTTTCGACAATGACATAGTCGTCGACATCGACAAGCTCGGTACGATAGCGCTCATAGAGTCGAGCGTTTTCCCGTCTTAGAATGGTAAACAGCCAAGCTTTGGCGGCGCTCTCGTTTTGCAGGCTATCTAAGGACCGCCATGCACGTAAAAACGTCTCCTGGACTAGGTCCTCTGCCAGCGGCTGACTTTTGCAAACCCAAAAGCCGTAGCGGTACACGTCGTGGTAAAGGGTGCTAACAAGGCGCTCGTAGCGCTCGCGGCGCTTTTTGTCACTTAAGGTGCCAAGATCGCCGGCCTGGCTCTCTGTCACCGATTGCGTCTGTGATCCCTCAAATGCAGCTCGACGCTCTTTATTCTTGTCGCTGAGTGTTGTTTCACTCTTGCTCTCTGCCATCACCGCTCACTCTATGCATGGCGCCGTGTCAGCCACAGCGCTCGTGGGTTTGCTTTGCGACTCTTCTGGTCGCTTACAAACCTTCTGAAAATAAGTCTCGCGAAATGAGACAAATCCCACAAGCTAGCGGAGGTGTTTAAGCGGGAGAAGCTGGGTAAATACTGGACGTTTTTCTGTGGTGCCCGTGATTACCTGGCTGTAGAGCGACATTTTTCTGTGGGGCTGCGCTGCTATTTGCCGTCAGTACCATCCGGAAGATGCCGTTCTGACCTCCCAGACGGTATACTCAGTAGATCAAAGGTTGGGGAAAAATCGGGACAAATAGTTATGAGAGTCGCAATCGCAGGCGCAGCAGGACGAATGGGCCGAACCCTAGTGGAGGCAGTGACTCGCAGCGAAGCCAATGTTCACGTTAGCGCAGCAAGTGTGCTCGCAGGAGATCCGACTCAGGGCATGGATGTCGGTCTTCTTGCGATGGGGCAGGCGATAGGCGTTCTGGCCCAGGACTCGCTCGCGGACCAGAGCGAAGCCTTCGATGTTCTTGTGGATTTCACGAGTCCCGAGTCTACCCTTGGGCATCTATCGCTCTGTTTGGCGACTCAAAAGGCTATAGTCATCGGCACAACGGGGTTCGATGAGCAGCAAAAGAGCGAAATAGCCGCCGCAGCTGAGCGCATCCCCGTTGTGTTTGCCCCCAATATGAGCGTTGGGGTCAACCTCTGTCTGCAGCTTCTGCGTCAGGCTGCGGCTGTGATGGGAGACGAGGCCGACATAGAAATTTACGAAGCGCATCACCGCTTCAAGAAAGACGCGCCCTCGGGCACGGCTTTGAAAATGGGTGAAGTTGTAGCTGACGAGCTGGGCCGCAACCTGGCCGAGGTCGCCGTGTATGGCCGCGAGGGCGCGGAGCCTGAGCGCGATCGGAAGACTATTGGTTTCGCCACCGCCCGTGCAGGCGATATTGTCGGCGATCACACGGTGACTTTCGCTACTCTCGGTGAGCGGGTGGAAATTACTCACAAGGCAAGCAGCCGCATGACCTTTGCAAATGGCGCTGTGCGCGCTGCGGCCTGGCTCGAGGGCAAGCCCGCGGGTCTGTACTCTATGCAGGATGTCTTAGGTCTGGGTGGCTAGCCTCTCGTTTGGCTAATTAGAGCTAATTAGATCCGCGGCTTGGCAAAGCGGGGCGGAAAGTAAACAGTGTGCTTAAAATGAGCCTATACCCCAGTTTCCTTATCGCTCAGATTCGCGATTTTGGCTGTAGATCGTAGACAGTCGACGGGTAGTGTCTCTATAATACTCGCTCAGTATGATGAATGCTGAAACCCTGCGAAGTCCCAAAAAAGCGGAGTGAAGAGATTCTTCATCCGCTTTTTTTGTGCCTGATTTTTACGTGCGTGCGCGCACCTACTTCAGCGTCTTTTTTAAGCTCGTCCAGCGGCTTACAACGCTGCCGGCGGCTTATCACGCTGCCAGCAGCGCTCTCCGGCGACCTCCGCTTACAGCACTCTGATGCGAGCGGGATGCGAAGTAGAAGATCGGTGCATGACAGCGTGTGTTCGTCAGCCCTATAAATAGACCAACTAACAATAAGGAGTGAGAGTGGCCGCATTAGCCGTATTAGCACTTGAAGATGGCAGCCTATTTCGCGGGCTTGCCTTGGGCGTCGAAGGCAGCGCGAGTGGCGAGGTGGTGTTTAACACCTCTATGACGGGCTATCAGGAAATCCTAACGGACCCTTCCTATGCGCAGCAGATCGTAACCCTGACCTATCCTCACATTGGCAGCACCGGGACTACGCCTGAGGACAACGAGTCAAATGCGGTAAGCGCGACAGGCTTAGTGATTCGGGATCTGCCATTACTCGCTAGCAACTGGCGCAGCGAGCAAACACTGCAAGAGTTCTTAGCGGAGCGCAAGGTTGTCGCTATCGCAGAAATCGACACTCGCCGGCTTACTCGCCACCTGCGCGACCACGGCCCACTCAATGGCTGCATCGTTTCCGGTGCCGAACTTGCGCAGCTCGGTGACGAGGGTGCAATTGCCAAAGCGAAAGAGTTTCCCGGCCTCAAAGGCATGGATCTGGCAAAAGTGGTGTCAACTCAAGAGAACTACGCCTGGACCGAGGGCGTGTGGGATCTGGTCAAAGGCCATAGCGATGCAGGCGCTGACAAATTTCGAGTAGTGGCCTACGACTTCGGCGCCAAGCGCAACATTCTTCGCATGCTTGCCGCGCGCGGCTGCGAGATCACGGTAGTGCCCGCGCAAACGCCAGCCGCGGAAGTGTTGGCCATGAACCCCGACGGCATCTTCCTTTCGAACGGCCCCGGCGACCCCGAGCCCTGTGACTACGCTATTGAAGCGATCAAAGTCTTCCTCGAGAACAAGATACCCCTTTTCGGTATTTGCCTCGGCTGCCAGCTCCTAGCCCTGGCCTGCGGCGCACAAACGGTGAAGATGCGTCTGGGTCACCACGGAGGCAATCACCCCGTGCAAGACCTGCGCGACAGCACAGTGCTTATTACTAGCCAGAACCACGGTTTCGCGGTGGACGCGACAACGCTGCCTGCTAACCTCGTAGCGACCCACAAGTCGCTCTTCGACGGATCGCTGCAGGGTATCGAGCGCACGGACGTGCCAGCCTTTGGCTTCCAAGGTCATCCCGAAGCTAGCCCTGGCCCGCATGACATCGCGTCGCTCTTTGATCACTTCACTGAGCTTATGGAAAAGCGCGAATAAGAATTCGCTCGGGCGAAGATACGCGCCACCGATTGCATAGCCGTGCCCGAAAGCGAAAGCTCGCGCGGCGATCACCAACAAGACGATAAGAGAGCACAAGCGCACATGCCAAGACGAACAGACATCAACAGCATTCTCATCCTCGGTGCGGGCCCCATCGTGATCGGGCAAGCCTGCGAATTCGACTACTCGGGCACACAGGCCTGTCAGGCGCTCAAAGAAGAAGGTTTCCGGGTCATCCTCGTAAATTCCAACCCAGCGACGATTATGACCGATCCGTCGATGGCGGATGCGACTTACATCGAACCGGTGAACTGGCAGATAGTTGAGAAGATTATCGAGAAAGAGCGTCCTGACGCGATTCTCCCCACTATGGGTGGGCAAACCGCGCTCAACTGCGCGCTCGATCTAAATCGCCACGGTGTTCTGGAAAAGTATTCGGTCGAGCTAATTGGCGCAAACTGCGAGGCGATCGACAAAGCCGAAGACCGCGAACTTTTTGATCGTGCTATGCAAAAGATCGGATTGGAGACGCCACGCCACCGCATGGCGCACAATATGGCTGAAGCTGCTGAGGCGCAGGAAGAAATCGGCTTTCCCTGCATCATTCGCCCTTCCTTCACCATGGGCGGCAGCGGCGGGGGCATCGCTTACAACAAAGAAGAATTCGAAGAAATTTGCCAGCGCGGCTTAGAGCTTTCACCCACTAACGAGTTGCTCATCGACGAGTCACTCATAGGTTGGAAAGAGTATGAGCTGGAGGTCGTTCGCGACCGCAAAGACAACTGTATTATCGTGTGTACTATCGAAAATTTCGACGCCATGGGCGTGCACACGGGCGACTCGATTACGGTTGCGCCTTCGCAGACTCTGACCGATAAGGAATATCAAATTCTGCGCAACGCGGCGATAGATATTCTGCGCGAGATTGGCGTGGAGACAGGCGGCTCAAACGTACAGTTTGGTATGAACCCAAAGGACGGACGCCTGGTTATTATCGAGATGAATCCGCGGGTCTCGCGCAGCTCCGCGCTCGCCTCGAAGGCGACCGGATTCCCAATTGCCCGAGTCGCGGCCAAGCTAGCTATAGGCTTCACTCTGGACGAGCTAAGCAACGAGATTACCGGCGGCGCGACACCGGCTTCTTTCGAGCCGACTATCGACTACGTCATCACTAAGATTCCCCGTTTCACGTTCGAAAAATTCTCTGAGGCTGACGACCGACTAACGACGCAAATGAAGTCGGTCGGCGAGGTGATGGCGATCGGCCGCACTTTTCAAGAGTCCCTACAGAAAGCGCTGCGCGGCCTTGAAGTGGGGATGTGTGGTTTCGATCCCATACTCGATACGAAACTCAGTGACGCACGCGAGGTGCTTACACGAGAGCTGACCGAGGTCGGCGCGCAGCGCATCTGGTATATCGCAGATGCCTTCCGCCAAGGCTGGTCGATGGAGACGGTGCAATCTCTAACGGGTATCGATCCTTGGTATCTGGTACAAATTGAAGACCTCATAAATATAGAGCAGGGTCTTGCTAGTAAACCACTGGCAGACATTGACGCGGCTGAGATGCGTCAGCTCAAGCGCAAGGGTTTTGCTGACAAGCGCCTCGCTCAGGTGCTTGGCTGTGACGAGCTAGACGTGCAGACCCACAGGCACGCTCTGGGCATTCGTCCGGTCTACAAACGCGTCGACACCTGCGCCGCCGAATTCGTTTCCTCCACCGCCTATATGTATTCGACCTACGAGGAAGAATGCGAATCACTGCCTAGCGAGCGTGAGAAAATCATGGTGTTAGGTGGCGGCCCGAATCGAATCGGGCAGGGCATTGAGTTTGACTACTGCTGTGTTCACGCCGCTCTCGCGATGCGCGAAGACGGCTATGAAACCATCATGGTCAACTGCAACCCAGAAACAGTTTCCACCGACTACAATATTTCCGATCGACTTTACTTCGAGCCGCTCACCTTCGAGGACGTAATTGAGGTTGCGCTCCTGGAGAAGCCAAAGGGCGTGATTGTGCAGTTTGGTGGCCAAACTCCGCTGAATTTAGTGAAGCGCCTCGAAGCCGCAGGCATTCCGATTATCGGCACCTCACCTGATGCGATCGACCGCGCCGAGGACCGTGAGCGCTTCCAGCAGCTCATCCAAAAGCTCGATCTGAAGCAGCCACCCAACCGCACTGTGCGCAGCGTAGAAGAGAGCTTCATTGCGGCTGAAGAGATCGGCTACCCGCTGGTCGTGCGTCCTTCTTACGTGCTCGGCGGCCGAGCGATGGAGATTGTTTACAATCAGGAAGAGCTAAAGCGCTATATGCACGACGCGGTAAAAGTGTCGAACGAGAGCCCAGTGCTGCTCGACTTTTTCCTCAATGCGGCTATCGAAATCGATATCGATCTGGTGAGCGACGGCAAGCAGGCAGTAGTCGGCGGCATCATGCAGCACATCGAACAGGCGGGTATTCATTCGGGCGACTCTGCCTGTTCGCTCCCACCTTACAATCTGCCGCAGGAAGTGCAGGAGCGTATCCGCACTCAGGTCAAGGCTCTCGCTTTGGAGCTAGGTGTTGTTGGGCTTATGAACACGCAGCTGGCTTATCAAGAAGGCGAGCTCTACGTGATCGAAGTCAACCCGCGTGCTTCAAGAACTGTACCGTTTGTCTCTAAATGCATTGGCCACTCCCTAGCTAAGATTGCAGCGCGCTGTATGGCGGGAACAAGTCTTGCCGAACAGGGCTTTGAAGCCGAGGTTGTGCCAGAGAACTTCGCCGTTAAAGAAGCGATATTCCCGTTCAACAAATTCCCAGGCGTCGACCCGATTCTCGGACCAGAAATGAAGAGCACAGGCGAAGTCATGGGCGTCGGCAAGATATTCGCCGAAGCCTACGCGAAGGCTCAGATGGGAGCGGGGGAAAAATTTGCGACCGCAGGCAACGCGTTTATCAGCGTACGCGAAGCCGATAAAGACAAGGTAGTCGAGGTGGCAAAGCAGACGCTCGCGTTGGGATACAATATTGTTGCCACCCACGGGACTGCTAAGGTAATTGCCGACGCGGGTCTGCTGGTGACGCGGGTGAATAAAGTTGCTGAAGGTCGGCCACATATCGTGGATATGCTGAAGAACGACGAGATTCAGCTTGTGTTTAACACCACAGAAGGCAAACAGGCGATAGCTGACTCTTCGATGATCCGCCGCACGGCACTGCGCCATCGGGTTTTCTGCACGACTACTATTGCCGGCGCCTTAGCGGTTTGCGAGGCTCTTGCCTTTGGCAGTGAGCTTTCGGTCTATACGCTACAAGACCTTCACGAACAGCTCAAAAGCGCGTAGGCTAACATCCGACGCCAAGTTAATGGTGCCGCTATTAGCGGCACCGTTGGCCAGACCTCTGATTGCCGGAATGTCTCAGCACATGGCGGTAAGAGCGACAATTAGCGCAACAATTAGTGCAACAACACACAGTAGATAATGAGCTCCATGCAAAGAGCCTCGCTTCAGTAGCGGGGCTTTTTTGTCAGGAGTCGAGGTGGAGAGAATGCAAAGCGTTCCAATGACTATTCAAGGTGCAGAGAATCTGCGCGCCGAGCTCAACGAGTTGAAGAGCGTTACTCGTCCAAAAATAATCGAAGCCATTGCCGAAGCTCGCGAGCACGGCGATCTTAAAGAGAACGCCGAGTATCATGCGGCGCGTGAACAGCAGAGTTTTTGTGAGGGTCGCATTGCGGAGATCGAAAGCAAGCTGTCTGGCTGTCAGATAATCGACGTAAGTAAGATAGAGCCAACGGGCAAGGTGATCTTTGGTACCACCGTTACTCTAATCAATCTCGAAAACGACAAGCAGGTGAAGTATCAAATCGTTGGCGATGACGAGGCTGACGTCGCCGGGGGCAAGATCTCAGTTAGCTCGCCCATCGCGCGGGCGATGATGGGCAAGGCCGAGGGCGATGAAATCGTCGTGAAAGCGCCAGCCGGAGATGTGGAGTACGAAATCGAGAAAGTAGAGCATCTCTAGCAGGCCTAGACGCAGCAGATAAGGTAACGCTAGAGGACTAAGACGCGTTACGTAGCAGATTCGACAGCCTAGGGTTAGGCTTCTTAGCCGCACGAAAGAGCAGCAGCATATGGCCAATAGACTGCACGACCTCTGCCTTGGCCTCGCGTGCGATCTCATCGGCTAGTTCGGCTTTTGCGGTTTTGTCAGCTGCGACAATCTTTACCTTAATTAGCTCGTGGTCGCTCAGGGCGCGCTCAAGCTCCAGCAGCACAGACTCCGAGAGCCCCTTTTCTGCGATTGTGATTACCGGCTTGAGCTGATGCCCGATCGCGCGGTACTGTTTTTTGTCGGCATTGCTAAGACTCATAAAAGCTCGCTAGAAGAGGGTTCACTTGCTAAGAATTTGTTGGCGGCAGAGCGAGAGGCGATACGGCCGGCGCTGCGGGGCGACGGATTGTAGGCAAGCCGGCAGCTTAACGCAAACCCCTATAAGCCGCCTAAGGCCGCAGTATGGCCCTAGCAGTCCTCTAGGCAATCAAGTTTTGCAGCCACCGGGGCCGCTAAGAGTTAGGTTACGAAGCTAGGAATGAATAGTAATGGCGCAATCTAAAACAAGTAAGGGTTGGCTCAAAGAACACTTCGACGACGAATACGTTCGCCGCAGCCAAGAGGATGGCCTACGCTCGCGTGCCAGCTACAAGCTTCTAGAAATCCAAGAGAAAGACAAGCTCATCAAGCGCGGCATGACCGTGGTTGATCTTGGCGCCGCTCCAGGCGGCTGGTCTCAGGTGGCTGCGAATTTAGTGAGTGATACCGGGCGAGTCGTGGCTAGTGACATCCTTCCCATCGATCATCTGGCCGGTGTCGAGTTCCTTCAGGGTGACTTCACCGAGCAGGGTGTTTTAGACCAGCTGCTAGAAATGCTCCCCGAAGGCGGGGCAGACCTTGTAATGTCGGACATGGCGCCCAATATGAGTGGTATGCGCGACATAGACCAACCGCGCGTGATGTATCTTGCTGAACTTGCTCTAGATCTCGCTAGATCTGTGCTAAGCCCAGGGGCGTATTTCCTCGTGAAGGTCTTTCATGGTGAAGGGCTTCGGGAGTACGAAAACGAGCTTAAGAGCAGCTTCGCTACTCTAAAGGTTCGCAAGCCCAAGGCCTCGCGGGCGCGATCTAGTGAAATCTATTTGCTCGCGAGTGGCTTTCGCGGTTAGTGGTTTTGGGCCTAGATCGCGTAGCTTCGCTTAAAATGTGTTACTTTCTGCTATACCGATTGGGGCTTGAAGCAATCCTTTTCCTCCATCGCGTCGTTGCTTCAGTACCACTCGATACTAATCTCGCTCTCTGTACGACATTCGAATTCATTGATAAGGGGGATAACCCTTGAACGACATGGCAAAGAATCTGGTCCTTTGGATGATCATCGCGGGCGTTCTGCTCACGGTATTCAATAGCATTAACCGGGATCCGCAGTCCGACAACATTATCTACTCGCAATTCGTCCAGGAGCTTCGCGACGGCCGTGTGCAGGCTGTCGACATTCAAAATCTGCAGATCACAGGCTTCCGCAGCGACGGCTCGCGTTTCAGATCGACCATGCCAGCCATTGGTGATCGGGGCCTGATGGATGAGCTTCTTGAATCCAATGTGGCAATCAGCGGCACTCAAGAAGAAAAGCCGGGCTTCCTCTCGCAGCTATTCTTGTCCCTGCTGCCAGTGCTAGTCATTGTTGGTCTCTTCTTTTTCTTCATGCGTCAAATGCAGGGCGGCGGCGGTGGCGGCAAAGGTGGCCCGATGTCCTTCGGCAAGAGCAAGGCTAAGCTGCTTGGGGAAGACCAAATCAAGGTTACCTTCGCAGACGTTGCCGGTGTGGATGAAGCCAAGGAAGACGTACAAGAGCTCGTTGAATTCCTGCGCGAGCCAGACAAATTTCAGCGCTTAGGCGGCAAGATTCCGCGCGGCATCCTCATGGTAGGACAGCCCGGCACGGGTAAGACGCTGCTCGCGAAGGCAATTGCCGGTGAGGCGAAGGTGCCTTTCTTCTCAATTTCGGGTTCAGACTTCGTGGAAATGTTCGTCGGTGTGGGCGCATCGCGTGTTCGCGACATGTTCGACCAAGCCAAGAAGCAGGCTCCCTGTATTATCTTCATCGACGAGATCGACGCCGTCGGTCGTCACCGTGGCGCCGGCCTTGGTGGCGGTCACGATGAGCGCGAGCAAACGCTTAATCAGCTCCTCGTTGAGATGGACGGCTTTGAGGTGAACGACGGCATTATCGTTGTCGCGGCAACCAACCGTCCTGACGTGCTCGACCCCGCGCTTCTGCGCCCTGGGCGTTTCGATCGCCAGGTTGTTGTCGGCCTACCCGATATTCGTGGCCGTGAGCAAATTCTTAAAGTGCACATGCGCAAAGTCCCCATCGACGACCGTGTACAGGC
>JAYOBL010000144.1:0-3118 GCA_038104835.1 Gammaproteobacteria bacterium | reverse complement strand
CAGGTCCTCCTATCATTCACACAAGCAGGCGCAGGGCGAAGAGCTTGGGATAAAGGGTTAGCGGGTGTCGAAACTTCAGTCACTTCTGTTTTTCGCGTTTGCGCTCGCCATTGTGCTTTGGCTGCGCAGCGAAGCTTTGTTTTACGGTTCATTAGCTGTGGAGCTGCGGGCGCTTATTGTTGCCCCTGCTTTTGTTTTCGCACTACTAGGACTGCGGCCGTTTCTTTCCCCCTATCTGCGTTCGACAGCCGCGTTCTACGGCATCTTTCTAGCCCCGACAGTTTTCTTCGTGCTGCTTTATTTCTTTCTCTTGCTGCCGCAGCGCGAGGGCGAGGGGGTGAGAGCTGAACAGCTATTGAGCTCGCTTATCACCGATGCCTCGTCTAATGGCATAGTCGAAATTGGCTTTAGCAATCCCATCTATACGCCAACGATAGAGTTCGAGAATGCCGAGCTGTTTACTCGCCAGGTGGAGGTTTTCTTGCGTTTGCGCAGAGCTAACGACGAAGTCTCACTTTATCGCGCAGTACGTGAGGACATCCCCGGTACTGCTCTGAGTTTAGAATCTTCGGTCAAAGGCCTCCTAAGCGAGAACGAGGGTTATCTCTTTAACCCTGTCGGAGTGGCGCCGCTCTCTAAGCGCCGTGGACGCATCGTATTTGTGATCAGCGATCAGGAAGATGGCCGCGCTTTCTCGACAACGCTCAAGGAGGCGCTGGCCGCCCAGTTTGAGCTGCGAGTTCCTGAAACCGGCGAGCTGCTCTATGAACTGCCTCTAATCGCCCTATAGCGATGAATCATCATAGCCTCAAAGATTCGAGGCTTAAGGTCCTGATTAGAGCCTGTCTATCACCCTTCACAACTCTCCAGTACGCCAGAGCCGCCGCCGGACTAAAGCCCTTACGTAGTTCGAGCCTCTTTCGTAGCCGGGCTTCCGCGGATCTCAAGCCTCAGCCGAACAAGAGCTTCAGCCTAACAAGAGCCTCAGCCGAGAAAGAGCCCTCGTCCAAACTGAGCTTTAGCGACAAAGACGAGCTACGCGCTCTAAAGCGGTTCTGGTGAGTCCTATTGCGCGGCGGGGCCGGTGGCTGCACTCTCTGAATTCGCTGAATTCGCTGAACTCTCTCCCGCCGTCGGCAGGTTCAGCAGGTTGCGCTTGAGAAGCAGGCTCGCAGAGAGCAGAAGCAGCGAAGCTGCGCTGGCGCCTAGCAGCAGGTTCGCCAGGAAGGGTGCTAGTGGCAGCAGGGAGGACAGGCCTATCGCAACGATGAGGCGAGTCATTTCGATAGCGCTACCGCTGCCACGTCGCTCCAGGAGGTAGCCATGGACAAACAAAGAAAGTGCAATATAGCCTGCGGCACACCAGAGCTGCAGCGTGTTGGCTTCTTGCGCGAGCGAGGCGAGCGATAAGCTTAAGAGGACGGTCACAACAAACTGACCGAACAGATAGGCTGCAGTCAGCCTGTGTAGCGGCGGATTGTATTTGGCAGCCAGATCGATCCGCGGTCTGGCTTTGCAGTTGCTTGACTGCTCGGCGGGCAACCAGCCCGGCGGCTTGATGAGAAGACGAAGTTTATTGGCGAAACCCTGCATCGTGATGAAATCTACCGCGAGGCGCCAATACACGTGGATATTGGCCCATAAGGGGTTCCAACTGTTGAGCGGCTTGCGCAGCCCATACACCGCAGGTTCGTCCTCAAGCTCATCCTGGAAGGTTCCAAACAGCCTGTCCCAGAGAATAAATACGCCGCCGTAGTTCTTGTCTACATACTGATCGTTGCGCGCGTGGTGAACGCGGTGGTTTGAAGGCGTGACCATGAACCATTCAATGAAGCCGAGTTTCGGCACATGCTGGGTGTGAACCCAGAACTGATAAATCAGATTGAGACTGACGGTTGCGACAAGCACTTCGCCAGGCACGCCAACAATGAAAAAAGGAATCAAAAAAGCGAAGCCGTGGAAATCGATGCTAGTTTGTCGCAGCGCCGTGCCAAGGTTGTAGTCTTCGCTCTGATGGTGGGAGACATGAGAGCCCCAAAACAGGGCTACCTCGTGACCAAGGCGGTGCTTCCAGTAATAGGCAAGGTCATAAAACACAAAGGTCGCGACCCAAACGAGGGTAGAGTCTGCAGGAAGCTGGCTCAGCTGGAACCGGGCGACGATAAACTCGTAAATGAGCGCCGAAAAACCCACAACCACCAGACCGCTGAGGGAGCTGAGGGTGCCCATCGATAGGCTATTGATGGTGTCGTTGAGGCGGTAGGTGTTGCGACCCCGTAACAAGCCGTAAATGAACTCGAGAAGGATGAGGCCGATAAAAAACGGGACTGCGATAGCGATAAGGTCCATGGTTTTCCTACTGTGTGCAACTGCCAAGCTTAACTAAAAAGAGTATCATGCAGGCAATGCTTCGGCGACATTCAATCTAATCGAAATGCTATACGGGAATACAACCCATGATCGATGCGAAATTTACGCGAAAGACACAGCCAGCGCCCCGCGTGGGGCGCACCTTTACCCCTCTGCATAAACTGGCGTTTGTCGGCCTGCTGAGCGCCGTCAGCGCCGGTGCTTTGGCGCAAGGCATACAGCAGACCAAGGGTGACTACGAAGACAAATTCCGCCAGCTCGACGAAGTGCTGCCCACGCCTAATGTCTATCGCAATGCGGCTGGCCAGCCGGGCCATGAATACTGGCAGCAGAAGGTCGACTATGAGATTGACGTGACCTTAGACGAAGACGCCCATCGTATTGAAGCCACCGAGACGATCAGCTACCAAAACAACTCCCCTGACACACTCAGCTACCTATGGCTGCAGTTAGATCAAAACCGTTTCCGCAATGACTCGATTGCCCAGCTTAGTGAAACTTTTAATCGCGCAAGTCCGGAAGCCGGTTCTCCAGCGCGTATCAGCCTGGGTCAGCTGCGCGAAATCCAGTATATGGAGGAGGCCGCGCTGGGCTACGATATTCGAGAGGTGACCGATGCTTCGGGTAACACCCTCGCACATACGATCGTGGGCACACTGATGCGCATTGATCTGCCACGGGATTTGCGACCTGGGGCGAGTACTGAGTTTACTATCGATTATGCCTACAACATCGTGAACGGCGATGT
>JAYOBL010000049.1:8790-16911 GCA_038104835.1 Gammaproteobacteria bacterium | reverse complement strand
CTCTATCAGCTCTGCGTCATCGAGTTCAGCGGAGAGTTCGCCATCGAACCCCTTGTTGATAAAGCCCGCGCAGCGACTGGCAATGTTGACCACCTTGCCTACGAGGTCGGAATTTACGCGCGCACTGAAGTCTTCGAAGTTCAGGTCGAGATCATCCACACCGTTAGACAGCTTGGCTGCGAGGTAGTAGCGCAGATACTCTGGATCGAGATTCTCCAGATAAGTGCGGGCGTTGATGAAGGTGCCTCGGGACTTAGACATCTTGGTGCCGTCAACGGTGAGGAAGCCGTGCACGTACACGGCGGTTGGCGTGCGATAGTTCGCGCTGGTCAACATCGCCGGCCAAAACAGCGTGTGGAAGTTGACGATGTCTTTGCCAATAAAGTGATAGAGCTCCGCGTCTGAACCAGCCCGCCAGTAGTCGTCGAAATTATATTCACTGCGCTCGCAGAGATTTTCGAAGCTCGCCATGTATCCGATAGGCGCATCTAGCCAGACATAGAAAAATTTGCCAGGAGCACCGGGGATTTCGAATCCAAAGTAGGGCGCATCGCGGCTGATGTCCCACTGCTGCAACTCGTCGTCTAGCCACTCTGCGAGTTTGTTCGCGACGGCGTCCTGCAGCGTACCGCTGCGGGTCCACTCCCTGAGCATGTCCTTGAACTGCGGGAGGTCAAAGAAGAAGTGTTCGGACTCCTTTTCGATGGGTGTTGCGCCCGAGATTGTCGACACGGGTTCAATCAGTTCAGAAGGGCTGTAGGTTGAGCCGCAGGCCTCACAGTTGTCGCCGTATTGGTCTGGCGCCTTGCACTTCGGGCAGCGACCCTTGACATAGCGGTCGGCAAGAAAGAGCTCTTTCTCGGGATCGAAGAGCTGAGTAATTGAGCGCCTAGCGATGTGGCCATTCGACTCAAGCGCCTGATAAATAGACTCTGATCGCGCTCGGTTCTCCGGCGAGTGTGTGGAGTGGAAGTTATCGAAGCCAATAGCAAAACCCGCGTAGTCTGCCTCGTGGGACGCTTGGACGGCATCGATGAGCTGCTCGGGGCTAATGCCCTGGCTCTGGGCGCTCAGCATGATGGCTGTGCCGTGGGCATCGTCAGCGCAAACATAAACGCAGTCATTGCCGCGCATCTTTTGTAGGCGCACCCAGATATCGGTTTGTACGGCCTCAAGGATGTGTCCGAGGTGTAGCTCGCCATTGGCGTAGGGTAGGGCGCTTGTAACGAGAATCTTACGTGGGTTCACCGGGTGTTCCTTGGTATTCGATGCGCATTATTTAACGAGACTAGTTAGCGCGATAAACGATTTCGGGCTTCGTTATTCTGTTGCTCTGGTAAGGCGGCTAAGCGCCGTGGCGCATCAGATCTCCACCATGTCAAAATCTTCCTTGCCGACTCCGCATTCAGGGCACATCCAATCGTCGGGGATGTCATCCCAGCTAGTGCCCGGCGCGATACCGTCGTCAGGAAGACCCAGTGCTTCCTCGTAAACAAAACTGCAAACTAAACACTGCCACTTTCGCATAGCTGTTTTCCCGTCATCACCCGGCTAGCAGAGCAGGCTTTACTCGCAGGACAGGCTTCATAAATCTAAGGTTGACATGAAGCTGATAACCACCGACTCCAAGTAGCGAAGGATACGCGAAACTAGCTCGAAATTCAGCCCTGCGATCTCTTCATTGGAAGGATGCTTGGCACAGTCTGTTCAAGGGCGCTCTGATTAAATGGTCTCGTCGGGCCGCTTCAGCTATGCTTGCAGCCTGCCGACAAGATTCTGTGCAAACGTTATCGTGCGATAATTGGTTTTGGCCTTAATAGCCAATTGCCAAAATGGCCAGGCCAGTCGCAGGGCTCGCTAGAATGATAAGCCAGCAGACTCACAGCCAGCGGACGCACTAATCAGACCCAAACGAGACACAAAGCATGAGTATTAAATCTGATCGATGGATACGAGAGATGGCGCGAACGCAGGGCATGATCGAGCCCTTCGAGCCGGAACAGGTGCGCTACGCAGGAGAGGAAAAGGTAATTTCCTACGGAACCTCAAGCTATGGGTACGATGTGCGCTGTGCCAGCGAGTTCAAAATTTTCACCAATGTTCACACAACGAGCGTGGTGGACCCGAAGAATTTTGATGAGTCCAGTTTTGTCTCTATCGACGAGCCTTACTGCATAATCCCCCCAAACTCGTTCGCGCTCGCACGTACGGTGGAGTATTTTCGGATCCCTAAGGACGTGCTGACTATATGTCTCGGTAAATCGACCTACGCGCGCTGCGGCATCATTGTGAACGTCACGCCACTCGAGCCCGAGTGGGAAGGGCATGTGACTCTGGAATTTTCTAACACGACAACACTGCCCGCTAAAATTTACGCCAATGAGGGTGTTGCACAAATGCTGTTCTATCAATCGGACGAGCAGTGCGAGATGACTTATAAACAGCGCGGTGGCAAGTACATGGGGCAAACCGGGGTCACGCCTCCTCGCGCTTAGCGAAGAGCCGATCTTAAGTCGTGACATTGACAGATTGGCGGCGGGCTTTTGACGCTTAGCCGTCAGCCCGTCAATAATCGGTTACTTCCGAGCGTTATTGCCGATGCTCTTGCAACCCCTTTCAGTTCCCGTCTGCTCCTATTTCCCCTCGCCGTACTCCTCACCCAATTTGACGCTCTTGCGAGCACTGTCGGCGGTATTGGATGAGTTACTGCCGCTGCTTGGCTTCCGTAAAGAGTTCTTGCGCAGAGCCTCGACTATTATAGAAACAACTTTAACTTAGTGCTCTAACGAGATTCTTCTACTAAAATTTCTCACGGAAAAAGTAAAGGGGTCCAGAGGCGGTAAGGCCATGTGGTCGCAGGCTGAGCGTCAGCAGTGGTTCGCTGCGATTCGGTTGGCCAAGCTCTTGATTCAGGGCCGCTCGTTTGCTCGATTCTGCCGATTTGGGTGCATCCCAGCCTAGGTAAGAAAACGGTTTTTCGCTCGTTGGCACGCTGCTTGCAGAGTTAGATGCTAATCGCTGCACAGCGCAGATGATCAGGACGCAGCCAAAGAGTTAGTCGCCTGATTCGTGCAGAAGTTTAGACCCGCTGATGCCTTTTCACAGCAGGACGCAGGACCGCTTTTCGCGCTCACGTCCCCATGGCGTTTAGCAGGCACCAGACAACCAAAATAAACGCAAGGATGACGGGGCAATGACCGAGGGCACAGAAGCCAAAGTTTTCGAAGATGTACTGCCGAACGGCGAAGCAAGTGACGCCAACATGACCGCCGTGGTGGAGAAGTATGCGCCGCTAGTTAAGCGCATTGCCCACCATTTACTGCTGCGCATGCCGGCGAGTGTGCAGGTCGACGATCTGGTGCAGTCGGGCATGATTGGTCTTTTGGAGGCGGCGAAAAAATACGATATCTCCAAAGGTGCGAGCTTCGAGACCTATGCGGGGATTCGTATTCGCGGATCCATGCTGGACGAGGTGCGCAAAGGTGACTGGGCGCCGCGCTCGGTTCACCGTAAATCGCGCAAGGTCGCAGAGGCGATAAAGGCGATCGAGGCGCGCACAGGCCGCGATGCGAAAGATCATGATATCGCGAAAGAGATGGAGATCGATCTCAATGCTTATTACGCGATCTTGCAGGACGCGAGTGGCAGTAGGCTGTTTAGCTTTGACGACATCATGGAAGGTGACGACTCCGCTATCGAGCTTGCGGCTGGAGAATTACCCGGTCCCTGCGACGGTCTCCAGCGCTCCACCTTCAAAGAGCACTTGGCTCGCGCTATCGATAATCTGCCGCCGCGGGAAAAGCTAGTGCTCGCTCTGTACTACGACGAGGAGTTGAACCTCAAGGAGATCGGTGAGGTGATCGGTGTCAGCGAGTCCCGCGTTAGTCAGATTCATTCCCAAGCCGCGATGCGCCTTCGTTCTAGGCTATCGGATTGGCGCTGAGGGACTGTCTAGTGTCAATCGCGGCTCGGGCTACTGCGGGGACGCATTAAGAGTTATCCTGCCCCGATAATAGTCGCGGCGACAGCCACTCCCCCTTCGGTAGCAGGTATGACCATTTCTCATCAATCCCCAGCGGGTTTAGAAGCACCGCAAAGTCCGAGCGCACCCGAAAACGGTTCTGTTCCGCCGCTGCTAGAAGCTCGCAACCTCAGCTGTGAGCGCGATGACCGCGTGCTTTTCCACAATCTGCAACTCTCGCTGCGCGCCGGCGGCTGTTTGCAAATAGCCGGCGGCAACGGCAGTGGCAAGACTACCCTTCTTCGGATTCTGTGCGGCCTCCATGATAGCTACCAGGGGGACATTCTCTGGCGTGGTCACGATAGGGCCGAACAGGCCGAAGCCTTCGCGGGTGATTTGCTTTATTTCGGTCATAGAGTGGGCGTGAACAAGATTCTTACCCCGCTAGAAAACCTCCGATGGGCGGCGGGCCTGCAAGCGCAGGTCGAAGAGCGGCAGCTGTTACAAGCGCTGGCAGAGCTTGGGCTGCGAGGCTTCGAAGATTCCCCATGCTACACACTGAGCGCAGGACAGCAGCAGCGCGTGTCTCTGGCTAGGCTGCGTCTCAGCAGAGCGAGCCTCTGGGTTTTAGACGAGCCCTTCACTACGCTCGATGTCGATGCCGTGGCTCAGCTAGAGTCAACGCTGCAGAAGCATGCTGAGAGTGGCGGGGCGGTGCTAGTGACCACTCATCATCCTCTCAAGCTGCCGTCACTGGAGCGCCGGGTCTTAGGTGGTTCGGAGGGGCCCTCATGAAGACCTCAACCTTCGCTGCATTCAGATTGACGCTCACTCGTGATCTTCTCATCGCCCTTAAGCGCAAGAACGATATCCTTAACCCCTTTATGTTTTTCGTTATCGTGGTGTCGCTGTTTCCGCTAGCGATCAGTCCCGAGCCGAGCAAGCTGTCGGAGATCTCCGCCGGTGTGGTTTGGATTGCGGTGCTCCTTTCAGCCATGCTGTCAATGGACAGTTTGTTCAGGGCTGATTTCGAGGACGGCTCGCTCGAAATGCTCCTGCTGAGCCCGCACCCCTTGTTCTTTCTCGTGCTTGCCAAGAATTTGAGCCACTGGCTGGTTAGCGGTCTGCCGGTCGTTCTGGCGTCTCCGCTACTAGGCTATATGCTCAACCTGCCTTCGGCGTCCTACACAACCCTATTCCTCTCGCTGCTTATCGGTACGCCCACGCTGAGCCTTATTGGCTCCATTGCCGTGGCTTTGACGGTGGGTTTGGGGAGTAGAGGGCTGATTCTTGCGGTAATCACGCTGCCTTTCAGCGTGCCAGTGCTGATTTTCGGCACCTTAGCCGTTCAGGCAAGTGCTACAGGCCTGCCAGCTGGGGGGTATTTGGCGCTAATGCTTGCGCTTCTGGCAGGCTCGCTCAGCTTGGCACCCCTGACTTCAGCTGCGGCGCTTCGTATCAGTGTGAGTTAGCGCGGCGCTCGCTGGCTGCTGGTCTGTAGCCGCTGCTGCGGCGTACTTCGTGTTTAATTAAACGGCCCCTTTATGGCTCGATGCGCTCGCAGTTCATCGGCGGCCTGCCTGGCTATTTCCAGCTGAGTAATGCGCAAAACAGCGCGCCGGGCGTGGTATAGTAGGGAAACGATCGACCGCTCCCAAGAGGCGGTCGCAAGCATGAAACAAAGGTCTTAAATTATATGTGGCTATGGTTCGCGAAGCTCGGCTCGCCCAAGTGGTTCTACGAGCTATCATCTAAGTGGCTACCTTGGTTGATTGGTGCGATGACTCTGACCATCGTGGTAGCGACGGTATGGGCGCTGGTCTATCTGCCGCCGGATTATCAGCAGGGGTATACCTCGCGCATTCTGATTGTTCACGTTGCCGTAGCTGGGACCTCGCTTGCTTTCTTTCCTCTCATGGCAGTGGCCGGCACCATCACTCTGGTTTGGAAGATGAAGCTGGCGGACATGGTGGCCAAGAATGCCGCCGCGCTGGGCGCCTGGTTTTCCTTTATCACTTTGGCAACGGGTTCCATTTGGGGCAGTGTCAGCTGGGGAACCTGGTGGGAGTGGAGCGACAGTAGGCTGGTCTCGATGTTATTTCAGTTTTTCCTGCTTCTCGGTGTTGTCTCGCTACGGTCTGCCCTCGAAGACTCCGACAAGGCTGCGAAAGCCTGCGCCCTGCTATCTATCGTCGGCTGCATCAATGTAGTGGTTATCAAATATTCCGTAGAATGGTGGAATACGCTTCACCAGCCTGCAAGCCCTGTATCGCTCGCGAACGACAGCCCAAACGGGCCGGAATTCTGGGTGGCGACCGCGCTGATGATCTTGGGTGTCTATCTCTTTATGAGCGTCAGCCTGATTTTGTCGACACGCAACGAAATTCTGCGGCGAGAACGCAAAGCGCTCTGGGTTCAGGAGCTTTTCGCCGCAGGTAAATAGCCTGCGCGCTGAGACGAGTAATGAATTTAATTGAGAATATACAGTTTGCCAGCTTTGCCGAGTTCCTCGATATGGGGGGCTATGCTTTTAATGTGTGGTCAGTCTACGCGCTGTTTGCGATTTTTATTGCTGTGAATCTTATCGCCCCGATGCTTCGGCGTCGGCAGCTGATTAAAGAGCTGCGCAGAAGACAGGCGATAGACGAGCGTTACGGTGCTCGCGGTTCTGAATCTCAACAGGGGGAAATCAATTCATGAAGCCTCATCGCCGCAAGAAGCTTGGAATCATCTTATTTATCGCCCTAGGCCTCAGCCTCGCCGTCGGCTTTACGCTGTACGCGCTGTCGCAAAACATCAATATGTTTTTCACACCGACGCAGGTCGCGCAGGGGGAAGTGCCTGACGGCCAGCATTTTCGCATAGGCGGTATGGTGAAAGATGGCTCCATTGAGCGCGAAGGGAACAGCCTGAGCGTGAACTTTGTTACCACGGATTTTGCAAGCGAGGTGCCGATTCACTACGTTGGCATCCTTCCCGATCTATTCCGTGAAGGACAGGGGATCGTCGCGGAAGGCGTCATCGATGGAGCCGGAGTGTTTCAGGCTTCGAAGGTGCTTGCCAAACACGACGAGAACTACATGTCGCCTGAGGTCAAAGCGGCGTTAGATGCCGCGGGTGCGACCGAGGCCAATCACTCGCCCGCCGAGGGCGGCGCTCGCTAGCTTCTCGGCGTGCCAAGACGGCAGCAGCCTAGACCGCGCGCGAGTTCACCAGCCGGCAGCGCGCTGCGATTCAACTATAAACAGAGGTAGGAAAATTTGCTTCCCGAATTAGGCCATTTCGCTCTCATACTGGCTCTCTGCCTGTGTCTGCTCCTGGGTACTCTGCCCCTTGTGGGGGCTGCGCGCGGCGATGTTCGCTACATGAATCTCGCTCGCCCTTTGGTAGCAGGCGTTTTCGTCTTTATTGGCCTAGCTTACGCTCTGCTGACCTACTCCTTCGCAATTGACGATTTTTCCGTCACGTATATTCAGCAGCACTCGAATAGTTTGCTGCCGCTGCGCTATAAGCTGACTGCCGTCTGGGGTGGACACGAGGGCTCCTTCCTACTGTGGACCTTTATGCTGGCTGGCTGGATGCTAGCGGTCGCCGTGTTCAGCCGCAGCATGCCGGTGGAGTTTGTCGCCCGTGTGTTGGGCGTACTCGGGCTGCTCAGCGTGGGCTATCTTCTTTTCATGCTGGCCACGTCCAACCCGTTCGACAGGCTCGTTCCACTGCCGGCCGCTGACGGGGTGGATTTGAACTCGGCTCTGCAGGATTTCGGCTTCATCGTCCATCCTCCTACCCTGTATATGGGGTATGTCGGGTTCTCTGTGGTTTTCGCCTTTGCGATGGCGGCATTGCTTAGCGGTCGTCTCGATGCGGCTTGGGCTCGTTGGTGTCGTCCGTGGGCAAACATCGCCTGGGCCATCCTCACCATCGGTATTGCGCTAGGAAGCTGGTGGGCTTATTACGAATTGGGCTGGGGAGGCTGGTGGGCTTGGGATCCGGTAGAGAATCCTCCTCTGATCACTTGGCTTTTCGGTACCGCGCTCATTCACTCGCTTGCAGTCACTGAGAAGCGTGGCCTGTTTAAAAGCTGGACGGTCATGCTGGCGATCCTCGCCTTTGCGGGCAGCCTGCTAGGCACATTCATCACTCGTTCTGGCTTGCTGACC
>JAYOBL010000049.1:4289-8780 GCA_038104835.1 Gammaproteobacteria bacterium | reverse complement strand
CGTGGAATTTTTATACTCGGTATCCTAGTGCTGTCTATTGGCGGTGCGCTGCTGCTTTTCGGCCTGCGTGCTCCGCTGCTTAAAGGGCGTTTCAGTTTCGGCCTGCTGTCGCGCGAGATGTTTCTGTTAGTCAATAATCTGTTGCTAGTAGTGTCGGCGGCGTCGGTGTTCCTCGGCACGCTATTTCCAATGGTTTATCAAGCGCTGACAGACGATCTCATCTCTATCGGTCCTCCTTATTTCAACGCGATTTTCGTGCCGCTTATGGCACTGCTAGTTATAGCGCTGGGTGTCGGCCCTCTGTCGCGCTGGAAGGCGACTTCGGGGCAGTTCCTATCGCGTCAGCTCATAATTGCAGCAGCTGCGAGCGTGGTTCTCGGCGTCGCGCTGCCGCTGCTAATCACAGGGGCGCTCAGCTGGGGCGCCTCCCTCACCGTCGCCTTGGGCGCATGGATCGTGCTGAGCGGTGCGAAGGATTTGCGCAATAAACTAGCCAACAAAAAATCACTCGGCGCAGGTTTGCGAGCCTTGCCGCTAAGCTACTACGGTATGCAGTTGGCGCACCTTGGTGTCGCCGTGCTTACGATCGGGGCGGCGCTTACGACTATTTATTCGCAGGAGAAGAGTGTGCTGCTCGCGCCCGGCGAGACAACTCAACTGGGCGCCTATGAATTCGAATTCGGCGGGGCCCAGCCGATCACCGGCCCAAATTTCCGCGGCGTGGAAGCGCTTATTTCAGTTGAAAAGGGCTCAAAGCCGCTGCGGGATCTGTATCCAGAGCGCCGCGTCTATACCGCAAGCGGTACACCGTCCACGGAAATGGCGATAGAAGCTGGTCTGTGGCGTGATCTGTTCGTCACCCTGGGCGAGGAGCGCGATGACGGAGCTTGGTCTATGACGCTCTACGTGAAGCCTTTCGTGCGCTGGGTATGGCTCGGTACATTACTCATGTTTTTTGGTGGCTTTATCGCGGCAGCCGACAAGCGCTACCGACGAACAGATCACGCCACAGACCAGCTTCTATCGCCATTTCCGTGGACGGTGTACCGCTTGCGGTATAGACGCGGCGCTCTGGATACAGATCCCGCAGCGGCTTTGAGCCCTTTTCAACTGAAATAAGCGCTTCCACGCCGCGGAAATTTGGGCCGGTGATCGGCTGGGCCCTGCCTTGCTTGGTCGAGCATCCGACTTTTATGCGGCTCTCTGAGAGTGGCAGCATTCCTGTAGTTGGCGTGAACTATCGGGATGAAAAGATTCTCGCTCGTAACTGGCTTGAGGATAATGGAAATCCCTACGAGTTCTCTATCCTGGACGAGTCGGGCCGATTCGGTATCGACCTTGGAGTGTACGGCGCACCCGAAACCTATCTTGTCGACAGCGAAGGAGTGATTCGGTATCGCCATGTGAGCGTGCTCGATGAGCAGGTTTGGCAGGAGGTGTTTGAACCGGCCATAGCGGAGCTGCGCGCAGAGGAGGCGGGTCGATGAAGCCCGGAATGAATCTAACGCGTTTGCCCGTACAAGCTGTTTTTCTTGCCGCGCTGTCTGGTCTTTTGGCTTTGGTTCTGAGTGCTGAATCGCAAGCGCAGGTGGACACTTTCGAGTTCGACACCCCAGAGCAGCAGCAGCGCTTTCGGCGTCTGTCTGACGAGTTTCGCTGTCCCATGTGTCAAAACACAAGCCTTTCGGGGTCAACTGGTGGGGTTGCAGAGGACCTGCGCCGCGAGGTCCATAGAATGATTGTTGAAGGGCTGAGCGATGAGCAGATCGAGCAGTTTATGTTCGAGCGCTATGGCGACTTTATTTTCTACAAGCCGAGACTGACGCGAGAGACCCTGCTGCTCTGGTTTGGCCCGCTGCTGTTTCTGTTTATCGGCGTCTTTGTTGTGCTCAGAATTTGGCGCAAGTCCGCAGCCCCGAGCTCACGAGAAACCGGCTTCGATGAGCAAACCCAGCGTAAACTTTCACAGCTTGCCGCGGAGTCTTCGCGCCTGAAGGATTAGGCCGAGGCGCGAATTTAGCTTCAACAACGGATACCCCCTCACTATGCAATTCTGGTTTTGGATCGCGCTACTTACGCTAGCCGCGCTGTGCTTCGTGATTGTCCCTCTGCTAAGAAAGAGCGCGGGAAAAGAGGTCGTCACCGATGCACAGCGCGCCGAGAATCTTCGACTCTTTGGTGAGCGTGAGGCTGAAATAGACGCTGATCTCGCGGCGGGCATCATAGATTCTGAGGGCCACGGTGCACTGATTCGCGAATTGCAGCTGAGTCTGCTCGACGATGTCGAGCTTGGCGAAGGCGCTAGGGCTAGCGATTTCGACTCCGGTGGCGCTCGCCCCCCTTGGCTCTTGTTGGCAGTGGTAGCGGTCATTCTGCCTGCGCTCGCCGTGTCGCTTTATCAGCGCTGGGGCTACATAGAAGACGTCGAGTTGATGAGCTTATTTCAGCGCACACTCGAAGCGCAGGGCGATCCGTCGCAAGCTCAAGCGCTGGTCGTTGATCTTGGTGAAGTGGTTAAAGAAGATAGTGAGAGGCCCTGGGCTTGGTATTTTTTGGGTGAAAACTTCGCTAGTCTTGGCATGTTTAACGAGGCGCAAATCGCCTATCTGCAAGCTGCGGAGCGGCTTCAGGGTGCGCCTGAAGAATCGCTAGTATTGGGGCGCGCTGCGTTGGCGCTGTATATCAAGTCGGAATTTGAATTCTCTCCAGAGCTCGATGCGCTAGTTGCCCGGGCACGCGAGATTAACCCTAACGAGATTGCGGTTCTGCAGTTGCTCGCCGCCGATGCGCAAAATAGAGAAGACTATGTGGCGGCGATCGGTTTTTGGCGTCAGCTTATTCAGAACGATCCCAATTCCCTCGAGGCGCAGTCGCTGCGCGCTGAGATCGCCAACGCACAGCGACTTTTGGCGGAATCTTCGGGGGAGCTTGCCTCTGGCCCCACTATCAGAGTTCGCGTGGAGCTTGGCGAAGGCGTTGACGCCGATCCTGCATGGCGAGTGTTTGTTGCTGCGCGCAACGCAGATCAAGAAGGCATGCCGCCCTTGGCTGCGGTGGATATACGGGTCGCGGATTTACCCACGCAGATAGTTCTTAACGACGCTGCTGCGGTGGGTCCATTCAATCTTAGCTCGGCCGAGCGAGCATCGGTTTCGGTATTAGTCTCGCGCGCCGGGACTGCAACTCCGCAGACCGGTGACTATCGGGCGAGCAGCGGCGCAGTGTCGCTTTCAGGTGATATTCCGATGATCACCCTGGTTGTGAACGATCAGCTGGACTAGTTGCTGAGCATGGCGGATGTCGCAGAGGGGCTTAAGTGAACTGGGGCGAATTTGCCGTTATCGCGCTTGCACATCTGTTTGCCGTGGCCTCCCCAGGCCCCGACTTTGCGGTCGTTTTACGCCAGACTCTGAGCCACGGCACTCGCGCAGGGATTTGGACTAGTGCCGGCATCGCTTCGGGTATCGGCCTACACGTTACCTACTGTCTTTTAGGCGTGGCGCTTGTAATCGTAAACACGCCCTCGCTTTTTTCGTTACTTAAGCTGTGTGCAGCAGCCATGTTGCTTGTTCTAGGCGCGCAGTCGCTTCGAGCCGGATTGCATGCGCTTCTTTCTCGTAAGGGCGATCATCAGGTCGAGACTAGTGGCAGGGCTGCGAGCACGGCAGATTGGAGTGTTAAGGGGGTCTACGTGACGGGGTTTCTGACCAACGGCTTTAACCCCAAAGCAACGCTTTTTTTCCTGGCTCTGTTCTCAGCAGTAATTAGTCCGCAAACAAGTTTCTTCGCCCAGACGCTCTACGGCGCATATCTTGCCATTGCCACTTTTCTTTGGTTTGCCTTGCTCTCGTGCTTAATTGGCAAGGAGGGCGTGCGGCGCCTGGTCTTGCGTGTTGCACCCTGGGTAGACACTGGGATGGGGGTGCTGCTCTGCGGCCTTGCGCTGCAGCTCTTTATTAGCGAGATCGTATAAAGCGCGCGGGGTTAGCTGAGGCTCAGGAGGTTTGGATTGTGGTAGTCTTTGGTTGCTCGCAGCAGCGAGCGGAGGGCGTAATAACGACTGCCCGGCACAGAGTGAGGTCCCCATGAGAAGTAAGCTCAACAGTGATACGGCGCCAGAATCAAACGCTGGGGCGGCGCAGTCAGGCGAGTCCCAATTTCTTGTCGATAAATTTGGTAGACGCGTCGACTATATAAGGCTGTCGGTGACCGACCGCTGTGACTTTCGCTGTGTGTACTGCATGACCGAAGAGATGACGTTCCTCCCGCGCGCTCAGGTGCTGAGCCTCGAAGAGCTCTACACGGTTGGCAAGGCCTTTGTTGATCTGGGTGTAAAGAAGATCAGACTCACCGGCGGCGAACCCATGGTGCGCACCGACGTTATGACACTTATCGAACGCCTTGGGGCACTGCCCGGGCTAGAAGAGCTGCTGCTGACCACCAACGGCGCACAGCTTGATAAATACGCCGCGCCACTGAAGAGTGCAGGTG
>JAYOBL010000049.1:466-4279 GCA_038104835.1 Gammaproteobacteria bacterium | reverse complement strand
ATATTAGCATTGATAGCCTCGACGCCGAGCGCTTTAAGCGAATTTCCCGGGTAGGAAAGCTCGACAAAGTTCTGCAAGGCATAGACGCCGCCATTGCAGCGGGCTTCGACCGAATCAAACTAAATTCAGTCATTATGCGCGGCTACAACGAAGACGAGGTGCTCGGGTTGGCGAGCTATGCGCTGCAACGCGGCATCGATATCGCTTTTATTGAAGAGATGCCTTTAGGCGAGGCTTCTGATCATGACAGGGAGCAAACTACCTGCAGCAACGCCTGGGTGCGGGAAAGGCTTGAGCAGCGCTTCGAGCTGACTGAGAGCGAGGCGAAAACTGCAGGGCCCTCGCGCTACTTTGATGTCACGGGCTTCGATTCGCGGATCGCGTTCATCTCGCCGGTCAGTCACAATTTTTGCGGAGACTGTAACCGCGTTCGAGTTACAGTCGAAGGGCGTCTGCTCCTATGTCTGGGTAATGAGCACTCAATGGATCTCCGCGAGATCTTGCGTTCCGAGAGTTATAGCGAGACAGCGCTACAGGAGGCGATTGTCGCAGCGATGGATCTTAAGCCCGAGCGTCATTATTTTTATGAGAAGGACCACGCTCAGCCAGTACGACTTATGAATATGACCGGCGGCTAGGCGCGAACTCAAGAACAGGAAAAAGAAGGGAAACGAGATGCAAGAAACTCCACAGTCACTGCGGCTAGCGGTGGTTACCGTGTCCGATACGCGCACCGAAGACACCGATCGCTCGGGCGCAGTCCTTGTGCAGCGGCTAGGTGCGGCGGGGCATTCGCTGCAGGAGAAAATCATTATCCCGGACGATGTCTATCGTCTGCGCGCTGAGGTGTCGCGCTTGATCGCTGACCCAGCTGTGCAGGGTATTTTGATGACCGGTGGGACTGGATTTACGCTGCGAGACAATACTCAAAAGGCGATAACGCCTCTTTTTGATGTCTCTATCGACGGCTTCGGTGAGCTTTTTCGGCATCTCTCCTATGGTGAGATCGGTACATCGACTATTCAGTCTCGCGCCTTCGCCGGCATGGCTAATGACACCATCGTTTTCTGTTTGCCAGGCTCGCCCGGTGCCTGCGCAACGGGTTGGGATCAGATTATTGCGCAGCAGCTAGACAGTAGTCACAAGCCCTGCAATTTTGCAGATAAATTGAAGCCCTAAACCTCTTCTATTGCGGTCAGGGTGTTCGTTGATGCTAAAGAAGCGGGGTGGTTGAGGCAAAAAAAAGCACCAAGCCCGAAGGGTTGGTGCTGAAGACGCACAGAATAAATCTAGCAGGGGTGTAAATCGTTCTGTCCTGTCGCGGTTCCGAAACGCGTAACCGGCTGCCGCGCGAGGACTAATTAGGTTTAGCGCCTAGACGCTAGAGAGCACAATGGCTGCAGGAACAGAGAGTGCTGCGACGATAAGTGCGACGCTTACTACTGTGGCTTCTACAACGGGGCGCGCTCGTTTGAGTGCGTTGCTCATGATTGACTCCTTGGTGTCATAATTTCGGTTCAAACGTTGCTTTGGCTGGAAGCTCGGCGCCTCCTTATCCAGCAACGGGGTGTATAGTAACACAATCTGTAGAAATGGGTAACACTATTTTTGTTTTTTTCCACACGGCGAGCGGGCTGTGCTATTTCTAATATAATTTTGATTATTATCTTTAAATCAACTATTTAGCGTGTATTTTCGCGATAGTTCATATTCTTGGTGAGTTTAAATAAGGGTCGAAAAGTAACGTTTAGTGCTGTCTGTGTGATTTGGGTCACAAGGTAACACTCTGACGTTCTGGGGATGAGCCGGGGTTCGAACCATTCACAGCGCGAGATATTCAGCGCCAGGCTGTTACACTTCGTTTTTTTAACACTGGAGAACAGCATTGCGGGTACTGACTTTAAACTGCAACGGCATTCGCGCCGCTGCGCGCAAGGGCTTCTTTGATTGGCTGCCCAGCGTCGAAGCCGATGTTGTTTGCTTGCAGGAGACTAAAGCGCAGCTGGATCAGCTGAGTGACCCGGTCTTCACACCAGAGGGCTACCACTGCCATTACTTCGATGCGGAGAAAAAAGGCGATCTAGAGCCGACAGAAGCCCGATAAGATTACCAGAGGCCTCGGCTTCGAGATTGCTGACTCCGAAGGCCGTTATATTCAAGCGGACTTTGGGAAGTTGAGCGTCGCCTCGCTTTACCTTCCCTCCGGCTCTAGCGGCGATGAGCGGCAGGCACGCAAGCTGATTTTCATGCAGCACTTCATGCAGCACATGCGCGCACTCGCGCGGGATAAGCGCGAATACATCGTCTGTGGCGACTGGAATATTTGTCACAAAGAAATCGATATTAAGAACTGGAAGCCGAATCAGAAGAACTCGGGTTTTCTTCCCGAAGAAAGAGCCTGGTTAGACGAGCTTTTCGATGACGTTGGCTTCGAGGACGCTTTCCGTCGGGTGAACAAAGCGGCGGAGGAATATTCCTGGTGGTCCAACCGGGGCCAGGCGCGGGCCAACAATGTTGGGTGGCGGCTCGATTATCATGCCGTGTCACCCGGCGTCGCTAAAACAACTTCTTCGGCGAGCATCTATCGGGAGCAGAGTTTCTCTGATCATGCACCGGTCATCATCGACTATTTGCTTTAGCTCGTTTTTAAACCCGTAGCGGAAAAGCTTGTAGAGTAGATTGTGGCGCGCTGCAAAAGGAAAACGGTGCCGGATAAGCTTGGCGTAAACCAAGTCGCTTTGACGCGCTTGCGGAGCCTCGTCTGGCAGGAGTGTGCCCAGAGTGAGGCCACTGAAATCACGTTATATTTGAAGGAGGATAGGGTTTGACAAGTAGGCTAGCCAGAATAATCACATGGCCCGAAAACCGAGGTTTACAGAGAATTGCAGCGGTGTGCTGCTCAGCAATTTTGCTGGGTCTCCTGACAGCTAATGCGGCCGAAGCGCAGGGGCTACGGGCAACGATTACGACATCAAAGGGGGTCGTTATCGCGGAGCTTAATGAGAGAGCGGCGCCAACAACGGTCGCTAACTTTATCAATCTCGCAGAGCGTGGCTTCTATGATGGTCTCAGTTTTCACCGCTGGGAGCGCAATTTCATGGTGCAGGGTGGAGACCCCTTGGGTAACGGCACTGGCGGTCCGGGCTATCGCTTCAGCGGCGAGATCATTCTTCGCCACAATCAGCCCGGAATCTTGTCTATGGCTAATTCCGGTCCCGGCACCGATGGCAGCCAGTTTTTCCTGACGCATCTGGCAACAGCGCACCTAAATGGCAAGCATTCGGTGTTTGGCAAAGTGGTGGACGGACTTCCCGTGGTGCAGGCCCTGAGACGCAAAGACACGATAGAGAGCATTCGTATTAGCGGAGATTTCGCCGCGCTGTTTAAGCGCAAAGCTGAGCAGCTTGCTCAGTGGAACGAAGTATTAGATCGCGAATTTCCCGACCTGTTACCACCGCCCAGTTTGTAAATGGATCTGCTGTTTGGGTGCAGTCGAGAGCCAGATCGTCTAGCCAGCGTTTAGAAAACGCGCTTAAACGGCTTTACCTGCACTGTCTGATAGACACCGGCCTCAACATAGGGGTCAGACTCCGCCCACTCTTGCGCCTGCGCGAGCGTGTCGAACTCAGCTACCACCACGCTGCCGCTAAAGCCGGCATCTACACCGCCGGCTGGGTCTGAGGGGTTTGGTCCGGCGATGACTAGTCGTCCAGCATCAGCGAGCTGCTGAAGTCTAGCTAGATGCGCTGGGCGGGCAGCGAGTCTGAGCTCGCCGCTGTTGGTGATGTCTTCTCCTATAATACTGACTAGCAT
>JAYOBL010000049.1:0-456 GCA_038104835.1 Gammaproteobacteria bacterium | reverse complement strand
TCGTTCGAATGTTCTGTTCATTTCGTTCTTGGGCTTGGCGAGCCTGGGGCCATAAAGTGCCCCGGCTGCCTGTTGTCCGACTAGATTGTTTGTAGCGTGGGTTTTAGTTCGCCTCTTCGCTCTCAGGCTCTTCGTTCTCGGGCGCTTCGATGTATTTGCTCAGCATTGGCATCTGCGCGAACACGAAAACGAAGGTCAAGATCAAATTGCCAAAGACCTTGAATTTAATCCACGCGGCTTCGCTTAGTAGTAAAGCGACGGCGAGGTTAACCGCGCCAAGCACAATGAAGTAGCTAATCCAGGCAAGATTCAAGCGCTGCCAGACCTCTCGCGGAGCTGCTATCGCATGTCCCATCATATGTTCTATCGCAGGTTTTTCACCCCAATAGCGGGAAACCAAGAAAATGCTCGCGAATATCCAGTTTACGTTTGGAGCCTTCCATTTGAGGAACTCGA
>JAYOBL010000048.1:15831-16944 GCA_038104835.1 Gammaproteobacteria bacterium | reverse complement strand
CTCCTATTTTTTTCTCCCCGCCTCCTCTGTTATTTGTCCTACTACTTCTTCGGCGTCCAATGTTCCCGATGCGGCTCAATTTTATCTGTGCTCCGCCGGCAGCCCGCGGTTTCCTGCAATCTGTACTGATCTATAGTCGTAACCACCCGATCTCTTCGCTGTAAAGCTGTCTGCGCCCTGGGGTGGAACACAGGCGCCGCTCAGGTCTGACTCACTGCGTTTTTCCGACCAATCTCTGTTTGCCGTTCTCCTGCTCTTCTCTGTAATCGATTTCGTTTGCCTTAGACCAAGCCCGCATATGAGGGTCATGGGGTTCGAGGCTCGCTCAAGACTGATGCCGGCAAAATTGCTAAACTGTCATCTGGTGATAGATCGCAGGCGTTTAAATACCGCCGAGTAAGCGGTCCTAGCATGGATTGGATACGTCGCCGCACGGATTACGCCCATTACAAATTTGATTGAAGTAAGTCACAGTAGTGAGACCCTTTATGAACACTTCTTCCCCAGCCGCCGCTCAGACTCTTGCCGCGGATACCGCGCTGGTCCGCAGCTATCTCGACCGGATCAACAGCAGAGAAGTCGAAGTGCTGAGTGATGCGGTTGTTCGAGACTACAAGCTGCGTATACTCGATGCGCTGCATGCCACTAAGGCCTGCCTAGTCGCTCACTACTATACCGACCCAATTCTTCAAGATCTCGCGGAGGAAAGCGGGGGCTTTGTTGGAGACAGCTTAGAAATGGCTCGCTTTGGCCGCGACTGCGAAGCGCAAACGCTTGTCGTTGCGGGCGTTAAATTCATGGGCGAATCGGCAAAGATTCTAAGCCCTAGCAAGCGTGTCATTATGCCTACCTTAGAGGCGACCTGCTCCTTAGACATCGCCTGCCCAGCCGATGAATTCTCAGCATTTTGTGACGCACACCCAGAGCGGACCGTTGTGGTTTACGCGAACACTTCGGCGGCGGTTAAAGCACGTGCCGATTGGGTGGTTACCTCAAGCATCGCCTTGGAAATTATCGAGCATCTTCAGTCGCAAGGGGAGTCAATTTTATGGGCCCCCGATAGACACCTAGGCAATTATATTCAGCGCGAAACGGGCGCGGACATGCTGCTAT
>JAYOBL010000048.1:6321-15821 GCA_038104835.1 Gammaproteobacteria bacterium | reverse complement strand
CAGCCTGCATCGTGCACGAAGAATTCAAAGCGCGGGGCCTTGCCGATATGCGCGCGCTGTATCCGGACGCGGCGGTGTTGGCTCACCCAGAGTCGCCCAGCGAGGTTCTAGCCGCGGCCGACGTTGTGGGCTCCACTACTCAAATCATCAAAGCCTCTCAGACGCTGCCCAATAAGCAGTTCATTGTTGCAACCGACCGAGGCATCTTCCACAAGCTTACGGCACTGTCTCCCGATAAAGAGTTCATCATCGCTCCCACCGCAGGCAATGATGCCAGCTGCCGCAGCTGTGCTAGCTGCCCGTGGATGGGGATGAATACTCTGCCGCGACTGCTGGCTGCGCTGGAGTCGCCCAAGGAGGCGGCTGCAGTCGAGATCAGTGTGCCGGTGGATACGGCTGCCAAGGCGATGGTGCCTCTGCAGAGGATGTTGGACTTTGCGGCGGAGCATCAGCTGAAAGTGCAGGGTAAAGCCTAAACAGCTGTCTGCGGCGCAGGTTTGACTCTCAGCCCTGAAGAGCTCTCTGTTGGTCTTCAAGCGTATTAATGCGTTCGCGCAAGCGAGCTTCAATGGCGGCACTGCTGCCGTTATCGACTTCTATGCGCAGAGCAAACTGCAGCTGTTGGCGCGCGTTGCGAAAATCTCCGAGCAGCCTGAAATATTCAGCGCGCGCCTGATGAACCTCACTAATATTTCCAGCCTGGCCCTGTGTCTCGGCTATAAGCGCCCATAGGTGATGATCATCTGGCCGTGAGGCCGCGTGGCGCTGCAAAACCTCACCTGCTTCGGAATAGCTGCGCGCGGAAATCAGCGCATCGGCATAGGCTATGGTTAGCGCGTGATTGCCAGGGTTTATTTGCAGATGGCGTTCAAGGTAGGCCCGAGCCTGTCCTGCTTCGTTCTGCTTGGTCAGTATTTCGGCCTGTGTCACCACGTACGCGATGCGGTTAGGGTCTTTGGCTAACAGCGGTGCCAGTGTGGCGCTTGCGGTGGCGTAGTTCTCGGCCTCCCAGAGAGCGATAGCCAGCGCATAGCGGTTGGCATCGCGGGTAAACGAGTCGCTGCTATTGCGCAGGGCCTGGCGCATTTCAGAGACCAGAGCCTGTTTGTCGACCGCGTAGTGGCCAATGACACGTGCGCGGGCGATCTGGTAGTCCAGACTCTGGGAGTAGCCGCGGTCCGGGTAGCGGAATTCCCTGCTTCTCGCATCTGCGATGCGTGACTCAGTGACCGGGTGAGACAGCAGGAATTCAGGTGGCCTCCTGCCGAAGCGGTTGATAGCGATGAGCTGCTCGAACAAAGAAGACATGCCTTCGGGGTCGAAGCCCGCATTGAACAGGGTGTCTTGACCGATGCGATCGGCTTCAGCCTCGTTGCTGCGACTGAAGCGAAGCTGGTTTTCGAGCGCTCTTCCCTGTGCGGCGGCTAGTGCGGCCGCGCCATGGCCTGAATCCGAGGTGGCCATAACGACAACGCTTGCGAGCAGTGTCGCCATTTGCGGGATTCTTCCGGCCTGTGCCTCGTCAATTCCTCGCGCGAAATGACGCTGGCTCACGTGCGCGATCTCATGGGCCATAACCGAGGCGAACTCGGCTTCGGTTCGGGCGTTTAGGAACAATCCCGTGTTGACGCCAATGATGCCGCCGGGGGCTGCAAAGGCGTTAAGCTCCTCGCTGTCGATGATGACGAACGAGAGGCGATGATCCTGCAGCTGGCTGCGGGAGGCGAGCCTAAAGGTGACCTTCTCTAAATAGCTGTTGAGCAGCGGGTCCGGTATCGTCGGTGCCCCACGCCTGATGCTGGCGAGGAACTGCTGTCCAATTGCATATTCCTGTTCGATGGACACGGTGCCCGATATACGGTCACCGAGAGTAGGGAGCGGGGTTTGCCCAAGTGATTTCGAGCTCAGAAGGCATAGAGACAGTGCTGCGGGTAGAGCAGCGAACAGCAAACGCTTCATTTTCGAATCAGTCGCACCGTGCCCTTGGCATGGCAGCGCCGAGCCAGGATTCGCTGAGGCAGGACTCAGAGAAGCGGGACTCAGAGTAGAGCGGTGCGCTGTTGTAGCTTCGTTAGGCATGGTCGGCGCTGGATTCCTTATGTTGAGCACGAGATCTCTTTTAGCTCAGTTTACTGTAATACACCCGCAATTAAAGCCTTAGATCATGAGCATTCCTAGGCAATGCTTGATAAAATACCGTGATGACTCTGAATTGCGACATTGACTTAGACCTCAGCGGCTTACAGTGCCCGATGCCTTTGCTTAAAGCCAAATTAGCGCTTAACGGCATGGCTTCGCAGCAGGTGCTTAAGATCATTGCTACCGACCCCGCGTCGGAGAAAGACTTCAAGCTGTTCGCCTCGCAAAGCGATAATCAGATTGTGAAGTTTGAGAGCGGCGGTGGCGCTTACACCTATTGGATTCGCAAGGCCTAAAGCGCCCTTTTGGAGCCCCTCCCATGAATGTGAAAAAGCTGATACACGATTTTTTCGATCGTTATTTCCATGACGAAGAGTCGATTATCCTCGTGCTGCTCCTGTCCATCGGCTTCGTGGTGCTCCTCAGCCTCGGCAGCGCGCTCGCGCCACTGCTCACTGCGGTCATAGTTGCGTACTTGATGCAGGGTTTGGTCAATGTCCTTCTGAAATATGGCCTGTCGCAGCGCCTAGCTTTCGTGCTTGTGTATTCGGTTTTCATGGGATTGTTTCTCATCGCGCTGGTCTTTCTGATGCCGCGCGCGTGGGAGCAGCTACGCCGTCTGATCGATGAGCTGCCTAATCTGCTAAGTCAGGGACAAGCGGCGCTTATGCTGCTGCCTGATCGCTATCCAAGCCTGTTCTCGGAATCTCAAATACAGGAGTTTATTTTGGGTGTGCGCGGAGAGCTGGGCGGCTACGGTCAAGTTATTCTTGAGTATTCGCTCGCAAGCATCCCCGGCGTAATCAATTGGCTGGTCTTCCTCATTCTAGTCCCCATTCTGGTTTTTTTCGTGATGAAGGATAAGTCGCAGCTCATAGATTGGGCGGGTAACTTTCTGCCTCGAAATCGTCCACTGATGAGCAAAATCTGGCTGGAGATGGATCAGCAGATCTCTAACTACGTTCGCGGCAAGGGTCTAGAAATCCTGATCGTGGGTCTGGCTAGTTTCCTCATGTTTCAGTCGCTGGGCCTGAACTATGCTCTGCTGCTGTCGGTGCTGGTTGGGCTCTCGGTCGTCGTGCCGTATATTGGCGCAACGGTGGTAACACTCCCGGTCGCCGCGATCGCTTTCGTCCAATGGGGGGTTGGCACTGAGTTCTACACGGCGCTCATTGCCTACGGCATTCTTCAGCTGCTCGATGGTAACGTGCTCGTCCCGATTATTTTTTCCGAGGCTGTGAACCTGCACCCGGTTGCAATAATCGCCGCAGTGCTCGTATTTGGCGGCGTGTGGGGGCTGGCGGGCGTGTTCTTCGCTATCCCATTAGCAACCCTCGTCAAAGCGGTAATCAATTCCTGGCCGAGCAAAGTAGCGGAGCAAGCCGAGCAGCAGGCAGAGCCGACTGCCGACTAAATCACACGAGCTAGTCTCCGAGCCCCGTATGAATGGCATCGGAGAATTCGACAAATTTCAGTAAAGAGAGATAGATGATGTCGCAATTACAATACCAAGCTCCACAGGGTAGCCTCGTGGCCTTGGTAACCCCTATGCAGGCTGATGGCAGCATAGACTTCGCTGCCTTCGATACGCTCGTTGAATGGCATATTAGCCAAGGCACCCACGGCATTGTCGTAGTAGGCACGACCGGTGAGTCGGCGACGCTCAGCAGCAATGAGCACATCGACCTCATCGCGCACTGTGTGAACCAAGTAGGCGGTCGTATTCCTGTGATTGCGGGAACGGGCTCGAACAACACCGCGGAAGCGCTAATGTTTACTCAGGAAGCGCAGCGCAAAGGCGCTGACGCCTGCCTGCTCGTGACCCCGTATTACACAAAGCCGTCGCAGAGGGGGCTGTTCGCGCATTTCGAGGCGATAGCTAAGGGCGTTGACGTACCGCAGATTCTCTATAACGTGCCCGGCCGGACAATGTGCGACCTTGAACTGGAGACGGTTGACAGGCTCGCAGATCTTGAAAATATAGTCGGAATCAATTACGCGACAGGTGATATGGCGCGCGGTTTAGAGCTAATTGAGCGCTGCAGCGATAGGCTTGCCGTGTATAGCGGCGAGGATGCCCTCAACTGTGAGCTTATACTCGGTGGCGCGAAGGGCGCTATCTCCGTGACTGCAAACGTGGCTCCCGCACAAATGGCGAAAGTGTGCAGTTTGGCTCTGTCCGGTGATGCCGATGGGGCCAAAGCGGCTGACGCGTCACTACATGAACTCCACAGCAAGCTATTTGTTGAGGCGAATCCGGTGCCCGTTAAATGGGCATTGCAGCGGCTGGGTAAGATCGCCCCCGGTATCCGTTTGCCGCTTGTGGAACTCGCTGACGAATATCACGTCGAAGTAGAGGCAGCGCTGCGTGCGGCAAAGCTCGACGCAGGACACTAGACATCTCTCCGCAATCGCGGCAACAGGGTTAAGCAAGGTTAGGACAGCTATGGGTAATCGCTTTTTTCAAAGGGCTCTCTCAGATTCAGCCTCACAATCAGCAGGGAGGCATTCGCTGCTCGTGGCGATGTTGCTGTTGCTGTGCAGCTGCTCGATCCCTGGGCTAGACAAAATAGGTCTGACAGGCGAAGACGGGCTGATTCGCGATAGGGTAGGGGATTACCGCGAAGCTCCGGTGCTGCCTCCTATGTCAGTTCCGCCAGAACTAGACAGCTACACGATAGATCAGCTGTATGTGATCCCCCAGGCTGTCGCCGGTGCCGAACTCGCCGAGGCCTTTGATGAAATCCCGCTGCCCAAACCGATAGAAACACGGCGGCGCGAGGGAGTGATTATTCAGAATCTCGGCAAAGATCGCTGGATACTTCTCGATGCAACGCCTGCGCAAGTCTGGCCGTTGGTTCGCGACTTTTGGTCGCGTCTCAACGTAGCGCTTGATTACGAAAATCCCACAAGCGGTATCGCCGAAACGGCATGGGTAGAAGTCAATGCGGAGCCTACTTTGCGCCACAAATATCGAATCGGTATCGAGCCGGGGCTGCATTCAGGCTACTCGGAAATTTACGTGACTCATCAATCGGATCTGCGCACCGATCCTCTTCCGATCGTCGTGACTTGGCCGGAAGTGTCGGACTCGGAAGACCGAGAGCGACAGATTCTCACGGCGCTCTCGCAGTACCTAGCTGACCGTAATGATGTTTACCAGTCTTCCACCTCCAGCTTGCTCGCAGGCAGCATCGAGTCGGCGCGCAAAGCGAATTTTATCAGCAGCCCCTCCGCCGGTGAGATACTTGCGCTCGACGTAAATTACGGGCGCGCTTGGGTCCAGATAAGGCAGTCTATTGAGCGCGCGGAAGTAGAAATTCTCGATGCTAATAGAGACCAATCAGTCATCAGCGTGCGCTTCGCGGGTTTACGGGAAGAGGCCGATGAGCCAGGATTTGTCGGTAGGTTATTCCGACGCGGACGCAGCGATGAGGCGGCTGAGGCACAGGATTTTGCCGTGCGGCTGCTAGATACGGGCACGACGATTGACGTCGCGATAGAGGCCTTAGCTAGCGCGGAACCCTCAAGCGCTGAACTCTCCGAGCAGTTGATGCAGGTCATTTACGACAACCTGATGTAGGAGCGGCCCAAACGGTTCGCTAGCGCCCGGTGTTTATCGCTTAGTGGCCGTTGACGCCAAACATTGAGCGAAGGGGCGCGGCGAGTCTATTTCTAAGGTCGAGGCTGTTGCTGCGAAACCCGACCAGAATCTCGAGAAACATCCACAAGCAGCCTCGAGTCGCCACAAGCTCGCGAGACACACTATGAGTTTTTCACTAACCAGCCTCTTGCTCTTCCTTTTGCTGCTCTCCAGCGGAATTTGTCTTGCCCTATTTTTGCGCAGCCAGGCAAGCTATCGCGAGCTCGCTTCTTTAGGAGCCGAGAAACTAAAACTAGAAGAGCTTGGTCAGCAGCAAGTTCAACAGCGTCAGGAAGCTGCTCAGCGCATAGAATCGTTGCAGGCAGAGACAGCAAGGCTTAACGAGAAGAACGCAGTGCTGGAAACCAAGCTGGAGCTTGAAAAGACTCAGTTCGAAGAAAAGCTCGCTCTTCTTAAGGAGTCCAAGGCAGAGCTTAGTCTGCAGTTTAAAAATTTGGCTAACGAGATTTTTGACGACAAAAGCAAGCGATTCGAGGAGCGTAATACGGTTGCTCTGTCGGGGTTGCTCAATCCCCTTCAGGAAAAAATTAAGACCTTTGAGAAGCGCGTCGAAGACAGCTACAACGCCGAGGCCAGAGAGCGCTTCTCGTTGAGCGGCGAGCTTAAGAAATTGCACGAGCTCAATGACCGGCTTGGCGTTGAGGCGGCGAATCTGGTCAACGCGCTCAAGGGGGATAATAAGTCGCAGGGCAACTGGGGAGAAATGATCCTTACCACCTTGCTTGAGCGCTCTGGCCTAACAAAGGGCAAAGAATACGAAGTTCAGGTAAGCCTGAATTCACAAGACGGTGCTCGCCTGCAGCCTGATGTTGTCGTCCATATGCCCGAGGGCCGCGACATCATTATTGATTCGAAGGTTTCGCTGAAAGCTTGGGAAGCGTTCACGAGTGCGGACGATGCTGCCGAGCGCGAGAGTCATATCAAAGCCCACGTGCAGTCGATTCGAAGCCATGTTCGAGGACTCTCTGCCAAAAGCTACCAGAATCTGGTGGGCGTAAACACGCTCGACTATGTCTTCCTGTTTATGCCCATAGAAGCGGCTTATTCCGTAGCGATTCAACAGGATCCTGATCTCAACCAAGACGCCTTCGAGCGTAATGTCATCTTCGTTGGACCGGCGACTTTGCTCACGACGTTAAAGACGGTTCAGAACCTCTGGCGTTTCGAACAGCAGAATCAAAACGCCAAGCAGATCGCTGAATCCGCCGGTAAGCTTTACGATAAATTTGTCGGTTTTAGCGAAGATATCGAAGAGCTCGGAAAAAAAATGGAAGCTGCCAATACGAGTTATGACAAGGCCTACAACAAGCTGAAGAGCGGGCGCGGAAACCTTATCTCGCGCACGGAAAAACTACGGCTATTGGGAGCGAAAACCGCCAAGCAGCATAAAACTGCTGTCTTGCAAGAGGCACTTGCCGACGAAGACGATAGCAGCGAGCTACTGTCCTCTCTAAATGAAGAGCAAGGCTCGGATGAGCCGTAGGGCGGCAGAATTTAGAATGATAGCAGAGATTAATAGCCCCGGGAGGGTCCATAAGTGTTAGACAGAGACGCCGAGCTGCTGAAACCGATACTGGATTTTTTGCGCTGCACAACGCCGCAGGCATGGCTGCAAGCCGCTTGCGCAAATCAGTCGGTTCTATTAATTGACCATGCCAACTGTGAGAAAAAGGCCGCCTCGACAGCAATGAATCTTATGTACAAATTCACCGACCGGCCTGAGTTGCTGAAAAAAATGTCGCAGCTCGCCCGCGAGGAGCTGCTGCATTTTCAACAGGTGGTGGAGATCATGCAGGCGCGAGGCGTGAGCTACGAGAGCGTGAGTGCCTCACGCTACGCTTCTTCATTGCGCGCGTTGAGCAGCGCGAAAGGTGAGGCTCAGCTCGTGGATACTTTGCTAATCGGTGCGATTATCGAGGCGCGCTCCTGTGAGCGTTTCGCAGCCTTAGCGCCATTATTAGACGCCGAGTTAGCTAAGTTCTACCGCAGCCTCTTGAAGTCTGAGGCGCGGCACTACGAGGATTATCTCGATCTTGCCAGGCTCTATGGTCCTGCCGCAGGCGTGGACGTAGACGCGCGAATTAACGAGCTGTTGGATGCTGAGGCGGCACTCGTGACCGGCATCGACGAGCAATTCAGATTCCATTCCGGTTCTCCGACCTCGAGGGCTGCCTAGAGCGGCTCAAACTGCCTTCAGCCACAGGGCTACTTAGAGCGCTATGACTGCCTAGAGCGCAATGACAGCCCAGAGCATCATGAAAGACAGGAAGCCGGTGGCGTGAAATTGCTTTCCAATTTTGCCTGCAGGGCGGCAATGTCTTCGCAAGGTATGCCAAGGTTGCCGCTCAGGTTTAGCGAGCGTAGCGCCGGCATGCGCAGCAAGGGCGAAACGTCGCTTACTTGATTGTTGCTCAAATTTAGGCCGCTGAGTTTGCTGAGCCGTGTTAGAGGTGACAAATTACTGATGCGGTTATTGCCTAGGTCGAGGAAGCGCAGGTTCTCCAACTGGGCTATGTTACCAAGATCATCGACCTCGGAATTGGCGCAGGCGAGAACCTCGAGCGCCTCTTCATTCGCTAAATTTTGCTGACGCACAGCGAAGTTGATGCAGCCCTGTAGGTCTGCACTGCGGACTTCGCCGGTATAAAGTCGCCCCTGGGGGTCGAACACCGCATTATTGTTCACCGAGACGGTATAGGGCGAAGAGCAGCTCACAAGCAAGGGGCCGAGTGCGCTGATGATAAGTGGAAACAGGGCATTGCGGAGAGTTAACTGCATCGTCATTGAGCCTCCTGGCTGGGGCGGTTCAGCATGCGCTCAGTGTAGCATTCGAGCCTAGAGGGCGGGTGGTATTTCCAGTCTTTCCTCGCTAGACTGCCGGAAACGCGATTGAGGCTCTACTCCTTGCGAGTGCAAGAGACTCGAAAATCTATCATTAATCATTAGATTTTGCGCGGGTGAACCACTGCTTCTCGTCAGCCGCCAGACCGTGGTGACGTCGTAGGAAGCATATTTTTCTTCTACTTACTAAAAGGCCCCTCAATGTCATTTTTTTCCAATACTAGCCTGCGCACTCACGGTATGGCTGCAGGGCTGCTACTGGCAGTTTTCACATCCCCCGTGCTAGCTCAATCCGAGATCGATTTAAGCAGCGAAGATGCGCGCATCGGTTACTCCATTGGGGTCAATATCGGTCAAAACCTCGTCTCGCAGGGAATCATTGAAGGCATTGACATGGATAGCTTCGTGGCTGGCATGCGCGACGCGGCGGGCGAAGTCGTGCAGCTGAGTAATGAAGAGGTCTTTGCGGCGATTCAGCTATTCCAAGAGCGCATGGCCGCCGCAGCTCAAGCTGAGATGCAAGAGAATGCTGCCGCGACGCAGGCATTCCTCGACAGCAATGGTGCTAAAGAGGGCGTAACTACCACTGCTTCGGGTCTGCAGTACGAAGTAATTGCAAGCGGGCCAGCTGATGGCGCATCTCCTACCGCTAGCGATGCAGTGCTAGCGCATTATCATGGCACGCTGATTGACGGCACGGTATTCGACAGCTCGGTCGATCGCGGTGAACCCGCAGAATTCGGACTGTCGCAGGTCATAAGCGGCTGGACGGAAGCGTTGCAGCTCATGAAAGTGGGCGATAAGTGGCGCTTATTCTTACCGCCGACGCTTGCCTACGGTGAGCAGTCACCTACGC
>JAYOBL010000048.1:534-6311 GCA_038104835.1 Gammaproteobacteria bacterium | reverse complement strand
CCGGCTAGTCCGCCCAATTCGGCGCTTATCTTCGAGGTTGAATTGCTAGAAATTCGCTAGCGATTCACCTGTTGCTGGCGCTGGCCTCGTGTCGTTGCGTCGGATGTATTAGGCAAGGGGCTCCCGAGTAGGGGGCCCTTTTGCGTTATACTGCTTCTTCAATTTGCTCGATAATACAGTGTCATAACAACGCTCGCCTTTTTTGCTCGTTGTTAATTCGCAATGCGTTCCGGAGACCCCTCGCTCTATGTCTGCTTCCACTATGTCTGCTTCCACTATTCAGCGACTCATTGAGTTCTTAGACCAGTCCCCCACACCTTTCCACGCCGTTGAAGCCATGGGACAGCGGCTTAAAGGCGCGGGGTTCGAACGGCTATCGGACTCCCAGAGTTGGAATTTGGAGCAGGGCGGTCGCTATTTCGTGACGCGCAACGACTCGGCCATTATTGCCTTCACCAAGGGGCGTAGCAGCGTCGTGGCTGACGGGTTGCGCGTAGCTGGCGCGCATACTGATAGTCCCTGTCTTAAGCTCAAACCTACGCCGTCGATTCAGAAGAAAGGCTATGTCCAGCTGGGTGTCGAAGTGTATGGCGGAGCTCTTTTGAACCCTTGGTTTGACCGCGACTTATCGCTAGCCGGCCGAGTGGACTATGAGGCTGCAGACGGCGCTGTTGCTAGCGCGTTATTCGATGCGCAAACCCCTGTGGCCTTTATCCCTAGTCTCGCGATTCATCTTGATCGCACGGCGAATGAGGGTAGGAAGATCAATCCGCAGACAGAGATGGCGCCTATCGTTGCGCTTGCTGGGGACGACAGCGGGTTCGACTTAGATTCGTTGTTATTAGAAGAGCTGACAAAGCAGGGCTTGAAGCCACAATCGATTCTCTCCCATGAGCTTATGTTCTACGACACTCAGGGTGCGTCGCTAGTAGGGCTGCAGGACGAGTTTCTTGCCTCCGCGAGGCTAGATAATTTGCTTAGCTGCTTTGTTGCCATGGAGTCTCTGATCGAAGCGGGGGACGATTACACTTCGATAGTGGTGTGTAACGATCATGAGGAGGTTGGCAGCGTGTCGAGCTCTGGCGCCCAAGGGCCATTCCTACGGGCGGTTATCGATCGTCTCTTGCAAGCGGAAGCTGCGAGTCTCGACGGCTTCGATCGCCTCATGAGCGTGTCGAACATGCTCTCCATAGACAATGCCCACGGCGTGCATCCCAATTTTGCTGATCGCCATGATGACTCCCATGGCCCCATACTCAACGCCGGTCCGGTCATTAAAATCAACGCGAACCAGCGCTACGCGAGCAATTCGCATACCACCGCGCTATTTAAAAAGCTCTGCAATGGGGCGGGAGTTCCCTCGCAGTCATTCGCGATGCGTGCCGATATGGCCTGCGGCAGCACCATAGGCCCAATCACAGCCGCCTCGCTGGGTTTAGAAACGGCGGATGTTGGTGTGCCTACCTTTGGTATGCACTCGATTCGTGAGCTGGCGGGGAGTAAGGATGCCGAGGCTATGGCTAAGGTAGTCACTGCGTTCTTTGCGCGCGGTGATAGGGCGGTCTAGCTATGCGCGCTGTTTCTTCATCGCGCGCAGAATGAAGCGTGCGGGCTCTAGAATATCGCGCTCGCGGCGGCTGAGCGGCGAAGGTTCGCCGGCCGCGAGGCTGGCTAGGAATTCCGCGCACAGAGGCGTGCTGGCAAGGCCATTAGAGCCGTGGCCAATATTAAGATAGAGCCCTCTGTGAGAGGCGATAGGCTTGCCGGAGGTTTGGTCAGACGCTGCCCGGGCATTTCGACGCAAAAGGGCAAAGTCCTCTTCGATGTTATCTACATCAGGTGCTGGCCCCACAAGGGGGATGAAGTCTTCCCCAGCGCTTCGTGTGGCGCTCTGGCTGCGCCGCTCCTGGGTGAACTGCGGCGTATCGAAAAGTGAATTCGCGCCCGTAAGATTCGCTTCGCTGGCATTGGCCTGCGCCTCTGCTGTGTGCTCCCCCTGACCATAGCTTGCTGCAATTGTCTGACAGCCGCGCAGAGGCGGAAACAGGCTGCGTTCCGAGCACACTACTGCCGACAGACTTTCGCTGGCGGGAGTTGGGTCAACGATGCTTGTTTGTCCGCGCGAATTTTGTAAACGAAGTTTAGCGGGCAAGCAGGACTCGTCGAACAATGAGGCGGCGGCGTGTGAATTACAAATCACTACACAGTCTGCCGTAAAGAGTTTGTCGTCAGCGCTCGCCGTCCACGCGCCAAGGGTAGTGCGGCTAAGCTGGCTGATTCTTGTGTTGGTGTGGACTTCCAATGACTCGTCGTCTTGCCAGGGCGCGAGTAGCTCGTCGGCTAGCTTCTCGCTAGCGATCCAGCCACCGCTGGGGAAATAGTAAGCGGGCTCTCTTGCTGGCAATCCCGATAATTCGCTGGCGTCTTTTTCACTGAGATATTGCACAGATCTGGAGTCATAGATCTTTCTAATTCTCTCGCTGCTTGTTTCCGATTTCTTGTTCATGGCCCCAGCGAACTGTAAGACGCCGCTAGGGTGCCAGCTGTCTGTGCAGAGCTGCCACAGCCGCTGTGCGCTGGTGAAAGCCTGAAGAAAGAAGCTCGCCTGCGGCTCTGCGCTCTGAAACAGTCTTGGTCTTAACGCTAGCTGTGCTATCCCTGAAGCGCCGCTAAGGGGCGCCTTGCCAGCGTCGAGGAGTTGTACTCGATACCCCCGGCGCAAAAAAGCTGCGGCTGTCGTGCAGCCGGCCAAGCCCGCGCCGATGATAAGCACGCGAGCGTTTTTTGAGGAAGGTGGTGAAGTTTTTTCTTGTTGAGCGTCCTCTTTCGAATCCAGAGAGGCAAAGAGACTATGACGCTTACGGGCAAACCCCTCGCGCTTGCTTACGCTAAAGCCGTGCTGGCTCAGCGCTCGCCGAACCTGACCGGCAACACTGTAGCTGGTAGCTGTGGCCCCGGGCGCGCTCAGTCGACGCATCACCAGGGCGATGGATTCATCCCACAGCTTGGGATTGAGCGCTGGGCTGAAGCCGTCTAGATACCATGCGTTGACTCCCGGGCTCTCGGCGATATCGAGCGACTGTAGGCTTTCTAGCGCGTCGCCGTAGTGCAGGTCTAAGCAAACGTCATTGCCGAAAAATAGCCTATGACAGCCGGCGCCATGCTCCGGATACTGGGCAAGCAGCTGTTCAGCAAGTGGCGCGAGCTCGGGCCAGAGCGCTAGGACTCGTGTGAGATCGCTAGTGCGAAGGGGGTGTTTTTCGAAGGCGATATAGTGAAGCTTCGCCGGCTTCTCATCGCTTTGTCTCCAGCAGACTAAGGTCTGAAGAAAATTCAGTGCGCAGCCGAATCCTAATTCTGCAATGGTGAAAAGAGGTTTATCCGCGTCGCGCCAGCGTGACTGCAGTTCATTGCCTTCGATAAACAGCGTTCGGCTTTCCTCGCGCGCTCCCGCGGAAGAGTGATACGTGTCTTCGAAGTCGAGGGAGTAGGGCAGGCCGGAATCTAACCAAGAGATTCGGGCATTCTCTACCCTCAGGGTCTTTGAGCGCTCTGGTTGCGCGGTAGTACTTGTCATGGCGCGTGGATACCTGCGTGACTTGTCTAATACGGTCGCATGACTGCTGTTCAAAATTGCGCCTAGCGTACCACGGCGAGCTATTAGAACGCCCAGAGTTCGTCATGGGCGCGCAATTCAAGTAAAATGCACGCCTTGTCGGTAAGGGGCTTGTCCCCCTATCTCTGTGAGCGGATCCTTACCATGCTAGAAATCAACGCGCCTCTTTCCCAGCTAAAAGACCTACGTCAGCGAGCGGATTCGCTGAGGGGGTATCTTTGACTACGATACCAAACGTGAACGGCTGACCGAAGTCGAGCTCGAGCTTGGGGAGTCGGCTATCTGGGACAAGCCGGACTATGCGCAGGCTCTGGGTAAAGAGCGGTCTGCCCTTGAGAGCGTAGTGAAAACAATCGAGGGCTTAGAGACAGCGCTAGTAGATATCGAAGAGCTGCTCAGCCTTGCCGGCGAAGAGAATTACGCTGAACTATTCGAGGAGGCTAAATCGGACTTGGCTCTGCATACCTCTCGGCTAGAATCGCTCGAATTTCGGCGCATGTTTTCGGGCGCTATGGATGCCAACAATGCCTTCCTTGAAATTCAGGCCGGCTCCGGTGGCACAGAGGCGCAGGACTGGGCGGATATGCTGCTGCGTATGTATTTGCGCTGGGCCGAAGCGAAAGGCTTTGACGCTGAGCTGTTGGAAGTGTCTGGTGGTGAAGTCGCTGGAATCAAAAGCGCCTCGCTGCATATTCGCGGCGAGTTCGCCTTCGGCTGGCTACGCACCGAAACCGGCGTTCACCGCTTAGTGCGCAAGTCGCCCTTCGATTCAGGAAGCAGGCGTCACACATCCTTTGCTTCGGTATTTCTGTCGCCGGAAATCGATGATGATATCGAAGTCGAGCTGGACATGAGCCAAGTTCGCATCGACACCTATCGCTCGAGTGGGGCGGGCGGGCAGCATGTGAATAAGACCGACTCTGCTGTGCGCCTTACCCATGAGCCGAGCGGTATCGTTGTACAGTGCCAGAGTCAACGATCGCAGCATAAGAATAAAGATGCGGCAATCAAACAGCTCAAGGCAAAGCTCTATGAGATGGAAGAATTAAAACGCAAAGAGGTCGCTCAAGAAGCAGAGGACAGCAAAGCAGACATCGGTTGGGGTAGTCAGATCCGCTCCTATGTGCTCGATCAGTCTCGTATCAAAGACCTGCGTACCAATATCGAGTCAAGCAATACCGGTGCAGTGCTTGATGGTGATCTCGACAAATTTATCGAAGCCAGTCTCAAGATGGGGCTTTGAACCCGACGGGCTGATGCTGGCTAGAAAACTGGTTAGCAAATCAAAAAGTAAAAAATAGAAAGCGAAACGAAAAGGAAACAGAATGACTTCACAGGATAGCCCAGAACAGAGCGCGACTAGCAGCCAAGACTCGCAGGATGAGAACAAGCTTGTTGCGGCCAGGCGTGAAAAGCTATCTGCGATCAGAGACAAACGCGTCGCATTTCCTAATGATTTCACTCCGAACTCTGATTCGGCCGAGCTGATCGAAAAATACGTCGGCTTCGATAAAGAGTCCCTCGAAGGTGAGGCGCTTAGCGTGACTCTCGCGGGTCGGATCATCCGTATGCGCGGGCCCTTTACGGTTATCCAAGATGGGGCCGCGCAGATGCAGCTTTATCTCAATAACAAGTCGCTGCCCGAGGAGTTGGCAGAAGAGCTTAAGGGCCTGGATCTTGGCGACATCATCGGTGTCGAAGGTGAGCTGTTTAAAACGGGCAAGAACGAACTCACGGTGCGCGTGGCCAATTTTGTTTTGCTGACAAAATCCCTGAGGCCGCTGCCCGATAAGTATAGGGGGCTTGCAGATACGGAGATGCGCTACAGGCAGCGCTACGTAGACCTGATAGTTAACGAGGAGTCTCGGCGCGTATTCGCCGTGCGCTCTAAGATCGTGCGCTGTATTCGCAACTATTTCGAAGCGCAGGGTTTCATGGAAGTCGAGACGCCCATGATGCAGGTGATTCCTGGCGGTGCTACCGCGAGGCCGTTCGTGACTCACCACAATGCTCTAGACCAAGATATGTATCTACGCGTGGCGCCAGAGCTTTATCTTAAGCGTCTGGTGGTCGGCGGCTTCGATCGAGTATTCGAGCTCAACAGAAACTTCCGCAACGAAGGACTCTCCACGCGTCACAATCCCGAGTTCACGATGCTCGA
>JAYOBL010000048.1:0-523 GCA_038104835.1 Gammaproteobacteria bacterium | reverse complement strand
TTACACAGACCTCATTGATTTGACAGAAGACCTATTCAAGATCATCGCTCAGGATGTGCTTGGCACTACGCTTATCAATTATCAGGGCTCTCAATACGATTTCTCTAAACCCTTCGACAGGCTTTCCGTGGTGGATTCGATTAAGAAGTACTGTGACGTGAATGATGATGCCGAATTCGCGAGTAAAGAGTCGCTTATGGCGCTCGCGGACCGATTGGAGGTTAACTACGACAAATGCTGGGGGAAGGGCAAGATCTTAATTGAGATCTTCGAAGAGAAAGTCGAGCATGAGCTGGATCAGCCAACGTTTATTACCGAGTACCCGATCGAAGTCTCGCCGCTTGCGCGTCGGAATGAGGACAATCCTGAGATTACCGACCGCTTCGAGCTCATTATTGGGCGCCGAGAATTAGCAAACGGCTTCTCCGAGCTGAACGATCCGGAAGACCAGGCGGAGCGCTTCCGCCTACAGGTAGAGCAGAAAGACTCGGGGGACAACGAGGCAATGCACTACGACGACGAC
>JAYOBL010000047.1:12739-17203 GCA_038104835.1 Gammaproteobacteria bacterium | reverse complement strand
CACCTATGGTTGACCCTGCGGTAATGGCCGATCAGATGGCGCATCAAGACAGCGATGCGGCGAGCACTATGCTAGTCCCAATTGCGACGCTAATTATCACTATGCCTGTGGCGCTCTATGTAACAGGAGACGGCGATATCAGCGCAGGATCTGGCTCTACCTCGGTGCTTTGGGCAGTGCTGCTTGCTTTGACTACTGTGTGGGTGCTGGGGCTCGTTCGGCGCCAAACTCGTATCGAAGAACTTATGCAGCTGTTTTTTAAAGGCGCTGGCGGACTGCTTCCCGTAGCGATGATTTTGCTTTTCTCATTGGCGCTTGGCGATATAGCCAACGCCCTGGGCACGGGCATTTATGTGGCGCAGCTTGCACAAAGCGCAGTACCCATGGCCGCGCTGCTGCCACTGCTGTTTGTTTTATCAGCGTTCATTGCTTTTTCTATAGGTTCGAGCTGGGGCACTTTCGCTATTATGATCCCGCTGGCCATGCAGATCGTGCTCGCGCTTGACGTGAACGCCTCAATTTTTCTGGCAGCTGTGCTGTCGGGAGCCGTGTTCGGCGATCACGCTTCTCCCATAAGCGACACGACTGTTGTGGCATCGATGGCCGCTGCGACCGATCATATCGATCATGTCCGTACGCAGCTGCCCTATGCGCTGCTAAGCGCGGGGATTGCAACCTTGGCTTTTTTTGCCGTTGGCGTACTCACGCTGTAAATACTAAAAGCCCCTCGGAATATTTCTCGGAGAGCAAATGAACTTTGAAAGAATCACTTGGCATCGTGCTCAGCAAATCATGGATGAAAAAGGCCGTGGGAGCGTCTATCTGCTCGACTGCCGTGATGAGCAGTCTTATGAGCAATCCTGTGTTCCCGGTGCCGTGCATCTGAGCGGCGCTAATGTCACAGAGTTTGTCGCTACCGCTGATTTCGACGCGCCAGTACTAGTCTATTGCTATCATGGAAACTCAAGCCAAAGCGCCGCAGCTTATCTGGCCGAGCAGGGCTTTGAGAGTGCCTACAGTATTGATGGCGGGTTTGAAGAGTACAAAGAGCAATAGCCGAAACTAACGCGAAATGTCTCCTTGCGTCTCGGTCGCTACTCGTTCGATTCCGATTTCTCGAAAGTGCGCTTGGCGGTAAGAACCGTAGCCATGTAGAGAAGGTTTAGCAGAGCCCAGCCAAATAATTCAAAGGACCAAAGGCTGTGCGCATTAGGATCGAGATACCGAGAAACACTCACCCAAGCCACCCAGACGAGCAGTGCGGCGATAGGTAGCGCTGCCACGAGTCGCCAACCGGCTTGCCACTGCCTCCATGCTGCCACCGAAAGCGCGGCGCTCGATGCGGTTGTCAGCAGTACGATGGCAAGCATGAGCGCGTTCCAGATATCGAAGCTGCCCGACTGAGCGGAAGCTTGTGCAGCCGAGAGCGGGTTGCTCCAGAATGCGACACACACAGTTGCGCCGACAAGGCTAAACATCGAGGTGCGAGATTGAGGTCGGGAATTCAGTGCAAACATAGAGGCGCGATGATGTCGAAGCATGGGTTAGAGGCTCAAAGTAGGGGCTGTCGGTAAAGTGAGGTGAGCGGGATTGGGGAATCAGATATCCAAGTATTCAATGCTCACCGAATAAAGTGTTTGTGCTGGCCAGAGCAGACTTATCATACGAGTATAGGCAGTTGAAAAGCGTATGCCTAGCGCCTAACTCACGGCAATTTTGTAGTCAATTGTAGTCGTTTGCAGGCGTTCGGCTTACAGGAGCCTCAATCTTGGGAGAGAGCTAAGTGAAATTGGTTCACAGAATATTGAAGGGAAGCAGTCATGGATAGCGGGATAAGCCATAGTCAGATACCGAGCAACACAGAGTACGAGAATCTCGTTGAACTGAATTATCAGCTCTACAACGGTTTGTTCTTGACGCTCCCTCTCGATGGCGTGCAACAGACAGGCGTGCTCTTACCGCTTCTAGAAACCCGAGCGCAAAAAGGGCTAGCTAATGGTGAGGATCCGGCCGAAATCCTGGCCGATTTCTTTGCCACCCACAGGCCGAATTATTCAGAACAGGAACAGATACAGTTTCTCTTTCGTGTAATCCAATACGTGGAGAGGCAGGTCGTCTTGGTCGATGCGCTCGAAGACGCGGCTTATCCAAAGGTGCACAAGACAGACGAAAACAATGTGTTGCGCCTGCTCATGGATCGAATAAAAGCCGACGGGCTAGAAGAGCAGCTTGCAGAGACCCTTAGGAGTTTTGGCAGTAAGGTTATTCTGACAGCGCACCCAACGCAGTTTTATCCCGGACAAGTGCTCGCCATTATCACGGATCTTGTCGCGGCGATTCGTAAGCAGGATATTTCGCAGTCAAGAGAGCTTCTTCAGCAATTGGGGAACACGCCATTTTTCAATCAGCAAAAGCCTACGCCTTTCGATGAAGCGACGAATCTTAGCTGGTACCTGAGCAATATATTCTATGAGGCCATTGGTAAGATAATCGACGGTCTTGGCAATGTCTTGCCTGAGCGCAGCGCCGCCACCAATCAGCTGCTGAGCGTCGGCTTTTGGCCTGGGGGCGATCGCGATGGCAACCCTTTCGTCAATGCCGAGGTGACACGGCAAGTTGCCGAGAAGCTGCGGTCACTCATTATGGCTTGCTATCACCGCGATGTGCGCGATCTAAAGCGCAGGCTTAGCTTTAAGGGGATTTACAAAAAGTTAGAAAAGATCGAGCGCAAGCTCTACAAGGAAATCACAAAGCCTGGCAGGACGTCGCTGAGCCTAGCCGGCCTCCATGAAGCAGTAGATCAAATTGAGAAGACCCTATGCGAAGACTATAAGGGGCTGTATTTGGGGAAGCTGCGCTCATTTCGCAATAAACTCAACGCCTTTGGTTTTCATTTCGCGAATCTTGATATCCGCCAAGACTCCCGTGTGGTTCGCCGCGCTTTCGACAATTTCTGTGCGCAATTCGTCGGCTTGCTACCCGAAAATTTTGAACAGCTTGACCCCGCCGAGCAGATCGAAGCGATGCTAAACCTCAAAGGGACACAGGCCACCTCTGATCTGAGTGCTCTCAAGCTGAGCGATCCTCTCGAGATTGACACTATCCAGTCTTTAGCGACGATAGCTGAGATTCAGGCGCTTAACGGCGAGGCGGGCTGCCATCGATACATAATCAGCAACTGCCGCGGTGCTATCGATATCGTGCGTGTCATGACGCTGTTGAATCTCCTAACGCCCGAAGGCGCTGCGATTCGTGTCGACATTGTGCCGCTTTTTGAAACTATCGATGACCTAGCAGAAGCGGGTTCTGCCATGGCGGGGCTCTACCAGCACGCGGCTTACCGCCAGCACTTGAGCAACCGCAACAACAAGCAAACAGTCATGCTTGGCTTTTCCGACGGGACCAAAGACGGCGGTTATCTTATGGCCAACTGGGCCATCTTCCGCGCCAAAGAAGATCTTACCGAGGTTTCTCGCGCAGCGGGGATCGAGGTCGCATTCTTCGATGGTCGCGGTGGTCCTCCTGCGCGCGGTGGCGGTAGCACCTACGATTTCTACGCCGCGCTTGGTAAGCGTATCGAGAGCAATCAGATACAGCTCACCGTTCAGGGGCAGACTATCAGCTCTTACTACGGCAACGCTGAAGCAGCAAATCACAATCTGCGTCAGCTTCTAGCGGCGGGCCTTGAAAATAATCTCTATGAAAAACCCGAGCGTGAACTCGAGGGCGATCAGCGTGCACTCATTGAAGAGTTAGCAGAGATAAGCCACGAGCAATATCGCGCCTTTAAAGCCCATCCGCTTTTTCTGCCGTATCTAGAAGAAATGAGCACGCTTAAATACTACGGCCTTACGAATATTGGCAGCAGACCGACTAAGCGTGGTGGTGGTAGCAGTCTCAAATTCGAGGATCTAAGGGCAATACCTTTCGTTGGAGCCTGGGCGCAGCTTAAGCAAAATGTGCCTGGCTACTACGGTTTGGGGTCAGCTCTAAAACAACTCGAGAACGAAGGCCGGCTGGGCGAATGTCAGTCGCTGTATCGCGGCTCGAAGTTTTTTAAAGCGCTTGTTGATAACAGCATGCAGAGCATGAGCAAATCCAATTTCGAGCTAACGGCCTATATGGGAGAGCATCCTAAGTTTGGCGGATTCTGGAAAGAGTTGTATGCCGAGTTTCAGCTTAGCGTCGAGATGACGCTCAAGATTTCCGGCCACAGTGTGTTACTGCAGGACAACCCGAGCAGTCGGCTAAGTATCGCGCTTAGGCAAAAGCTCGTTCTACCGCTCCTCATTATTCAGCAGTATGCATTGATGAAGGCCCAAGGCGCCGAGGACGAGAGTCTCAATCCACGAGATTCTCATCTTGAGGACTATGAAAAAATGGTTATGCGCAGCCTGTTTGGCAACGTCAACGCATCGCGCAATTCTGCGTAAAGCACTCGGGAAAATCGAGGAGGGTTTGCTC
>JAYOBL010000047.1:12217-12729 GCA_038104835.1 Gammaproteobacteria bacterium | reverse complement strand
TAGAAGCCTCTGCTTGAGTAATAGCGGACCGTCACCGACTCTCAGCCGCGAGAGTCAGCACCGGCGTCGAGGGCGGCTGTGGCATGGTGTTTGTTAGTTAGTACGCTTGCGGTTTTGAAGAAGCTAGCCAGATGTCGGCGTAATCTAGCGCCTCCTGCAATGCGGCAGCCGATTCATCGGTGCCGCGTCCCATACCCTCGAGCGCGGCGTTTACTCCGTAAAGCGACCACACATTGTTCGGGTGGTCGTCTAGATCGAGCTGGTACTCGGTGAGCGCCGCATCATAGGCGCCAAGCTCTAAATAGGCAGCTCCAAGCCAATGTCTAGGCGAAAACGGCAGGGGTTCGGGTTCATCGTAATTGAGGCTATCGTAGTAGCGGGTCGCTTTTCTAAAGGCCTCTGCAGCAGCCTCTAGCTTGCCTTCCTCCCAGGCGATTTCTCCTTCGAGTATCCCTGCCAGCGCGCCAATGATGTCTTTACCGTCGTGAAATCGGAACCGCGCAGTGCTGGTT
>JAYOBL010000047.1:0-12207 GCA_038104835.1 Gammaproteobacteria bacterium | reverse complement strand
CGCGCGCGATCTGTATCACCAAGCTTCAGTGCGGCATAGGCCTGCGAGAATTCATACATGCTTAGATTAACGTCGCCCTTAGGCTCATTAGTTAGTGCGATAGCTTCATCGAAGCGCGAAAACCGCACCAGAGACATCGCGTGCATAGCGCTATTACTATTAAGCTTAGCGAGGTCTTTCGCAGCCTGAATTGACGCCGCGCTGGCTCCGCCCATGCTGCCGGCATAGTAGAGCATATTGAGGTTGTGAGTGGGATAGATCGCTACGCCTTTGCCGATTGCAGCTTTCTGATCGGAATGCCATGCGATGGTGTTGGCACGCACGGCTTCCTCCCACAAACCGAGCTCATTCCACGTATGGCTTGGCATGTGGTTAATGTGACTCGCGCCGGGAATGGAGCTGCCCAAAAATTCTGCGCAGGGTGCAGCTAACTCCGGTGTCGGGGTTGACTCCGTCGCATGTACATAGAGATGACAGGCGCCTGGGTGAGTAATGTCGCGTGCCAAGACGCTTTCTAAAACGCCGTGCAGGCGAATGACATTTGGGTCTTCTAAGCGGCGATAACCGCGCCTCTCTTCAAGCAGAAAGAGCGCATCGGCGTAGAGCGTCGCGATATTTAGGTCGTCAGGATAACGCCCCGCGAGTGTAGCCATAGTGTCGGCGTAGGCTTGATCCTGAGTGCGCCGATCTTCCGGTTTGTAGTCTGCGATATAGCGTGATCGTAAAGATCGAATCAGATCGGCTTCTTTGTCGCTCGCACTGTCGATAAGCGCTAGCGCTTTGTTCATTGCTGCATAAGCACGTGGCGCGTCTGCAGTGCTCATCGCGCCGTTTAGATAGGAGCCCCAGCTCCACGCTTCGCCCCAATAGCATAGTGCGCACTCGGGGTCGGCCGCCTGCGCCTCTCTGAATGATCTCGCGGCTTCTGGTTTAGCGAAGGCATACATCATCTGCATGCCTTGATCGAAGTACCGCTGAGCGAGTTCCGAGTCGGTGCTAACAGGAAAATGGAATTCTCCCAACACTTCCTCTAAAAGCGGCATAGGCTCCGCAAAGTCATCGGGGTAGCTGATCTCCTGGGCGTGGCTAAAAGGGCCAAGCGCAGCAATGAAGGGGATAGCTAAGGCGAAAGATTTCGATCGGGCATACATCGTTTTTTTCTCCGGTAGGCGCGTATTCACTCAGCGCTCTTGTTGTTGCTCGTGAATTGTTGCTCGTGAATTGTTGCTCGTGAATTGTTGCTCGTGAATTGTTGCTCATGATTCAGTGCCTAGGCTTAGGTGTGCAACTGAAAATCACCTGAGCACAATAAAACTCAGAGCAGTATCCCGCTTTTCTATAAGCAAGGAATTGATCTAACTCTAATGTGCGGCTGTGCGACGACGTCCGCTCAAGGCTTAGAGGCTGAAATTCACGCTCGCCCCTGGTCCCAGTGGCAGCCCAATAACTACCCAAAGAATCGTCAAAATGAGTCCAGAGAGTAGCAGCAAGGCTGAGTAGGGAAGCATAGTCGCGGCTAGGCTGCCAATGCCAAAGTCCTTTTCCCAACGCTGACAGAAAATGAGGATCAGCGGGAAGTAGGGCATGAGCGGGGTTACGATATTCGTCGCCCCGTCGCCTACCCGATAAGCTGCCGTGCTCATCTCCGGGCTGATGCCCACGAGCATGAGCATGGGCACGATGACGGGTGCGAGCAGCGCCCATTTCGCGCTAGCCGAGCCGACAAAGAGGTTTACGAATGCGCAGAACAGGAGGATGAACGCGAGCAGTAGCGAGTCGGGCAGCGCGGCACTATTGAGAAGCTCTGCGCCGTTAATCGCGAATATTAGGCCGAGATTGGACCAGTTGAACAGCGCAACGAAGTGGGCGGCCGCAAAAGCCAGTACGAGATAGTAGCCGAGGTCGGCCATGGCCTCGCTCATCATTTTCACGAGATCACGGTGGTCTTTGATAGTTCCAACGGCTTTGCCGTAGGCCCAGCCTACTGCGAGAAACAAGATGAAGAAACCCGCAACCAAAGAGCGAAAAAGAGGGCTCAGCTGCGCTTGCGCTTCAGCGGTCTCATCTATCAGGGGGGTGCCGGGGCCAATCGTAAGGAAAGTCCAAAGCGCCACTATGCCTAGAGCGGCGATGCCGGCCTGGCTGAGCCCTTTTTTCTCCTGCGGGGTAAGCGCGGTACTAGGGTCCTTCATTAATTGATCTGAAGTGCCTCCGCCGGGCACGATCGGCGCGAGCTTAGGCTCGACTATTTTGTCAGTGACATACCAGATCACCGGCAGAAAGACGAAAGTCATCGCAATGATGAAGAAAGCATTGCCTGCCATATTAGTTTGCCAGCTTGGCTGCAGCGTTTGCGCCGCAGATTCCGTGATGCCAAATAGCAGCGCATCTAGTTGGCCCGGCGAGAGATTTGCCGAGAAGCCGCCTGATACGCCCGCAAAGGCGGCAGCGATTCCAGCGATGGGATGCCTGCCCGCTGCGGCGAAAATCACGCCTGCCAAGGGTATGAGAACAACATAGGCGGCATCCGTGGCGAGATTGCCTAACATGCCTATCAAGGCAACGGCGGGTGTTAGTAAGAAAGTCGGCGCTTTAGCCATAGCGCCAGACATAGCCGCTGCGAAGAAACCTGAGCGCTCGGCGACGCCAGCGCCAAGCATAACGACGAGAACATCGCCCAGAGGATGGACGCGGTAAAAAGTTTCGGGCATCGACACTAAGAGCCTGCGAATTTTGTCTCCAGATAAGAGCGACTCCGCTGCGATGAGCTGCGGCGTGCCGTCTGCGGCGAGCGCAGTGGGATGCTCTGCAGAAACGCCCAGGAAGGAGGTCAGTACGCTAATACCAATGACACCTAAGATGCAGTAAACGAAAATAAAAACGGGATCGGGCAGTTTGTTGCCCGAACGCTCTATCCAGCCAAGCAGGCCATCGGGGTTGTTCTGTGTCATAGGGAGTCCCTTCGGGATATTGTTGTTCTTAGATTGTTACTTTGTTGTCGGGCCAATTCGATCTGTCCTTAACGCATCCGAGATTAACGCAGGAGACGAAAGAAGGTATTCAGCTCTCGGAGATAGACCGCGGTCTGCTCCAGTGCGGCAAAGTGACCGCCTTGCTCTAACTGCGACCAATGGCGGATGTCATAGGCCGCCTCTGCCCAGGCGCGCGGAGTGATGTAAATCTCGGCGGGGAATAGTGCAACGCCGGTTGGCACGTTAATGAAGCCAGTGGGTTTGATTTGGGGCGTCGTCCTGTTTTCATAGTAAATTCGCATGGACGAAGTGATGCTCTGGGTAAACCAGTAGATTGAGATGTTTGTGAGAATCTCGTCTTTGCTAAATGCGCTCCATACGTCTCCCGTCTCATCTTGCGGGATGTCAGACCAGCCGTGAAATTTCTCGAGTATCCACGCAGCGAGCCCAGCAGGAGAATCGTTGAGCGCATAGCCAAGGCTCTGCGGCTTGGTGCCTTGAATTTGCTGATACGCAAACTCATTGCGCATGTAGCTGCCGCGACTCTCCCGAAGCGCTGCTTCGCTTGGAGTCACGGCGTCTCGAGCTGAATCATCTTCGGGGGGTGAGGCTAGCAGCATGTTCGAATGCAGCCCGATGAGTCTTTCAGGAAAATGATTGGCATGGTGACTGTTTATGACCGCGCCCCAGTCGCCACCGGCAAGCGCGTAGCGCTCGTAGCCAAGTGCCTGCATTAAACCTGCGAGGAGTAGGGCGATGCGTTCGGGGCTGTAGCCCTGATCCTTGGGCGCCTCGGAAAATCCGAAGCCTGGCAGCGATGGGGCTATGACGTGATAGCTGTCGATGGACTCGCCCCCATGTGCTTCGGGATCGGTAAGAGGACCAATAAGCTTATGAAATTCCGCTATGGAGCCCGGCCAGCCGTGTACTAGCAGCAAAGGTATCGCGTCTGGATTGTTGGAGCGCTGATGAATAGTGTGAAGGCTTAGGCCGTCTACTTCGACAAGCTGCTGATCGAATGCGTTGAGCATGGCTTCTTGCTCTCGCCAGTCAAAGTCTTCGCGCCAATAGGCGATGAGCTCGCTAAGCGTGTTTTTCTCCGTTCCATATTGCCACGAAGTGCCTTCGAGCTGGTCTGGAAGGCGGGTGCGCGCAAGGCGCGATTGGAGATCGGCGATAGCCTCATCGCTTATATTTATACTGAATTCCTGCACGGCATGTTCCTCTGTCTGGCTCCCTGTTGCTGTTTGTCCGTAGCTTGCAAAACATGTGAGCACAGACGCCAGCAGAGCTGTCAGCCTCGCTATAGCCCCGATTGTTCTAATCATTATTAAGCCTCTGCGTGATCATTTAATACCTGCTCAAAGATTGCTAAGGCCTCGTTGATTTCCTGATGGCTCACGATAAGCGGCGGCAGGAAGCGAATAGAGTTGCCGCCAGCCTTGACCAGAAGAAGCGACTTGTCTTGAGCTCCTTGAATAAGCGCGGCTGCATCTGCGTGGCACTGCAGTCCAATCATCAAGCCCAGGCCGGTGACGCCCTTGAGCTGCTTCGGAAAGCGGGCGCAGAGATCTTCGAGCCCGCTGCGCAGGTGAAAACCAGCGTGCTTAACGTCGATCAGGAAATCGTCATTGAGCACGACATCGAGAACGGCATTGCCGACCGCGGTAGCAAGCGGATTGCCACCGAATGTGCTTCCGTGGCTACCCGCCCTCATGGCTGCGGCTATTTCTTCACGTGCTAGGCAGGCGCCGATTGGGATGCCGCCGCCTAGGCCCTTTGCGCTAGCTAAGATGTCCGGCTCTACGCCGAGCTGCTCATAGGCGAATAGGGTGCCGGTGCGAGCGATTCCGCATTGCACCTCGTCGAACAGAAGCAGGATGCCCTTGTCGTCGCAGAGCTCGCGCACGGCTTTGAGATACGCCCTGTCGGCAGGGCGGATGCCGCCTTCTCCCTGCACCGGCTCGAGCACTATTCCCGCAGTGTTGTCGGTGATTGTCGCAAGCAGTGCGTCGAGATCACCGAAGGGGGCTTGGTCGAAGCCTGCGTCACCCACTACGAAGCCATCGCAATGTGCGGAATTGAAGGCGGAGGCGATAGCGCCGAGCGTGCGGCCATGAAACGCGCTGCTTAGCGAAACTATCCTATTGCGGTGGGGTTGACCCTTGGCGAAGAAATAGCGACGAATGGTTTTATATGAGGCCTCAATTGCCTCGGCGCCCGAATTACAGAAGAACACCTTGTCAGCGAAGCTATTCTCTACGAGGCGGGCACCAAGGCGCTCCGCCTGCTCGATTCGGTAGAGATTTGATGTGTGCCAGAGTCGCTGCGATTGCTGCGCGAGAGCGTCAATGAGAACGGGGTGGCAGTGGCCGAGGCAGGTGACTGCGATGCCCGCGGCGAAGTCGAGGTAGCGCTGGTCTTGTTGTGTATAGAGCTCGCAGCCGTTGCCGCGGGCAAACTCTAAACTCGGAGAGCCATAATTATCCATCAGTGCGCTTGTGGGGTGTGCGGTCATCATCTTCTCGGTTGAGCCGTATGCAGGACTCTGTGTGTTTGATACTCGGTCTTTAAATGCTCTGTGCTTTACTCACGCTTTACTTGCGCGCAAGGTCCCAAGGGTCCGAATCGCGGGGGCCGTGCCTGCTTTCTTGAGCTTAGCCAATTCTATCCCTGAATTTAGAGGTTTAGCTCTGTAAAGTTTGCTGCCGCGCAGTGTATCATTCTTGCATTAATGGCGCGCCATTGTGGCCGACGCTCGCTCTAGGCCGTATTGTGGGCGCCCGGCGCTGGAAGCGCACTCGGTGCTTCTGGTGAGCTGGGCTTGCCCCGCGGATAGCGATTCAACAAAGCAAGTTTTGAGGCGTGTAAAGCTATGTTAAACGACTTCATTTTCGGACAGGCGCGAGCTGCGCAAAAGGCCAAGCTGCCCACGGCTGACGAGGCCTTGCCGCATCGCTCGCAGCCAGCACTTTTTAACCCCGAGCATTTCGTTAGCGGGCACCGTATTGTCGATCCACTGCCTGAGAATCTTGAAAAAGCCGTGTTCGGGCTTGGCTGTTTTTGGGGGGCTGAGCGCCTATTCTGGGAGCTCCCCGGCGTTTACAGCACGGCGGTAGGCTATGCGGGCGGCATAACTGCCCACCCAAGCTATGAGGATGTCTGTAGTGGGCAAACCGGCCACGCGGAAGTGGTGATTGTTTTTTTCGATCCTTCGGCAATCACTTACGACGCACTGCTGGGGGCTTTTTGGGAAGCTCATGACCCGACTCAGGGGATGCGTCAGGGCAATGACCTTGGCACGCAGTATCGCTCGGCGCTTTACACTATCGACGAGGCCCAGATGGAGTCGGCCAAGCGTTCAGCGGCGCTTTTTCAGGCCGCGCTTTCAGAAAAAGGGTACGCCAACATTACGACTGAAATCAGAGCCTTGGATACTTTCTACTACGCCGACGATTATCATCAGCAGTATCTGGCTAAGAATCCCAACGGCTACTGCGGGCTTGCTGGAACGGGGGCGTGCTACCGCCCTGAAGACTAATTGGCAGCACAGACGCCGAGGCAAGTCCTTGGCCGAGGAACGACTATGACTGAAAGCGCGAAAGGAAGTACGAAAGGAAGTGCTACGGCAAGTCCGCAGGCTGGCGCGCGAAAAATCGACCCCCTAGTCATCGCTATTTCCTCGCGCGCGCTTTTCGATCTCGCTGAAAGTCACAAGGTTTATGAAGAGGAGGGGCTCGCGGCGTACCAGCAGTATCAGATTGCTCGGGAAGCGGAGCCGTTAGAACCGGGTGACGCTTTCACGCTGGTTCAAAAGCTTCTCGGCTTGAACGCGCTGCTGGATGAATCGCCGGTTGAGGTGATTCTCCTTTCGCGCAACAGCGCTGATACCGGACTTCGAATATTTAACTCGATCAAGCACTATGGCCTCGATATTAGCCGGGCAGCCTTTAGTGGCGGCGAGAGTCCTTATCGCTACATTTCAGCTTTCAACAGTCATCTATTCCTCTCTACAGACGGAGCGGACGTTAGGCAAGCGTTAGAGTCTGGGGTCGCCGCTGCAACGCTGCTGCCATCGAACAAAGCGGCGGTTTCCTCCGATAAGCTCAAGATTGCCTTCGACGGCGATGCGGTCCTGTTTTCCGATGACTCCGAGCGCATTTACAAAAGCCAAGGCTTAGCCGCGTTCACACAAAACGAAGTTGCCTCTGTTGACGAACCTCTCTCCGGCGGTCCCTTTAAACCAGTACTAGCGGCCTTACAGCAAATACAGATGGCGTTCCCCATTGGCGAATCTCCTCTGCGAACCTGCCTCGTTACCGCGAGGGCGGCCCCCGCGCACGAGCGGGTGGTGAAAACGCTACGCAATTGGAATATTCGAATCGATGAATCCCTGTTTCTCGGTGGGCGTGACAAAGGAGAGTTTCTGAGCGCCTTCGATGCCGATGTATTCTTCGACGATCAACAGGGCCACTGCGAATCTGCCCGTAACCACGTGGCAACCGGCCACGTGCCTTCCGGCGTCGCCAATACCGATTAGTAGGCAGGCTTCATTAGGGCAATGCGCCTGCCAAGTAGCTGACGCCAAGCCCCGCTAGAAGCGCTGTTAGCACCCACCGTAAATGCTTCTCGTTGATCCTGTGCCCCACGCGTGAACCCAGCTGAATAGCCGGTAGCGACCCTGCCAGCAAACCTAGAAGCAGTGCGTAGTCTACGCTGCCTGCCAGCATATACCCGATCCCAGCGAGCAGTGTGAGTGGCACCGCGTGAGCGATATCTGTGCCGACGATTTGGCTGCTTGGTGACGAGGTGTACAACGTCATCAGAATTGCCGCAGCGAATGCTCCGGCTCCTACTGAAGATAGGGTCACGCATACGCCCAGCAGCAAACCCATAGCGATCGTTACCAGCTTCCTACGTGCTATTAATAAACCCGTTTCCCCTTGCTTTCGCGTAGCCAGAGCACGTTGCTTAAGCCTGCTGCGAAGAGCGAGCAGTAGTGCGGTCACAAGCAGCATGGCGCCAAGGCTTTGGGTTAGCAAAGCATCGCGGAATTCGCTCTCACCGAGCCAATGGCTCGCAAGCGCTATGTGGGTAGCGATCGCCGCAGGCAGGCTGCCTGCGGATAACAAGGCGACTATTCCCCAGTCAATGGTTTTCTGGCGGCTATGGGCCAATACCCCACCGGCCTTAGTCAGGGCCGCGTAAAGCAGGTCGGTTCCAATAGCTATGGCGGGTGCATAGCCCAGTAGCAGGAGGATCGGTGTCATCAGCGAACCGCCGCCCACGCCGGTGACGCCGATGGCAAAGCCGACTGCCGCGCCGGCACCGATATGTGCAGCTGAAATCGTCAATAAGCCCAGCGTGCTGCCTAGGAAAGGCAGTGCGGCTAGGTCGAGAGTCACTGCGAGATCGAGAAGAGCCAAGAGGCTTTGCCTTTGCTTGATAAAATGAAACGCGAGCATAACGCGCCGCTCATATTCCAAATAAGAATTTATTGGTATAGTTATATTCTTTTTAGTTACAGGGGCCGCAGCGCTGATCAGGAGCTTGCCAATGAAATTGCAGCAGTTGAAATACATTTGGGAGGTAAAACGGCAGGGGCTTAATGTCTCTGAGGCCGCGCAGGCGCTGTTCACCTCTCAGCCAGGCGTGAGCAAGCAGATTAGGGCTTTAGAGGACGAGCTCGGAATCCAGATTTTTGAGCGACGCGGCAAACAACTCGTCGCGGTGACCCCAGCGGGGGCCCAGATACTAGAAGCCAGCGGCGAAGTGCTGAGCCGCGTACAGGGCATTAAGTCACTCGCACAGGATCTGCGGCATGACAGCAAGGGGGCGCTGTCTATCGCAACAACGCATACTCAGTGCCGGTACGTGTTACCAGCGGTCATTCGGCGTTTTCGTGAGCGCTACCCGGAGGTAACCCTGCATATGCATCAGGGGACACCACAGCAGATCGCTCAGGCAGCGGCCGAGGGCACGGTGGATTTTGCTATCGCGACTGAGGCACTAGAGCACTTTGATGAGTTAACCTTGCTGCCGTGCTATCGCTGGAACCGGGCGGTGATTGTGCCAAAGAATCATCCCCTTGCGGGCATTAAGAGACTGACCCTAGCCCGGCTGAGCCAGTATCCACTGGTAACCTACAACTTTGGTTTCACTGGCCGCTCGAAACTCGACGATGCCTTTCGGCGCGAATCCCTTGAAGCCGATGTCGTCTTCACCGCCGCCGATGCCGATGTGATTAAGACGTATGTCAGGTTGGAGCTGGGCGTCGGTATCGTAGCCCGCATGGCTATAGAGGAGAGCGTCGACGACGACCTCATAGCACTCGACGCCTCACATTTATTCGAGCCCAGTGTCACCAAGATCGCGTTTCGACGCGGCACACATCTACGCGGCTATATGGCGGGCTTTATCGAGATGTTCGCACCGCACATCGACGGCACGGCTCTGCGGCGTCGCTTGGTGGAGGAAAGCAAGCAGGAGTTGGAGGCGAGCTATGCCGAGGTCGAACTGCCTGACCTTTAGATCCAACTAGTTCGCGGTATTGAAAAAGACTGCTCGCCGCACTGGGGCTTCCGCTTCTAGAGCTGCTTTACAGGCAGGTGCAGTCCGCATTCCTTAGCCGTGGCTTCCTCCCACCACCAGCGGCCTTCGCGCTCGTGCTGATTGGGACCAATGGCCTTGGTACAAGGCTCGCAGCCAAGGCTAACGAAGCCTTTGTCGTGTAACTCGTTATACGGAATGTCGAAGGAGCGGATGGTATTCCAGACGTCCTCGGAACTACTGTTGGCGAGCGGATTGATTTTGATTAGCTGACGATGCGGTGCTGCAAACGTCGAGTCTATTTCCACTACTGGCAGAGCCGATCGGGTCGGGCTCTGGTCCTTGCGCTGACCGCTGATCCAGGCGTCGAACTGGGGTAAATGAGCACGCAGCGGCTCCAGCTTGCGAATAGCGCAGCATTCTTCGTGACCGTCTTCGTAAAAGCTAAACAAGCCTTTCTCTGAAACCAATGCCTGTACTGCAGCGGAATTGGGCGTGAGCAGAGTCAGCGTGATGCCGTAGTGGTGTCTTACCGTCTCTAAATATCTAAGTGTCGCCGGTGGGAGTCTTCCGGTATCCAGCGTAAAGACCTCGGGGAGCTGTTCGAGCCCAGATTTTTTGGCAGCCTTGAGCGCGTGCTCGATAGCTACGACGTCCTCTGCGCCGCTGAAAGACAGCGCGCAGCGTCGAAACAGCGGTAGAAGGCGCAGCAGTACGTCGCGCGGAGATGCGTCCTGCAGCTCGTCGTTTAGCGCAGCGATGCTGCTTTCTGAAAAAGAAGAAGTCTGGGTCATGAGGCCATTCTCCGCCATGTGCGGGTAGTGGTAAAGGCCGCTATTCGCTATTACGCTTTTCTGCTAAATTCGCGGCTTGCTTGCTCAACAGAGAACAAAATCATGGAATTAGCTTGTTTAGACCTAGAGGGCGTCTTAGTCCCTGAAATTTGGATCGGATTTGCGGAAAAGACCGGTATCGAAGCACTGCGCGCGACGACTCGTGAGGTGCCTGACTACGACGAGCTGATGCAGCAGCGCCTGCGTATACTCGATGAGCACAATTTGAAGCTGCAGGACATTCAAGAAGTCATCGCAACCATGGCGCCGCTACCTGGAGCGCTTCAATTCGTGCAGTGGCTGAAATCGAATTTCCAGCTAATCATCCTCTCCGACACTTTTTACGAGTTCTCCCATCCGCTTATGGCGCAGTTGGAATTTCCAACGCTGTTCTGCCATCGCCTTGTTAGCGATGAAAGCGGCCGCATTGTGGATTACAAGTTAAGGCAGAAGGATCCTAAACGCGCATCGGTCAAAGCGCTCCATAGTCTCAACTATCGCGTAATCGCCTCGGGGGACTCCTATAACGACGTGAGAATGCTGGAAGAAGCGGACGCCGGAATTCTGTTTCGCTCTCCGCAGAAGGTGCGCGATGAATTCCCGCAGTACCCGGCAGTGGACAATTATGAGGCGCTCAAACAGGAGTTCATCAAGGCTAGCCTACGCGACTTAGCCTAGTCTATTTGCAAGCTGCCTTGCTTCACGAGTCGCAGCAGCAGCTCATTGAGTCTTGGCTCCGCCAGAAAATTATCTAAACTCTCGCCGCTTAGTGGTGTTGCCTCGCATAATCGGGCAAGCGGCTCCTTAAGCGTTAGTGGGAACTTCGCCGCCTGGCCATCGGCGAACAGGAAGAGGCTTTCGCTGTCTTCTAGAAAGGCGAATCGCGAAGAGGGGTGATGACTCAGAGACTCAGCATCTTCCAGCGCATGCTGCGCAAATTCTGCCTGCTCCCCAGACAGCGGGACAATAAGCTCAGGGTATTTTGGCTGTGTGACGTGGCAGCCAAACCATTGCTGGAATAGCGACACGTCGTCGACCTGCTGTTTCAGTCGAGCAAAGCTATTAGTCAGGCTGCCGGCTTCAATCTCATTCAGGTCTCTAGGCAGAGTCGGTGCTGGGTCTTCGTAGCGAGATTCTCTAGCGCGGCTGATTAGAAAATCACTGAATCCTTCGAGCATCTCGCCTTCGGACGGTGCTCTAAACCCCAATGAATAACACAGGCTTTTCGACACAGCTTCGCCCCAATGTGCCACTCCGGGCGGCACGTAGAGGACATCCCCTTGTTCGAGCACTAAATCTTGGGTCGTCTCAAAGTCTTCGATGAGCCGTAGCGGCGATCCCTCTTTTAGCGGAGTGTTCCCGTCACAGCTTTGCCCTAGGCGCCAGCGACGGCGGCCCATGCCCTGAATCAGAAAGACATCGTAGTTGTCGAAATGCGGACCCACACCGCCATGTTCGCTCGCGTAGGAGATCATCACATCGTCTACGCGCCAACTAGGCACAAAATCGAAGGCACGTTTGAGCTCAGTGACCTCGTCGAACCACTGATCCATAGCCTGAACTAGGAGCGTGTAGTGGCTTTCGGGAAGGCTGGTGAAGTCCTTCTCGTTGAATGGCCCATGTTGTAGCGAGAATGAACCTTCATCGTCTTCGCAGACCAGTCGGCTCTCCACCTGTTCTTCGCAAGCGCAGCCCGCGAGCTCCTCTGGGGTTAGCGGGTCAGTGAATTTGGGGAACAGCTGGCGAAGAACGACGGGTTTTTTCTGCCAGTATTCCCTAAGAAATTCCGCGCGATCGAAGTCTGAGCTTAGCGTCAGCAAGAATTTAGACTCTTTTCGCTTGCGCGATCGCAT
>JAYOBL010000046.1:0-17219 GCA_038104835.1 Gammaproteobacteria bacterium | reverse complement strand
GTCTTCTCCAAACTCACGCTGAGCGTAGAAGATAACTTCCAGGCTATTGGACTCCATATCCCCGTCGACGCAGAGGGGGATGCAGCACAGCAGTTAATGGGCGTGTCGATTCCTGCCGACCTCGGAGCGGCCTCACCACTGCCGGATGGCGGCGCCGTACTGCGCACCGAGCTGCGAGGCCGGCCCGTGATTGGACTAGAGGTTTGGGGAAGCATTGAGCGTCTCGACGCCCTCGGCGCTAAGCTGAGCAATTTAGGCACTAGCGGCAGCACTGCTTCTTGGATCGAAGCGGAGAATCTCAGCGGCATCGCTCACATCACCGAAGCACTGAGCGAGGAATACACCCCTGCCCTGCTTAACTATGACCTCTCTGGCGTTGTCGACTTTAAGAAGGGCTGTTACACGGGACAGGAAATCGTCGCCCGCATGTTTTACCGTAGCACACCGAAGAAGCGGCTTTTTGCTCTTCGGGCGCTAACACCTCTGGGCGCATCGCTAGCTGTAGTTGATCAGAGCGGCGCTAATGAGAGTTTGGGGGAAGCATTCTCCATCACCACACATAGCGCACTCGCCATTCTTCCCATCGATGCCGCGCAGAGAAAACTCGCGAGCAGCGATGGGGAATCACTGGAGGCGTTAGAGCTTATTTATCCAGCGAGTGAGGTGTAGCGCGCGAAGAGTTGTGCGCTGAATGAGCACAACTCAAGCCGGCGCAATACATTTTGCTGGTCAAGCAACGCTCGCAAACTGGCGGTCGGAGTAGCGAGGCTGGAAGGTGCCCGGAACGGGCGTTAAGAAAATGGCGCCCCGGAGAGGATTCGAACCTCTGACCTGCCCCTTAGGAGGGGGCCGCGCTATCCAGCTGTGCCACCGGGGCCGCGCGCTTTAAGTATAGCACGCTCACACCGCTCAAATAGATCGTAGGCCATACACACTGGCCTTAATATTGTGTCGTCGCGAGCGCACTACCTTCTTCTTCGTGCGCCACTAACTCCGAGCTCACTGGGCTTACTTCAGCGGCTGGCCGCGGGAGGTAACGGCTCGCCTTTCGATGGAAGGTGCTCTTGCTAAGCCCCAGTAGCCTCGCCGCTTCAGCCTTATTATTCTCGCTACGTCTAAGCGCGCTCAGAATCATAGCCTGCTCAAGACTATCGCTCAGGGACCTCGCATCTATCTTGCCTTGACGCATGAATATTTTCCAAAGCACCTCTACTTTTATGCTCAGAGGAGCGAGCAATTGTGCCTCCTCCAACACCAGCACCCAAACCACAGTACAAATCGCAAGCGGTATCAGCGATAGCAATACCACATCGGGGGCTAAACCAATCTTGAAGACTCGCATCATCACTAGTAGTGAGTAGAGCAATGCCACAGGGAACATGGCCCACTACGTTGTTCTACAGCGCTGACGTATGAGCATTTCGCTCGAATTGAGCCCGGTTAGCATCGTCACGATTAAGAGCCCTAGCCCCGCTACGACAAAGGCCTGCCTGGCACCCCTTAGACCTTCGCTGATAGGCATTCCGCCGGTGACGCTCGCCTCGCTGTCCCCGTACCCGGCAAGGGTCGCCGTTAACAAAAGGCAGTACGCTGCGCCGTAAAGCCATGTCAGAGCTTTGCCAGCCCTTAGATTGACGCAGCTCATCGCGTAAGCAACCGTCAAGACCATACCCATATTCCTTAAGCTGGTCATGGCAAGGCGCATCCAAGCATCCCACAAATCAATAGTCTCGCCTTGAAGGAGAATGCAGCCCCATAGAAAGTTTGACACCGCAGCGAGAATAACAACGGTGTGCAATAACGAAAGCGGCCGACGCAGCTGATCTGCGTAAACAAGCACGGCAAGAATAGCTGCAGCAGAGAAAAAGGCTAAGATCGACTCTAAGGTGAAGGTTTCCATGAATTATTGGGCCTACTTTGGGGGCATGGCATGAGGATTCGTTAGGAATATATCTGCGATCTTCTTTTTGTTACAAAATGTGTCTTAAACACTAAACCACATTAGAGATAAGCTCAAGCTCCGTACTTAAATAGCGACAAAACCACTAGTATCATCCGCCAACGCTCCCACCAGGAACCGCCATGCCTCTGAACTGGACCCTCTCCACACTCGACAGCCTGCGCCCCACACAGCTCTATGAACTGTTGAGCCTTCGCAATGCGGTTTTCGTGGTTGAGCAGAACTGTGTGTATCAGGACGCCGATGGCTACGACCTTGCCGCTCACCATCTGCTAGGCACTCAGGACGATAGCGGTAACACCAAGATCCTCGCCTGCGCGCGAATAATCGCCCCGGGAATCAAGTATCCGGAAGCATCGATTGGGAGGATAGTGACCAGCGCTGAAGTGCGAGGACACGGGGAAGGGAAGAGACTTTTGCACGAGGCAATTGCAGCCTGCGAGACACTGTATCCGGGCGCGGGTATCGCGCTCTCGGCGCAGCAACATTTAGAGGAATTCTACGCGGGCTTCGGCTTCATCACTCGCTCGGAGCCCTATCTCGAAGACGACATTCCGCATCTCGAGATGGCGCGGCAGAGCTGAAGCCGCGCAGGTACTTGTTGCAGCGGTGTGCCAAGACTATGAACTCTGCGAAAGCAGCTTGGCAGCGTCGAACTGCGTGAGCACAGCCTGCTGCTGCTGCGGGCGCAGCAGGCTAATCATAAGTATAAGCAAGAGAGCGACGCCGAATCCTGGCACCAATTCGTACAGATCGAATACGCCTCCAGACAGCTTAGACCAGAGCACAACCGTCACAGCGCCACTTAATAGCCCCGCCATCGCAGCTAGCGCGGTCATTGACCTCAGGAAGAGGGACAGCAGAATAACCGGGCCAAAAGCGGCGCCAAACCCAGCCCACGCGTAGCTCACTAGATCGAGCACTCCACTGCTGCGGTCGGTGGCAATGACGAGCGCGACCAGAGCAACACCGATTACCGCGAGCCGGCTCACTTTCAACAGCTCCTCGGAGCTGGCGTCGGGACGAATAAAACTGCGATAGAAGTCCTCACTAATCACAGACGAGCAAACCAGCAGCTGCGAGTCGATGGTGGACATTATCGCCGACAGAATCGCCGCCGTAATTACGCCCGCCACCCACGGGTTAAACAACGCCTGGCTGAGGCTGATAAACACCGTCTCGGGATTATCCAGCGGCTGCACAGAAAAGTAGGCCAGTCCGGCGAAGCCCGTTACCACCGAACCCGCTAGCATGAGAATCATCCAGCCCATAGCCAAGCGACGAGCGCTAACGAGCTGCTGTGGTTTTTCGATGGCCATGAAGCGCGTCAGAATGTGTGGCTGCCCGGCGTAGCCCAAACCCCACGCGATAAGAGACAAAAGCCCCAGGGCCGAGAGATCTCCGAATAGCGACAGCGCATTTGGATTTATACTCCCTACCTGCCCGAGCACTTCCTGGACACCGCCAAGGGAGGTAAACACGGCGATGGGCGTGAGAAGCAGCGCAACAGCCATGAGACAGGCCTGAATCGCATCGGTCCATGCCACCGCAAGAAAACCGCCGACGAAGGTGTAGGACACGATGACGACCGCGCCAATGAGCAGCGCCGCAAAGTAGTCCAGCCCAAAACTGCTCTCAAAAAGAATGGCGCCGCTAACCAAACCCGACGCGGTATAGAAGGTGAAAAACAGAAGAATCACTGCGGCGGAAAGCAGTCGCAGAGGCTGATTCCCCGTGCCGAATCGATTCGCTAAATAGTCGGGCAGAGTGAGCGAGTTCTGCGCATGGAAACTGAAAACACGCAGACGTTTAGCGACCAGAAGCCAATTAAAGTATGCGCCTATAATGAGGCCGATACCTATCCAGCTTTCCTGCAGCCCCGAAACATACACCGCGCCCGGCAGCCCCAGCAGGAGCCAGCCGCTCATATCCGACGCCCCCACGCTGAGCGCTGTAACCACCGCGCCCAACTTACGCCCGCCTAACAGATAGTCGCTTTGGTCATTGGTTTGCCTATAGGCGCGCACTCCGAGGGCAAGTACTCCGAGAAGATACACAACGAAGGTAATTAATAGGGGCAGCTGGGTCATGAGGAATTGACGCTCAAAGCCTAAAACCCTAACACGAGCCGCACAGCGCAGGCCAATTGAGCGAATCGAGATTCACGATAGCCTCCCAACTTTAAGTAAAGTAAAATATTTATTAAATATTCCGAAAGCAGTCGAACTCGCCATGACGACACTACAGCACCTGCCCAAGTCTCAAGCTGCCCTGATCAACTATCTCAAGTCCCGCGGCGCCCAATCCATCAAGATTTTAGCCGCGGCGCTGGAGCTGACGACCATGGGGGTTCGCCAGCATCTAAGCCAGCTCGAGGCGCAGGGCTACGTGCAGCAAGCGCAGCGCAATCGTCAGACTCGCGGACGTCCAGTGACCCTATGGAAGCTCAGCAGGCAGGGCCACGAACTATTCGCAGACAGGCACGCGCAGCTGGCCGTGACGCTACTTCAAGAGACTAGCAAGAGCTTTGGTGACGGCGCGCTTAACTCGCTCATTCAGTGCGACAGCAAATCGACGCTGGCTCGTTATCGCGCGCTGCTACCCGCTGCCGCGAGCGACCTAAAAAAGACCCTCGAAGGCTTATGCGAGCAAAGAACCATTGAAGGCTTTATGGCAGAACTGCGCTTCACCCCGAGCGGCTGGCTGTTGATAGAAAATCACTGCCCACTCTATGCGGCCGCAAGTCAGTGCCGAGCGCTGTGTGATACCGAGCTAACCCTGTTTCGCGCCCTGCTCGAACCCCACGCACAGGTTCAGAGAGCTGACCACGTGCTCGCCGGCGCCAGACGCTGCGCGTATAAAATCACACCTGCGGCAGTCGCAACGGAAAACTAATCACGGCAAACGCAGGCATACGCGCTATAATTGCCGCCCACGCAAGCTAAGAGCAAGCCATGGCCAAGCAAGACAAAACGCTGCACGCGGACGAGTTCAGTCCCCGCAAACTATTTTCCTACCCTAAATACTGGGCGGAATGTTTTGGCACGGCTCCCTATCTGCCGATGTCGCGCGCGGAGATGGACGAACTAGGCTGGGACAGCTGCGATATCATCATCGTAACGGCGGACGCCTACGTCGATCACCCCAGTTTCGGCATGGCCGTCGTTGGACGACTCTTGGAGGCGCAGGGTTTCCGCGTTGGCATCATCGCTCAGCCCGAGTGGGATAGCGCCGAGGCGTTTAAACAGCTCGGCAAGCCGAATTTATTTTTCGGCGTGACCGGCGGCAATATGGACTCGCTCATTAACCGCTACACCGCGGACCTGCGTCTGCGCAGCGACGATGCCTACACGCCCCACGCCGAGGCCGGCAAACGCCCAGACCGTTCGGTTATCGTTTACAGTCAGCGTTGCCGTGAAGCCTATTACGATACGCCAATCGTTATTGGCGGCATTGAGGCAAGCCTGCGCAGGATCGCTCAGTACGACTATTGGACTGACTCCGTGCGCCGCTCGGTCTTGATCGACTCCAATGCGGATATTTTGCTATACGGCAATTCAGAGCGCGCACTAGTTGAAGTCGCCCATGAGATCGCTAACGGCAAACAGGTCAGCGAGCTTTGGCAGATGCGCGGCGCCGCAGTCGTCTTGAAAGAGCTGCCCGAGAGCTGGACGGAAATAGATTCCACGCGGATCGATTGGCCTTCCAAGATCGACAGCATTCCTAACCCTTACGACTTTCACGACCGCGAGCCGAAGGCCGAGGATAGCGAAGAGCCCTTGGCTGATGCACCGCAGCCAATAAAGATCGTGCCCATGCCGCTGCAGCGCAAAGAGAAATACGACTCGAAAACCGCCTACATACGCCTCCCCTCCCACAGCAAGGTGGTGAACGACCCAGCCCTTTACGCACACGCGTCGCGCGTTTTGCATCAAGAGGCAAATCCCTATAACGCTAAAACCTTAGTGCAGCGCCACGACACGCTTGAAGTGTGGGTGAATCCACCGCCGATTCCCTTAGAAACCGAAGAGATGGATTGGGTTTTCGACTTAGCCTATCAGCGTCGCCCTCACCCGAGCTACGGCGACGCTCGCATTCCGGCTTACGACATGATTAAGACCTCGGTCAATATCATGCGCGGCTGCTTCGGCGGCTGCACGTTCTGCTCTATAACCGAGCACGAAGGCCGTATTATTCAAAGCCGCTCGGAAGAATCGATTCTCAGCGAGATCGAGAAAATCAGGGACATGGTGCCCGGCTTCACCGGCACGATTTCAGACCTCGGCGGCCCTACCGCCAATATGTACAAGCTCAACTGTAAGTCGCCGAAGATTCAACGCAGCTGCAAGCGCCTGTCCTGCGTCTTTCCTAGTATCTGCAAGCATCTAGAGACCGACCACAGCCCAACGACACAGCTCTACCGCAAGGCGCGCGCAATACCCGGCGTTAAACGCGTAGCGATCGCTAGCGGTCTGCGCTACGACCTCGCATTGAAAGACCCAGAGTACGTAGAGGAGCTTGTCACACACCACGTTGGCGGCTATCTAAAAATTGCACCGGAGCATAGCGAAGACAAAACCTTAGGCAAGATGATGAAGCCAGGCATCTCGGCCTACGATGACTTCAAGAAGCTATTCGACAAATTTTCGAAAAAAGCAGGGAAAGAGCAATATCTCATTCCCTATTTCATCGCGGCTCACCCCGGCAGCGATGACGAAGACATGCTCAACCTCAGCCTGTGGTTGAAAGAGCGCAACTTTAAGCCGGATCAGGTGCAGACGTTCTATCCATCGCCCATGGCGCTGGCGACGGCAATGTATTACTCCGAGAGAAACCCACTGGAAAAGGTGAGGTATAAAAGCGAGAAGCTGAGCGTGTCAAAGAATCTCGATCAGCGCCGCTTGCAGAAGGCCTTTTTGCGCTACCACGATGAAAAAAATTGGCCCATGCTGCGCACGGCGTTGACCAAACTTGGACGCAGCGACTTAATAGGCAGCGAAGAGAAACACCTTGTACCTCACGAAACGGCTCGCAATACGCCTAACTCGCGGCGCCCCAAAGCCCGTGGCCGCGCCGGCAAACCGGCAAGAAACGCGAAGGCTGTCGGCGCCAAACGCCGCTAGCTATTTTCTTTCTCAAGCGCTTCTTCTATTTGCTCGATCGTGGCGCCCCGCGGCGGATCTTTGCGCTCGTCGCGGTGTTTAATATGCCACTCAATATTACTTAGGATTCCCCTGAGTATATTCATTTCCATGACGTCTATCCGAATACGCCCAAACAGCCTGCGCATGCGCTGCATTAGCTGGCGAGGATTGTCGGGGTCGTGAAAGCGGATTGCGATCATCACGCGCTCGAGATGAGTAAAGAAGCGCTCGTTCTCTTCGGCTGTTGCCCTCTCTTGGTCCCAAAAATGATCTTCGGGCACCGCCTTTGCGGCCTCATCTAAACGCGCGCGTTTGGCAATCTCATAGCTGAGCACCATAACGGCTGCCGACAGATTAAGAGACGGACACTCGGGGGACGTCGGCACTTGAACATGATAATGGCACAGCTGCAGCTCTTCATTGTTCAGTCCGGAGTCTTCGCGCCCGAATACCAGCGCAACCTTGTTAGTCGCATGCTCGTGCAGCACTCGCTCGGCACAGGCTTCGGGCTCCAGCATTGGCCAGGGCAGCTTACGCGAGCGTGCGCTCGTTCCAATAATTAGCCCGCAGTCCGCTACGGCCTCCTCCAAAGTGCTAACTACTCGCGCGTTCTCCAGCACATCCACGGCCCAGGCTGCACGCGCTGTCGCTGCCCCGCTAGGGAAGTCCTCGGGATCTACAAGAATCAGTTGGTTGAGCCCCATATTCTTCATAGCCCTAGCCGCTGCACCGATATTACCGGGATGAGAGGTGTTAACGAGAACGATGGCAACCTGTGAAGGATCGATTGCCGGCATCCACTCTCTCGCAGTGGGCTTGTTTTCAGTATTCAACGCGCGCTCCTTCGGGAAGCTAATAATTGGGTAAGCTAGACAGGCGCGCGATTATAGCAGCCTGCTTTGCCGGTGCAGAGGGCTAGCGAGGCCCGCAGAGTGATAAATGAATTGCCTAGCCCGAGGAGGCACTACCTGCGGGCAACTTCTGTTATGATGCGCGCCTGTAGCTGTGCACCCGAGCGTGCAGCAGCCAAGCTCTTTATTTTTTCTGAACTCCACCCCTAGCCACGCTAGCAGTTGCAGCTTCTCGTAAGGCAGTAACTAGTGAGGCGCGCAGGGTTGTTGAGCTCAGTCACCCAGGAAGGAATACCGCGATGCACCCGATGATAAATATTGCCCTGAAAGCTGCCCGCGATGCCGCCGAAGCGATTGCTCATAGTAGCGACCGATTGGACCGGATCAAGATCGTTGATAGCTCGCCCAACTCCTTCCTAACGTCTATGGACTTAGATTCCGATAAGACGCTGCAGTATCATCTCCTGAAAGCTTACCCAGAGCACAGTATCGACTCACGTGCGACGGGCGTGAAAGCCGGCGCTCGCAAAGATATCGTCTGGTTTATCGACCCCCTCATTGGCAATCGCAATTTTGCCCGCGGCTACACGCAGTTTGCTCTTTCGCTTGCCTGTCAGATCGACGGCGTAATTCAACACGCCGCTGTCGTCTGCCCAATGACTAACGAGGAATTCACGGCGACCCGCGGCGGCGGCGCCCAGCTCAATTCGCGTCGCCTGCGCGTTGGGCGCGAGACCGAACTCGTAGCCGGCTCGCTGGTTGGGCTCAGCGGAGATACTGAGGAGCGCGAGATCTTAAGCTCGATGCAGGAAGCCGTTTTTGCTGTTGGCGCACAGCCACGCATCTCCGGCTGCACTGCACTGGACATTGTGAATACCGCAGCCGATCGCCTTCAGGGCGGCTGGGCACCGAATGAAGGCGGCCAGAACCACTCTCTCAAGGCCGCAGCGCTTATCCTCAAAGAGGCCGGCGGGTTGATTGGATCGGAGTCCGCCAATCCCGAATACGCAGAAAGCGCCGAACTGCTTTTTTCTAATCCCAAAATATTTAAGCAGCTAGTAAAAATGCGACAGGCCAAGAAGTAAGGTAAGGTGAGCTCTACTTGGAGAAGCTCACCCCTATGCCTTCTGATACCAATCCTCAAAAAGCGCCACAGCAATCGCCGGAAGAAAGGCCCGCTGCCTAAGAGAGTCTAACCGAAGGCTCCATCAAGGACGCCCTGATCCGCATGACCATACGTATGTTCCTCGGTATGTTCATGATGTTCACGTTTAGCTTAGTCGATACTTTTTTCGTCAGCCTGCTCGGCACCCAGTCACTCACGGCGATCAGCTTCACCTTCCCCGTAACCTTCACCATTATGAGCCTCGCTATTGGCTTAGGCGTGGGCGCATCGGCTGTGGTTGCTAAATATCTGGGCCGCGAAGACCGCGAACGCGCCAAAGAGAGTTCCACGGTCATTAACTATGTCGCCCTGCTGTTCGCCGCCGCGCTCATCGCAGGCTGCTGGTTCTTCATGACCCCGCTGTTCACGCTCATGGGCGCCGACGCGGAACTACTGCAACTCATCAGGCAGTATATGGGTGTTTGGTTCCCCGGAAGTGTCCTGCTTGTGGGCTTGATGACAGCCAATAGCATTTTGCGCGCCCACGGCGACTCGAAAACCCCCAGCCTAATTATGGCCGGCTCGGGCCTGATCAATGCGCTGTTAGACCCGCTGCTCATCTTCGGCTACGGCCCTGTACCCGCAATGGGGATAGCCGGCGCCGCCTATGCCACTCTAGCCGCCTGGGTTCTTGGCTACGGCTACCTGTTTTATCACCTCGCCTTTCGCCATGAGCTCATAAGCACCACGCTGCCAAGCTGGAAGATAATGAGCAGCTCTGCTCGCGAAATGCTGCGCATCGGCCTGCCAGCTGCGGGGGCTAATATGATGACGCCGCTAGCAATGGGTACCATGACGGCGATAGCGGCAGGCTTTGGCACCAGTGTCGTAGCCGCCTTTGGGGTGGGGGCAAGACTCGAACCCATTGCAACGCTTCTCGTACTCGCCATGTCTTCGACACTGCCGCCGCTGATCAGTCAGAACTATGGCGCGGGGAGGCTCGACCGTATCCGCGAGGCCTACGCGATGAGCCTGCGTTTTATCGTAATTTGGCAGCTGCTGATTTACCTATTTCTGATACTGGCAGCCCCTTGGATCGCGCGCCTGTTTAGCAGCGACCCCGAAGTGCTGGAGGTGATAGAACTCTTTATCTGGATACTGCCGATAGGCTACGGCATGCAGGGCATCATCATTCTCAGCAACTCTTCTTTGAATGCAATGCACAGACCCATGAGCGCGCTGTATCTCAGTATCGCGCGCTTCTTCGTCTTTTATGTGCCGCTGGCCTATGTGGGCAGCCGACTCTATGGGATTTCAGGGTTTTTCGCAGGGGCGGTGTGTGCGAACGTCTTAATGGCGGGAGTGAGCGCGTTCACGGTGAAGCGCGCGCTGATTAGCGAGATGAGCCAGCAAGACTCACCGGAATAATCAGCGCGCGGCTCTTAACTGCGGAAGAAACCCTTAACGCTCTGCAGCAGCGAGGGTTTGGCCTGAGGGGGCGGCATAGGCACGTCAGCGGGCTGCGCAGGTGCGGGCGTATATTCTTGAACACTCGCCGCTGCGGCTTCGCTCACGCTGGCTTCGCTTTCGCCCGTGGTTTCGGGCGCTCGAGACTCTTGAGGCTCTTGTGGCCCTTGTGGCTCTTCACTAAGCGAGAAACTCTTATCTTCAACCGTCACCGGATTAGTCTCACCCGTCTCTTCATCAGAGTAGGTCAGACGATTATTCGCCTCTTGGAAGGCAAGCATTTCACGGCAAATTTGATCGTATTCCTCAGCGTTCAGCAGCTCAGGGCACTCTTTCATATTTAGCGTGAACTGCCGGTCATTGGCAGCCGAGAGATAGTGCATATTCTTCTTATTCTCTAGCAGCAGCCCCTCTTCTTTCGCGATGTTATAAAGCGGCGTGCCGCGTAGCGGAATGTAGGGGAAGAAAAAGAAATGCTCTGGGGCGATCGTCTTATTGAGTGCGAGCGTGGCTCGCATGTTATCGGCAGTCTCAAGTGGAGCTCCGACAATGTTGAAAGTCAGACGATTGATGCCTGCTTTTTTACAATTCTCGGCGGCAGCTATCACCTGCTCGTTGGTCATCTTTCTACCGAGCATTTTTGCGCGGTATTCTTCGTCTCCGCTTTCAATGCCGAACCAAATGGTGTGGCAGCCCGCTTCCGCGGCGCTCTTGCAGAATTCCTCGTTCATAACTTCAACGCGCGAGTTGATTGAGAACGGCAGGCGTATCTGTTCTTTGTAGAGCTCGAAGAATGCGCGGACAAATTTGAGGTTGGAGAGGAAAAGCTCGTCCCAGAACTCGAAATACCCGACTCCGTATTTGTCCCGCAGGCGTATGAGCTCGTCGACCATATCCTGCGCGTCATATTTGCGCAGGAAGGTCTTCTTAGTTTTCCACCCTTCGAGTATGGGCGTGTTACAGCAGTAGGTGCAGCGGTAGGGACAGCCACGCCCGGTCATTACTGGCAGCACTAGCTTGCCCTTAGGACCAAAAATAGAGGAATTAACATCTTTAAAACCGTCGGCTTTGGCGAAGACATCATAGTCAGGGAAAGGCAGTGCTGCTAAGTCGCCAATCTGATGCGCCTCGGTCTCGTAGACCTCACCGTCGCTGAGTTTCTCCCAAAGACCGTCGGCAGGACCATCTTTAGTCCCCTTTAAATGCTGCACTACATTACCGATAGCGTATTCGCCGTCGCCGGTGCAAATGTAGTCGACGTTGGGGTTTTCAATGGTCTGCTGCTGCGAAAGCATCGCCTGATAGCCGCCGATCACTATGGGCAGATCTGGAAGGCGCGCCTTGAGCTCAGCGAAATAGGGTTCCATCGGATACCAATGCGGGCTCATTACCGAGAAGGCGATGACATCGGCGTCATGCTCTTCGATGAGCTTAGCGTAGTTTTCCGGGGAATATTTGTTCTCGTCGCGCAGAATTAGGATTGGCTCATTGATCACATCCACCCAGGGAAATTCGCGCTTGAGATACGCCGACATGCTCGCAATCGGCATGGCGATCTCGTTGCCATCAGGCGAGTAGAAGGCAAAAACTAAGCGCAGCCTCTCGCGTTTAACGCTGCCAAACCAGCGGGACTTAGCTTGAGGGTATGGTGCCCGCTCGGTGCTCATCGCGATGACGTCTGCTTTAGAATTCATAGTCTAGCCGGTCCTGTATCTGGAGAATGTTGCAGGCATTTGGAGCATTGATACGACCTAGAATGACACATAGTCCATTTAAAGGGCGTGTTTCTAATCACAAGCGCTGCGCGGCGGCTGACTCGCACGCAGCGCGCTTGTTTCACAGCCTCTATCAACCGCATCGCCTATCAGTCGCCCATCAACCGCATATCAACCGCATTAGAGAGAAGGCAACTAGCGGAAGATGGATAAAAGTCAGCTAAGTAGTGTGTCGTCAATCCAAGAAAAAAGTATACCATCACCAATTATCATTTATCACCGAATTAAAGCTGCACGTGAGCGACAAGGCCTTGTTTTTGCGCGTTATTCCCTCTCACCTAGTGTGGTTATTCTCACTCGCCGCGGCCCTCACGCCGTGTTAATTTAGATGCCTGTTTTACTTTGGCAAATCACGCCCACGGACTCGCTATGAATGCGCTCGACGCCCTACTTACCCGCCGCTCCAGCCCGCGACTCTGCGCACCAGCGCCCAGCCCCGAGCAATTAGAGAATATCCTTCAAGCAGGGCTACGCGCCGCTGACCATGCCCTGCTACGCCCCTGGCGCATGCTGAGCATTAGCGGCGAGGGTTTAGACGCTCTCGGCGAGCTTTTCGTTCGCGCCGAACTCGCCGCTGGCAAAGAATTAGACACGACTCAGGAGCAAAAGCTTCGAGACAAGCCCAAGCGAGCACCCTTGATAATTGTCGCACTCGCAAAGCTGAGCGATCACGAAAAAGTACCCGCGATAGAACAAGAGTACTCTGCCGCCGCCGCTGTGCAGGCCATGTCACTCGCAGCCTACGCCCAGGGACTTGGCTCCATGTGGCGAACAGGAGGCAAGGCCTATGACGCGACTGTGCGCCAGGGACTCGGCGTCGCTGCTAACGAGAAAATTGTCGGCTTTCTTTACCTTGGCACGCCCAGCGGACCACTCAAAGGTCTGGTTGAACAGCGCTCGCAGGATTTTATGCAAAAATGGCCAAGCTGAGATTCGTTATACTAAGTCAGATTTAAGACAAAACTGTGACATTGCGTCCGGCGCCGAAGAACGCCGCCAATTTGCAGCATCCAGACCTCTAAGGATCCCATCGCCATGCGCATGACCGTATTTTCCACCCCTATTGTCACCCCTATACTCAGACTAATTTCGGTAGTGGGACTCAAGCTAATCGGCTGGAAAGCGGTTGGCGAAGAACAGCGCCATGGCCGCTTCGTGCTCATTGGAGCCCCCCATACAAGCAACTGGGATTTCCCACTCATGCTCATGGTCGTCCTCAAGCTGCGGCTTAGGGTCTTTTGGATGGGCAAGCACACGCTGTTTCCCTTTGGCGCAGGCTGGCTGATGAAGTACCTCGGCGGCATACCGATTAATCGCAGCAAATCCCACAACGTCGTCAACGAGACCGTGCGACTCTACAGAGAGAATGAGGAAGTGGTTGTGCTAGTCCCCCCCGAGGGGACACGCAGCAAGGTCACGAAATGGAAGTCAGGCTTCTACCACATTGCCCGTAATGCCAATGTCCCCATACTCATGGGCTATGTAGACGGTGAAAACAAAGAAGCAGGCTTCGCGGACTTCTTTCAACCGACCGGCGACATGGAGGCAGACATGGAAATAATCCGAGCGTTCTACGCCGATAAAAAAGGCCTTGTTGCTGCCAACAGCTAAGCTTGGGCGGCGCTGGGCGTGCAGTCGAGGCCGCGCAGCAGGCTGTCGAACACGTATTGAGCATAGTCGTCGTTACTCACCTTACGCAGCTTGAACTTCCACTGTTTCAGATGCCACTGCTCTAGCTGCGCGGTAACCTGAGAGGCCAGCATCAAAGGCTGCTCACAGCGAAACTCGCCGGCGGCAATACCGCGCTCGAAAACCTGAACTAGGGAGCGCTCGAAGCGCAGCTCAAGCTCTAGGGTTTGCTGCTGCTGCTCCCTTGGCAGCCCCTTTAGCTCCATGAAGCAGAACTGATACCAATCACGCAGCAGCTCGACCATGTAGATCTCAGAGAAAATCAGGGTCTTCAAGGTGGCAACTGGAGGTAAGTCGGCCTGTTGCAGGCGCAGCACCACTTCGTCGATGCAGGCCCGCAAAACGCCTTCAATAACGGAGGCTAGATCGTTTTTACTGCCAATGTAGGAATAGAGCCCACCCATGCTGATCTGCGCCTCGCTGCTCAGATCCCGCAGGCTCATTGCCTGGAAGCCTTTCTCCGCAGCCAGCGCAAAGGTTGCCGTGAATATCTTCTCAAGATTGGCTACAGCAAGACGGGAATTCTTAATCTGCATCTTCTCGCGATGCATCTCGAAAACGGTTTGCCAGAAGGGCTCGCCTTCGAATGGCAGCGCCTCTCGAAAGGCGCTCATAGAGAGTGTCTGCGGCCAAGGGGCCGCCGACTCATTGCTACCCTCAAAGGGATCTGCGAGATCTAACATCTTACATCTATCTTCATCTTCGCACCGCCCACTGCACGAAAAGTACAGCAGGCTTAGGCTTGTTACTCGCTGCTACATCATTTCCTGCAAAGTCGCCTTAGCTTCTGCGCTAGGCACGTGATTGATGTTCAGAACGATCTCCGCGAGCGCTTTAGCCTGAGCATTGGCCATATCGCTAGCTACAATTTGCTGCATCGCCGCTTTGCCCTCTGCGGTGGCTGCGTGCTGAATTTCTGCTACCGCGCCGGCGAGTGCGCGAACGGCCATGCCGTTAGATTCATCACTAGCGATGGCCGCAAGAGCCGCTTTATCTTCAGCCGAAGGAAAATGATTAAGGCCGGCAAGCACGCCAGCAATAGTTTTAGTGGCGGTCGCATCATCTGCTAGCGCTACCTGTGCAAGCGAGCCCAGAGCAACTAAAGCCGTGATGCTTACAGCGCGAACGAAGGTCATTGTTTGCTTTACTAACATGGCACTATCCTCTTTTGTTGTGAGCGTGGGGTTTGAATAAAGCAGTGATCGGGCTTAGTGCTTCGCCAACCACTCTAGCGCTCTGAGTCTACCTGATCGTAATAACAGTGCCTACCGGCTCTGGGCTGCTCATTCTCAAGCTAAGACACGAAGCTAAAGCAGTACAGAGAGCATCGATGCGCTGCCCGCAACAGCGCAGAGAATTAGGCTAAAAAAGCGCAGGCGCCGGTGAGAGATGCGGTGCATCGTTTTGCGCGCTAGCCAATAGCCCGCGAGCGTCGCCGGTAGTAGCGGTAGGGAAACCGCGAGCTCGGCTGCGCCGAAGCGATCGATCGACACGAGCATCGCTAGAGACAGCACACAGCTAACAATAAAAAAGGCAGCGAGATTGGCGCGAATGAAATCACTGCCCTCGTGCTGCATCACCAAGGCCATTGGAGGGCCGCCGATCGCCGAACTGGTACCCATAAAGCCCGATAGGAAGCCCGCGGTAAGCATTGCCGGTTTGCTGGGCCGGATCACCAACTTGCTCAGGCTTAGCGCCACAGCGAGCAAAACCGACGCGCCCAGCCAAAGCGCTAGGGCATCATGGGAGATCCACAACAGAAGGAAACCACCAGCCACGGTTCCCGGCACCCTGCCAAGTACGGCAAACTGCAGGCCGCTTAAGGACACGGCTTTGCGATGATGGTAGGTATTGGCTAGGGAGAGAGTTAGCGCGCACACGGTAACAGGCCCCGGCACGTAGAGCGGGTCTAGTGCAAACAGTAGCGGCGCCGAAATGATCGCCAAGCCAAAACCGATGCTGCTCTGTACATAAGAGCCCACCAAAATAACCAACGCTGCGAGTGCGAGCTCCATGGCTTAGTCCTGTACCACTGCTTTCGAGTATGAGAATGGGCAGGCATAATACTCACACTCAGCGTCATGCACCACTGCGGCAGTTAAGAGATTCTAATTCTGCCCTAGCCGCGCTGTGATGCGTTCGGCACCCGACGCTCACCACTTGGTGCGAGCCAATGGAACCTTTTTAGTCTACGTTCTAGGACACCCTATTATGAAGTACTTACACACCATGGTGAGAGTCAGCGATCTGGAGGCTTCCCTTGCCTTCTACTGTGAGCACCTAGGTCTTAAAGAGCTGCGTCGGCACGAGTCGGAGCAAGGCCGATTCACCCTCGTCTTCTTGGGCGCTGACGAGAACTCCGAGGCCCAGATTGAACTTACCTATAACTGGGATCCCGAGGAATACTCCGGTGGGCGCAACTTTGGCCATTTGGCCTATGCGGTCGATGATATTTACTCTCTGTGCGCGAAACTGCAAAAGGCAGGCATCACGATCAACAGACCCCCTCGAGACGGCAGAATGGCGTTCGTGAGATCACCGGATAATATTTCCATTGAGCTGCTACAAAAAGGCGAGCCGTTACAAGCGGCCGAACCTTGGCTGTCGATGCCAAATAGCGGGGAGTGGTAGCCTGGCGTTCACTCGGCGACGCAGTTGCCGCGCTAGTTAAGCTGCCTTTTCTTGAGACAGAACGGGGGCTCGGCTATGATGGTGGGCTGATTATTCACTACTACGACGCAATGGAAACGAACAATGCAGCTACTCGATGGCAACCTCTGCTCCGAACAAATCCGCCAAGAAATTATGCGCGAGGTGGACGCGATAAAGGCGAGCGGGAAGCGCCCTCCTCACCTTGCGGCAGTCTTGGTCGGCAATGACGGAGCGTCAGAAAACTACGTCGCGTTCAAAGTGAAAGACTGCGCTCAGGTTGGATTCGACTCCACAACCATCAGGCTGCCAGACACCGTGAGTGAAGAAGAGCTGCTCGCGAAGGTTGCCGAACTTAACGAAGACGAAGGTATCGACGGCTTCATCGTGCAGCTCCCCCTGCCCAAACACATAGACGAGAACAAGATCATTCTAGCTATCGATGCCGCCAAAGATGTCGACGGCTTTAGCCCCGTTAGCGTTGGCAAAGTAAGCTTGGGCCTGCCTACTTACATATCCGCCACACCTAACGGCATCATGGAGCTGCTTGCGCGCTATAAAATCGCCACTGAGGGTAAG
>JAYOBL010000045.1:5916-17566 GCA_038104835.1 Gammaproteobacteria bacterium | reverse complement strand
TAACAGGAATTAAGTATGGTCACGATTCGACTATCTCGTGGTGGCGCTAAGAAACGTCCTTTCTATCACATCACGGTGACGGATAGCCGCTCATCGCGCGACGGCCGCTTCATCGAGCGCATCGGCTTTTTCAACCCACGCGCTACCGGTGGTGAAGAGCGTCTTCGCCTTGACCAAGAGCGCATGGACTACTGGCGTGCGCAGGGCGCACAGCTGAGCCCACGCGTCTCGACGCTGGCTAAGGACGCTGCTAAAGCGCCTAGCACAGAGGCTTAAGACCCAGTCTTGGGCAGCGCTGCCGTGCAAGACGCTTGGTTGGTGCTTGGTAAGATTGGCAAGGTACACGGGATAAAAGGCTGGGTGAGGGTGATCTCATTCACCGAAGAGCCCGACGGAATTCTCGACTACCCCATTCTGCGAGCAGAGCCGCAAGACGGCGCGTTCGGTGGGAGCGAATTGAGAATGCTGGAGATAGATGATTATCGCCAGCAGCCCAAAGGCCTCATTGTCCACTTTAAGGGTATTGATACCCCCGAAGAGGCGCGCTTATACAACGGCGCATTGCTGTCGGTTGAGAGAGAAGCGCTGCCGCAGCTGGATCAGGAAGATTTCTACTGGTACCAGCTCGAGGGCTTGGCAGTAGTAAACCTGCAGCAAGAACGCTTTGGTGTTGTCAAAGGCTTGCTTGAGACCGGTGCGAACGATGTGCTTGTTGTTGCACCCGATGCTGACAGTATCGACAAACGCGAGCGACTGATTCCCTATCTACGGGATGACGTGGTTAAGCAGATAGACCTCGACGCAGGCGTGATTAGCGTAGAGTGGGGAGCAGACTTCCTCGCCTAGTGTTAGAAAGCGACGAGAGTCACCGCAAGGCGGACCGGTGAGGGCGCAATAGAGAGATCAAGAAATGAAGATTGGCTTGATCACGTTGCTTCCCGAGATGTTCGCGGCTCTAAGCGACTACGGCGTCTGCGGCAGAGCGATAAGAGAAGGATTAGTAGAGCTCGACCTGCTTAACCCGCGCGACTTTACCGCGGACAAGCATCGCACTGTTGACGACAAGCCGTTCGGGGGTGGCCCCGGCATGCTGATGAAGACAGAGCCCTTAGTGGCGGCGATTAGGGCGAGCAAAAAGCGCTTGACCGGCGATAGCGGGCAAGCGCCAAAGATAGTGTATTTGTCGCCTCAGGGGCGGCCGGTTAAGCAGCAACAGATAGTTGCCGCAGCCCAGAGTGAAGCCATCGTCTTAGTTTGCGGTCGCTACCAAGGGATTGATGAGAGAGTAGTTGAGGCGGAAATCGACGAGGAATGGTCCTTGGGCGATTTTGTCATAAGCGGCGGCGAGTTCGCGGCAATGGCCATAGTAGACGCCATGATCCGCCGTCAGTCCGGTGCGCTGGGCGACGATGAATCAGCGCTGCAAGACAGTTTCGAAGACAATTTGCTCCACGCGCCCGAGTACACAAGGCCGCAGAGCTTCGAAGGCCGCGAAGTGCCGCAGGTACTTCTAAGCGGAGATCACGCGGCAATAGCTCGCTGGCGCCGCAAACAGGCGCTAGGTGTTACGCAGCGTAAACGGCCTGACTTGCTAGACGAGTTAGAGCTAAGTGAAGAACAAAAGGCGCTGCTCGACGAGTTCGAGCGCGACCAGAATAATTAGAGCGTAGAAACTACGCTCAAATGGGTTTAAACGAAGTTAAAGCTGAGCGAGAGTTCGTTTACACAAAATTCGCAGGTTACCAAAACCCAGGCGTGAGCCTCGGGATCAAGAGAGTTTAGGAGCAGGAACGATGAGCAAGAATAAGATCATCCAACAGATCGAAGAGTCACAGATGGAACGCGAGCTACCAGATTTCGGTCCGGGTGACACAGTCGTCGTTCAGGTAAAGATTCAAGAGGGCGACCGTGAGCGTCTGCAGGCGTTCGAAGGAGTTGTTATTGGACGCCGCAGCCGCGGATTGAACTCGGCTTTCACCGTGCGTAAGATTTCCCACGGTGTTGGTGTTGAGCGTACTTTCCAGGCCTACAGCAAGCAGGTCGACAGCGTGACGGTAAAGCGTCGCGGTGACGTTCGCCAAGCCAAGCTATACTACTTACGCGACCTCACGGGCCGTAAGGCGCGTATCGCTGAGAAGCTCGAAAAGAAAGCCTAGGCAGCAGTTCTGTCTACAGCCCCGACACTTGCGGCTCGGCCTCAGTGACGGGTGCGACAAAGATTCTAAAAAGCCGGCTTCTGCCGGCTTTTTAGTTCTAGCCTAAACTTCGCTACACTAGGAACCACTTAAACAGGAGTGCCTTACATGATCTTGTCGCGAGCTAGTCGAATCTTGGCAGTTGTCTTCGCCGCCAGCGCTTTTTTAATGACAGCGAACTTTGCTTCCGCCCAGCAGTCTCTAAGGGAGAAGCTTGCTGCAGCAATCGAGACGGCTTCGGGCAATCAGCTCGAGATAGTGAATCTGAAGAAGACCGTACTCCCTACAATCTATGAGGTTCAACTCAATACGGGTGAGATTCTCTACAGCGACATCTCTGGCGACTATTTGTTTGCCGGCGACATGTATCGCACGAGCCCGTCTGGCCTGGTCAATCTCTCTGCGGTGACACGCCAAGGCAGCGCTACTGAGGCGCTAGACCAGGTGGCGGAGTCAGAGATGATTATTTTCGAACCCAAGGAGGTGAAGGCCACGCTGACGGTGTTTACCGACGTCGATTGCACCTACTGCCGCAAGCTCCACGGCGAACTCGATCAGCTATTAGATTACGGCATTCGCGTGCGCTATCTAGCCTATCCGCGCGGCGGTGAAAACGCCGAGTCCTTCGATAAGATGGTTTCGGTTTGGTGCTCTGATAACCGGCACAAGGCCTTCAATCAGGCGAAGAACGGCCAGAATCTTCCGGAAAAGACCTGCGAGACGCCCATCCTCGACCATTACGCGCTGGGCAATCAGTTTGGTGTGAACGGCACCCCGGCGCTCGTGTTTCCCGACGGTCGCCTCGTACCTGGCTACATAGAAGCCACTCGCCTGGCTGGTATGCTCGGAATCCTGTAGGACTTCTGCCAGCGCCCCTCACTCGGGGCGCTTACTCAGCGAATTTTTTCAAGCTGTCTTGCTACAAGCGATCTTGCTAATAAGTTTCTTGCCTTAAGTCTTCTAGCTACGCGTATTCTTACTTTGAATCCGCTTGGTCTATACAACCCAGCTCATTCGCGAGCCTCGTCGCCGCTCGCTAGATTCTCTCTGCCTCTCACATCTCCTCGCTAGTTGCTGCTCCGCTCGCTCGGATAGGCAAAACGTCTGGGTCAGGCACGAAGGGCGATGGACTGCCATTCATTCGCTCTTATCCGCTATACTTGCTGACTTATATCCGCGCTTTCTGCTGCTCGAAAAAGAGGGGTGGGGGAAACCCGCGCGGCTTAAAAATCATGGCGGCGGCCCAGACGGTCCGGCTCAAAATAATGACGGCGGCCCGAAACGGTCCGCCATGGAGAGAGGCAGCGCGGTGACTGTGGCAGATTCAAAGATAGTAAAAATAGGTATTTGCGGATACGGCACAGTGGGTAGCGGCACGCTGGCTCTACTTCATGGAAACGCCCGTGAAATCACGCGCAAGACGGGCATGCGCTTTGAAGTCTGCCATGTCGCGTCCCGCAGCTTGCAGGTCGATATTAGCGGCGTCGCGCGCTGCGGCACAGATCCTTTTGCGGTCGCTGCCGATCCGGAAGTCGATGTACTGGTCGAGACCATGGGAGGTTTCGACCCCGCTTATGAACTCGTGCGCCAGGCCCTAGAGAACGGTAAGCATGTCGTCACGGCCAACAAGGCGCTCATTGCCGAGCGCGGCATGCCCTTGATCGAGCTGGCAGAATCGAAAGGGCTTATCCTGGCCTATGAGAGCGCCGTGGCCGGGGGTATTCCGATTATCAAAGCGCTGCGCGAGGGTCTTGCCGCCAACAGAATCGATTGGCTTGCGGGCATCATCAATGGCACCGGTAATTTCATTCTCACCGAAATGATGGAGAAGCAGCGGGAATTCGCTGATGTGCTCATCGAAGCACAAGCCTTGGGCTATGCCGAGGCCGACCCCACCTTCGATGTCGAGGGCATAGACGCCGCGCATAAGCTCACCATCATGGCAGCGATCGCTTTCGGCGGTCCCTTGGATTTCGACGCAACCTATACCGAGGGCATTGGCGCCTTGACTCCGGAAGACATCGCTTATGCGAAAGAGCTCGGCTATCACATCAAGCATCTCGGTATCGCACGACTCGATAGCGGTAAAGTGCAAACGCGCGTGCATCCAACGCTGATCTCAGTAAAACAGCTGTTGGCGAATGTGCACGGAGTAGGCAATGCGGTTCTCGTCCACGGTCATGCGGTGGGCAGCACACTCTATAACGGTCCGGGAGCAGGCGCCGAGGCGACGGCATCATCAGTGGTTGCCGACCTCATAGACATAGGCCGTCTGCGCGACCACTCGTCCCCAGCAGTGCCCACTTTGGGATTTGCAAAGCAGAAAAGCGACCTAAGGCCGGTTAGCATTGAAGACATCGAAACGGAATACTATCTGCGCATCACAGCGCAGGATATCGTGGGGGTAATGGCTGATGTGTCCGCTGAGCTTGAGCGTCACGGCATCGGTATTGATGCGCTCATTCAGAAGGAAAGCGATGGCAAGCATGTGCCTATCGTTATCTTGACTGACCGGGCAAGGGAGAGCGAGCTGAATGACGCGCTGAGAGCCATCGAGGCATTGGACAGCGTGACGGAACCGGTCATGCGTATCCGAGTAGAGAACTTCGGCGAGTAGCCTAGGCCGTGCGTGTTGCACACAGATCAGCGCTGTAAAAAGCGCTCGGAGAGGAAAGCAAAGTGAGATATCAGAGTACGCGCGGTGGCTGCCCAGAGCAGTCCTTCGAAGAAGTGCTTCTTACCGGACTCGCGCCGGACGGAGGACTGTATGTGCCGACTGAACTGCCGCGCTTCAGTGCCGAGGAGATCGCCTCGTGGCGTGAGCTCTCCTATCCTGATCTTGCTCTGAAAGTAATTGCACCGTTCGTGGGCGATGAGATTCCCGCCGCAGACCTGCGTCAGATTATCGAGCAGAGCTATGCAGGTTTCGCGCATGCCGACGTGGCGCCCCTCGTGCCGCTAGACAACGACGAGTATGTGCTAGAGCTTTTTCATGGTCCAACTCTCGCATTCAAGGATTTTGCTCTGCAGGTGCTAGGGCGTCTCCTGGACTACGTCCTAAGCAAGCGCGATCAGCGAGTGGTGATTCTCGGCGCGACGTCCGGCGACACAGGCTCCGCTGCGCTTGAAGGCTGCCGCCACTCCGATCGTGTCGATCTGTTTATCCTGCATCCGCACAATCGTGTCTCCGATGTGCAGCGCAAACAGATGACTACCATTGAGGGAAATAACGTTTTCAATCTCGCGGTTGAGGGCAATTTCGATGACTGCCAGCGCATCGTCAAAGCCGCCTTCGCGGACCAGAGTTTTCTGGCTGAGGATCGACAGCTTGTCGCAGTTAACTCCATTAACTGGGCGCGGATCCTAATGCAGATCGTGTACTATTTTTCATCGGCGCTCCGTCTCGGTGGGCCTGAGAAGGCTGTGTCTTTCTCCGTACCAACGGGCAACTTCGGCGATATCTATGCGGGCTATTTAGCGCAGCAGATGGGTTTGCCCATCGATCAGTTAGTGGTGGCAACTAATCAGAACGATATTTTGCACCGCTTTATTGCCAACAACGACTACTCTGTGTCGCAGCTCGCTAAGACTTACTCTCCGAGTATGGATATTTTGGTGTCGAGCAATTTCGAACGCTTTCTGTTCGATGTTTTTGACAAAGACGGCGCGGCGATAGCCGATCTCATGGCGCGCTTTGGCAAGGATCTGCGCAGCGTGCCGGACGAGCGCTGGCAGAAAGTAGCAAAGACTTTCGACAGTGCTGCTGTGGATGACGAGAAGACCTGCAAAGTCATCGCCGATGTCCACGCACAATTCGGCATGCTGCTCGACCCGCACACGGCGATAGGAGTAGAGGCGGCGAGACGCTGTCGCCGCGACTCCGGGTCGACGGCGATGGTGACGCTAGCCACGGCCCACCCAGCCAAATTCGCCGATGCGATCACCGCGGCGGGGCTCGCCTCGCCGCAGCTGCCCGCACACCTTGCAGATCTTTTCGAGCGTGAGGAGCGCTTCAGCGTCGTCGCAAACGATCTCGCCGCGGTGACTGAGTACGTGCAATCGCACGCGCGCGCCTAGCCCAGTGGCGGTGCAGTTAATTACCCGACAAGCGAGCGAGCTAGACTTGCCAGCAAGCTTGCCGCCGCTAGTACGGCGTATTTACTCGCAGCGTGCACTCAATGACGAAGCCGAGCTCGAGCTAACGCTTGCAAGGCTTCTCGACCCGGCGGGCCTTAAGGGCATGGATGAGGCCGTTGGTCTCTTAGAGCAGGCTTTAGAAAAGCAGCAGCGATTGCTGATCGTCGCCGACTTCGACGCCGACGGCGCCACTAGCTGCGCCTTGGGCATGACCGCTCTTCGCGCCTTTGGTTGCGCGCACATTGACTACATTGTGCCGAACCGTTTTGAGTATGGGTACGGGCTGACCCCCGAAATAGTAGAGCTCGCAAAGTCGAAGAGCCCCGATCTCATTATCACCGTCGACAACGGGATTTCTAGCATCGAGGGTGTGAGTGCAGCGTCAGCCGCGGGTATTCAGACGCTAGTCACCGATCATCATTTGGCGGGCAGCGAGTTGCCCGCGGCTGCGGCAATCGTAAATCCCAACCAGCCGGGCTGCTCTTTCGCCTCGAAAAGCATCGCCGGTGTGGGCGTTATCTTTTACGTTATGCTGGCGCTCCGCAAAAGGCTACGTGAGTCCGGTTGGTTCGAGCGTCGCGGCGCAGCAGAGCCCAATCTTGCGGAGCTCTTGGACCTCGTCGCGCTTGGCACGGTGGCTGACGTAGTGTCGCTCGATCACAACAATCGCATACTCGTGAGCGAGGGCCTGCGCCGAATCAGGGCAGGGCGCGCGCGCCCTGGTATTCTCAGCCTCCTTACGCTCGCGAAACGCAATCCTTTGAGCCTTGTCGCGAGCGACCTCGGTTTCGCCGTCGGCCCGCGCCTAAACGCCGCGGGTCGTCTTGATGACATGTCGACGGGGATCGAATGCCTGCTGACCCAGTCCGAGGCAGAGGCACATCGCTTAGCGCTGCAATTAGACGGCATGAATAAGGATAGGCGCGACATAGAAGCCGGTATGCGGGAACAGGCGTTTGAGCTTGTTGAAAACCTCGCTCTGGAGACAGAGGCGCTGCCCGCGGGGCTGAGTCTATTCGACCCGAGTTGGCACCAGGGCGTGGTAGGAATCGTCGCCTCGCGCATCAAAGAGCGCTGCCATCGCCCGGTGATAGCCTTTGCGATGGCCGACGCAGGCAATCCTGACTCCGAACTCAAGGGCTCCGCACGCTCTATCCCCGGCTTTCATATTCGCGACGCGCTCGATGCAGTGGCGACGCGCAATCCGGGGTTGGTCAGCAAGTTCGGCGGCCATGCAATGGCGGCAGGCCTGAGTCTGGCGCAGGAGAACTACGAACTCTTTACGCGGGAATTCGCCGCCGAGGCCGAGCGGATGTTAAGCCCAGAGCTCCTGCAGGCGACAATCGTCAGTGACGGTGAGCTCGCAGCTGAGGAGCTTACTTTGGCTAATGCCATCGCGCTTGCAGAGGCGGGCCCCTGGGGACAATCATTTCCCGAGCCTAGCTTTCATGGACGGTTCAAGCTGCAGCAGCACAGGCGCCTGGGTGATAATCACCTTAAGATGGTACTGAGCCCGATAGGCTATGACAGCCAGATTGTCGATGCGATTGCCTTCGGTGTCAGTGACGAAGACTGGCCTGCGCCTGATGCCGCCGAGATTGAGCTCGCTTATCGCCTGAGCGTGAATGAGTTTCGCGGCAACACAACACTCCAACTGATGGTCGAACATATATTGGCGTCTGCTTAGTCAGCCAAGTCTGCAATGACAGTCTTCTGCGTATTTGCTACGGTGAAGTCCTATTTAAGCGCGGGTAATGGCGCAAACACTATGGAAGGTAAAATGTCAGGAATAATCAATAAAGCTCTGATATTTATATCATTAGTTATTTTCTCTTCCCTAGGAAGCGCGCAGGTCCACCGAACCGATCAGATCGAGGTTGAACTGCTTTCCGAGACGCTTTCGGTGGTGCCGGGGGAAACCCTTTGGCTTGCCATACGGCTCAAGCCGATCGACCACTGGCACACCTACTGGCAATTTGGTGGCGACAGCGGTGAGGCCACAAGCGCTAGCGAATGGCGTCTGCCTGCGGGCGCTGTCGCTGGCGACATACTCTGGCCGATCCCTGAGTGGACCCCTTTCCCGGGAAGTGATCTGGTGACATTCACTTATCCACGCGAGGTGTTCTTACCCCTGCCTGTCTCGGTTCCGGCAGACTATGCCGATTCCTCGTTTAGTCTAGCGACGCAGATAGACTGGCAAGTCTGCGACGAGATCTGTATTCCGGGAGCCGCCGATTTCTCCCTGACACTGCCTGTCGGCTCGCAGGCCACAGCCGACCCGCGCTGGGCCGAAGCCTTTGCCGATGCGCGCGCAAGCTTGCCGCTAGCGGCGCAGGATCACACCCTAAGCGCAGAATTCAATACCCATGACGGCCGCATCAATATGATGGTGCAAGCCCCGGATTCGCGCTTCGAAGAGATCGACGAAGCTTGGTTTTTCCCGCTCGAACGTCGTTTGATGAAATACGCTCCGATTCGCGAGGTCATGCGCGATGGCGACCGCCTGCAAATCAGCACCGAGCAGCACCGCCGCTTCGATAGCTCAAAACCTATCATCGAAGGCCTGTTGGCCTATACAGACAAGAGCGGCGAGCTACACGGCTATGAGCTAAGCGCGGCCAAGTCAGCCGTTGCCTGGGATAACCGTATCGAAGTGGAGCTGCTCAGCGAGTCGACTACGCTCGTGCCCGGCGAGACACAATGGCTGGGCCTCAGGATAAAGCCTGCCGCGCACTGGCACACCTATTGGAAAATGGGCGGCGACAGCGGCGAGCCAACGAGCCTTTCGCAGTGGGAGCTGCCCGAGGGGAGCCGAGTTGGTGCGTTGCAATTCCCCGCGCCGCATTGGCTGCCGTTCTATGAGACCGATCTTGTCAACTTCGGCTATGAAGAAGAGGTGCTGCTGCCCATAGAGGTGACAATACCGGCTAGTTTCAACGAAGAGAGCGTGACACTGTCTGCCCTCGCTTTTTGGAACGTGTGCGAACAAATTTGTATTCCCGGCGAGCAAAGGCTTGAGATAACGCTGCCAGTAGCCGCGAGCGCGCAGTTGGATGCTGCCGCTGCACCGCTTTTCGCCGCTGCTCGCGCGCAGCTTCCGCTGCGCGAGCATGACATCCAGCAGAGTGTTGTGGCAGCGGGCGAAAGAGTAAGTCTTGGCTTCAATTCCCCCGCAGGTCTCTTCGAGGGAGCGGTCGATGCGTATTTCTTCCCGGAACAGCGCCGAGTTATCAAGCCCGGCCCGCTGAGAGACGTAACGCTAGGTGAGAGCCTATTACAGATTACCCATGCGCAGCCGCGCCGCATGCTGCAGGACCTAAGCGAGGTTCACGGCGTGCTGGTGCTTGAAGACGCCCAAGGTGAGCGGACGGCCTACGATTTCGGCAGTCCCGCTGTTGAGGTCAACGAGTTTTCATTGATGGCAGCGAACCGTGCCGAGGCAGGAGGCGGGGGAGAGGGCGGCCTGCTGCTGTATGTGGCTTTCGCCTTCCTAGGCGGGCTCATTTTGAATCTAATGCCCTGCGTCTTCCCTGTGCTGTCGATGAAGGCGCTGAGCCTGGCCAAGAACGCCAGCGCCTCTGCTCATAAACAGCGACTCGACGGACTCGCCTACACTGCGGGCGTCCTGCTGGCCTTCCTGGCGCTCGCAACTGTGCTGATTGTTCTGCGCGCTGGCGGCGAGCGCATAGGCTGGGCTTTCCAGTTTCAACAGCCTTGGTTCTTAGCGCTTATCGTTTATGTGTTCTTCCTGCTCGCGCTGAGTTTGTCCGGCGTGTTTGAAATTGGGACTAGCCTCATGGGCGTGGGTGGCAATCTCGCCAGCAAAGAGGGCTATAAGGGCTCATTCTTCACCGGCGTGCTGGCCACCGTCGTGGCCACTCCTTGTACGGCTCCGTTTATGGGGCCGGCGCTGGGCTTTGCTCTGACTCAACCCTGGGCCGTGGCAATGCTTGTATTTATTGCCCTCGGCCTCGGCATGGCGGCGCCAATTCTACTGCTGTCCTACGTGCCGGTTCTATCGCGCTTCTTGCCGAGGCCTGGACAGTGGATGGAGACCTTCAAACAGTTTATGGCCTTCCCGCTGTACGCGTCAGCCCTGTTTTTCCTCTGGGTGTTGGGCAATCAGGTGGGGGTTATGGGTATGACCCTGGTGCTTGGTGCCTGCGTCGCTTTGGCCTTTGCGGCCTGGCTCTACCAAAAGCGCTTCACGATGGGGCGCCTCGCGTTGGTGATGAACTATGCCGTGCTCTTGGCTGCCGTGAGTTTCGCTGGTGTTTTGATGCAGTCGCCTTTCCTTAAAACCCAGGCCCGTGCGAGCGCAGAGATGGACGGCCAAAATTCCGCTACGGCGAATTTCGAGCCGTTCTCCACCGCGCGTTTCGAAGCGCTGCGCAGCGAGGGCAAGCCAGTTTTCATCAATATGACCGCCGATTGGTGCATCACCTGCTTAGCGAACGAGCAGACAACGCTGAGTGGCGATAGCGTGAAGCAGGCGCTGGTAGATAACGGCATCACCTACCTTAAGGGTGATTGGACGAATGAGGACCCCGAGATTACCGAGGTTCTGGAAGCCTTTAACCGGCCGTCGGTACCGCTCTATTTGCTCTATCCGAGAGAGGGGGAGCCGCAGATTCTTCCGCAAATCCTCACTCCTGCGAGTGTGATCGAGGCGTTCAACGGCGTTTAATTTAGCCTTCGTAGCGGGCAAGCAGCACGGTGATATTGTCCGAGCCGCCGTTACGATTGGCGTGATCGACGAGTTTGCGGCAGGTGCTTTCGAGATCGCCTTGGCAGGCGTTTAGGGTATCGAGTAGCTGCCAATCGTCGACCAAATCGCTTAGGCCGTCGCTACAGAGCAGCAGGGTATCTCCGCCCTGCAAGGGCTCGCATATCAGTTCGGGTTCCACCGATTCCTTTGTGCCAATCGCGCGTGTGAGTAGATGGCCTACACCTGAGCGGCGTGAATCGCGGACGGTAAAAAAACCTTCATCAATGAGTTCCTGCAGACGGCTGTGGTCTCGGCTGAGCTGGCGCAGCTCGCCCCCGCGATGCAGATAAAGCCGTGAATCGCCCACGTACGCCGCAGTGAGCTGCGCGTTTTCGATTGTTGCGGCAATAGCGGTGGTCCCCATGCCCGCGTGCTCAGGCTCTGCGCTGCGCGCGAAAACGAGGCTGTTAGCGCTCTGCAGAGAGGCGCCAAGAGCCGCCGCATCGCGGACTTCAGACGCGGCCAGAGTGGCGGCGATGCTCTCAGTAGCGAGCTCTGCCGCGAGCTCGCCGGAATTAGCCCCACCCATGCCGTCGGCTAGGACTAGAAG
>JAYOBL010000045.1:0-5906 GCA_038104835.1 Gammaproteobacteria bacterium | reverse complement strand
AGAAGATTCAAGTCGGCTCGAATCAGGAAACGGTCTTGGTTCGCTTTGCGCCGCCGCCCACAGTCTGATAATCCGGCCATGGCCAAGCTCTGCGCAGCGGCGCTGTCTGAGTAGGGGGAGCTGGGGTTTTGCAAGGGATCTTCCTTTATGGCTGGGGCTATTCTATGCGCCCTCGCCAGGTCAGTAAACGCCGCTATGTAGCCGCCTTGAGTGAGTGTGTTAACCTCCTTCCATCGAATTTCGCGCACAGGCCAGTCACAGGCTAAGGGCAGGAGAGAGGCATGAAGGTTCCAAGCTACGCGATGACAGTGTTAGCCATTGTGCTCGTGTTCTATTTGCTGATCGTCGGCGAGGCGCTGCTTCTACCGCTCGTGATCGCCATTGCCATCTGGTACTTGATTAATACCCTTGCCGCGCTTTTCGCCCGCATTGAGATTGGCGAACGCCAGCTGCCGAATGCGCTCTGTCTCGTGCTGTCCTTTCTTAGTTTTGCTTTGACTCTATGGGCCATTGGTGGATTTTTAGGGGGGCGCCTCGACGAAGTGATGTCGGTTATCCCAACCTATCAGAGCAACTTAACCACGCGTCTAGAGAATTTGCCGTTTCTTGATATGCAGGCTTACCAAGAGCGCGGGCTCATGCAGATGATTACCGAGCTGATTGACCTGCCAAGCTATGCGGCGTCGCTGGCCTCTTCTTTCGCTGGCGTTTTGGCGAATGGCGGTCTCATTACGATCTATGTTTTGTTCCTGTTTTTAGAGCAGGGTAAGTTCGACGATAAAATTTCTGCGCTGTTTGCCGTGAGCGGTCAAGAGAGGGATGTGCGCAAGATAATCGATAGGGTTAGGATAGATATTCAAAAATACATCAGCATTAAGATGTTCACGAGTTCTTTAACGGGTCTGCTGAGCTATCTCTTCCTGCGTGCGGTGGACGTAGACTTCGCTGGGGTATGGGGACTGTTGATCTTCCTTCTGAATTTCATCCCAACGGTAGGCTCCATTGTCGCCACGGTTTTCCCAGCAATGATTGCGCTGGCGCAGGCGGACGGCTACACGCTCTTTGTCCTAGTGCTCGCAGGTATCGGTTTACTGCAAATCGCCATCGGCAACATCCTAGAGCCAAGACTTATGGGCAGCTCCTTCAATCTAAGTCCGATCGTCATCCTGCTGAATTTAGGACTCTGGGGTTATATTTGGGGAATACCAGGAATGTTCCTGTGCGTCCCATTCCTCATAATTCTCACTATCATACTTAGTCACTTCCCGCAGACCCGAGCGATCGCGGTTATTCTGAGCAGCGATGGCAAGCTGCGTGTGCCTGCCGATGAGCTGATAGACGATTTCGAGTTCAAGGCCAGCGCCGAAGCGCTTCTCGGCCCCGGTACACAGGACCGAGAAGCCTAAAATAACGCCTGCAATAAACGCGCTTAAGGCGCTATAATCTCGCACTTTTGTAAGCCGACGTCCGCCGTGATGATTCCCAGCGGACGTCCCTTTTAAAGTCGGAATGTAGAGATTATGAAAAGCGCCGAGATTCGTCAGAAATTCCTCCAATTCTTCGCCGAACGCGGCCACGAGATCGTGCCTAGCAGCTCTCTAGTTCCGGGTAACGATCCAACCCTGCTATTCACTAACGCCGGCATGGTGCAGTTCAAAGAGGCGTTTTTAGGCGAGGAGATTCGCGCGGTGAATCGCGCAACGAGCTCCCAGCGCTGTGTGCGTGCTGGCGGCAAGCACAATGATCTCGAGAACGTTGGCTACACAGCGCGGCACCATACCTTCTTCGAGATGCTCGGCAATTTCTCATTCGGCGATTATTTTAAGCGCGATGCGATCAAGTTCGCCTGGGAATTTCTTACGGTTGAGCTAGGTCTGCCCGCGGAAAAGCTCTGGGTTACCGTTTACAAAGACGATGACGAGGCGGCAAGCCTGTGGCTTGATGAGATGAAGATAGACCCCAGCCGTTTCTCCCGACTAGGTGAGAAGGATAACTTCTGGGCAATGGGGGATACCGGACCTTGTGGCCCCTGTTCGGAAATTTTCTATGACCACGGTGAAGACGTGTTCGGTGGTCCTCCGGGAAGCCCTGATGAAGACGGCGACCGCTACATCGAAATTTGGAATCTCGTCTTTATGCAATACGAGCGTAAGGCCGACGGCACGCTGACGCCTCTGCCCAAGCCCTCGGTAGATACCGGCGCGGGTCTAGAGCGCGTAGCCGCTGTGATGCAGCAGGTGCATAGCAATTACGAGATCGATCTCTTTCAATCACTACTTACCGATATCGCAGCGATTACCGGTGTTAAAGATCTGACGAACAATTCATTGCGGGTGATTGCCGACCACATCCGCTCATGCTCGTTCCTGATAGTTGATGGCGTGCTGCCTTCCAACGAAGGTCGCGGCTACGTCTTGCGCCGCATCGTTCGCCGGGCTGTGCGACACGGCTATCAGCTTGGCGTGAAAGAAGTGTTCTTCTACAAGATTGTTGCCGCGCTGGTGAAAGTGATGGGTGAGGCCTACCCCGAGCTGGTAGCTAAGCAAGCGCAGGTAGAAAAAGCCCTGCGCGACGAAGAGCAGCAGTTTGCTAGGACCCTTGAGAACGGTATGGCCATTCTCGAAAAAGCGATTGCTAATCTCGATGGGAAAATCTTACCGGGCGATACGGTTTTTAAGCTCTACGATACCTACGGCTTCCCCGTCGATTTGACCGCCGACGTAGCGCGCGAGAGCGAACTGACCTTAGATATGGAAGGCTTCGACGCGGCTATGAAGGTGCAGCGCGAGCAAGCTCGCGCTGCCGGCAACTTTGCTGCGGCAGATAAGCTCGAGCTTGACGGTATAGAAGTCACCGAGTTCCTCGGTTACGACGCGCTGGAAGCGGCGAGCGCTGTGACTGCGATTTACGTCGACGGTGCGAGTGTTGAAGAGCTTGCGGCAGGCCAAGAAGCAACACTAGTGCTGAGCGCCTCACCTTTCTACGGCGAGTCTGGTGGTCAAGTGGGAGATACAGGAACGCTATTCGCAGAGGGCATTGAGTTTCGCGTAGACGATACGCAGAAGCAAAACGATGTGTTACTTCATCGCGGAGAGCTCGTTGTCGGCAAGCTAAAAACTGGCGCTCAGCTTGAGTCACAGGTTGCGGCCAATCCGCGTCGCGCTATCACTCTGAATCATTCTGCCACCCATCTCATGCACGCAGCACTGCGCAGCATCTTGGGCGAGCATGTCACACAAAAAGGCTCGCTTGTTGATGCTGCAAGACTGCGATTCGATTTTTCTCATTCAAGCTCTCTCTCAGTAGATGAGATAGCGCAGATAGAAGCCTGCGTTAACGCAGAGATTCTTGCGAATACTGCCGTGGCGAAAGAGGTCATGGCGCTGGAAGCTGCGAAGCAGCGCGGTGCGATGGCGCTGTTTGGCGAAAAATACGGCGATGAGGTCCGCGTAGTGAGCATGGGGGGTAAATTCTCCGTCGAATTCTGTGGCGGAACTCATGTCGAGCGTACTGGTGATATCGGCTTGTTTAAGATTGTCGCGGAGTCAGGTATTTCCTCGGGCGTACGACGTATCGAAGCGGTGACGGGGCAGGGCGCACTCGAGCTGGTTGCGCGCGAAGAGCAAACGCTGCGTCAGGTTTGCGATCTGGTGAAGTCCAATCAAGAAGATCTCGTAGACAGGGTTAAGCAGCTGAACGCGAGCAATCGCGCTTTGGAGAAAGAGTTAGAGCAGCTGAAGGCTAAAATGGCCTCGAGCGCAGGCAGCGATTTAGCTGCTGGCGCGCGACAGCTTGGCGATGTGAAACTGCTCGCGAGCGTAGTGGAAGGCTTCGATCCAAAGGCGCTGCGAGAGACTGTCGATCAGCTAAAGAACAAGCTTGGGACCTGCGTTGTGCTTCTGGTAAGCACGGCCGACGATAAGGTGAGCATCGTGGCCGGCGTGAGTAAAGATCTCACGGGTAAAGTGAAGGCAGGCGATCTTGCCAATATGGTTGCGCAGCAGGTCGGCGGCAAAGGCGGTGGACGTCCAGATATGGCGATGGCCGGAGGCAGTGACTGCGCGGCAGCGCCCGCAGCGGTGGCGAGCGTCGAAGCCTGGGTAGCGGAACGGCTGTAGGCATTGCGTAGCGAGCGAGGCTCGCTAGTAAACAGGATGAGAGAGCAAGATGGCATTGTTGGTTTTAAAGTTCGGTGGCACCTCGGTGGGTACCATAGAGAGAATCGAGGCAGTAGCCGAGCGCGTTGCTAAACTGCGTGAAAACGGCGATGACGTAGTGGTAGTGCTTTCTGCGATGAGCGGCGAGACCAATCGCTTGACGGATCTCGCCCAGCAAATCATGGAGTATCCAACTCCCAGGGAGATGGACGTACTGCTGTCTACCGGTGAGCAGGTTACCATCGCGCTGCTCAGCATGGCCTTGGAAAAGCGGGGCGTTGGCGCGCGATCGTTCACGGGTAATCAGGTACAGATTCGTACCTGTGAGACGCATACTAAAGCGCGGATAAAAGAGATTGATGGCTCGCGTATTAGCGCGCAGCTCGAACAGGGCAATGTCGTTGTGGTTGCCGGATTTCAGGGGGTTGATGAGCATGGCAATATCACAACCCTAGGCCGCGGCGGCTCAGATACCACGGCGGTAGCTCTTGCTGCCGCGCTAGAGGCCGATGAGTGTCAGATATTCACGGATGTGAAGGGGGTCTACACCACCGACCCGCGGGTTGTGGAAGATGCCAAGCTGCTTGACAGCATTACCTTTGAAGAAATGCTCGAGCTTGCGAGTCTGGGCGCCAAAGTATTACAAATTCGCGCCGTAGAATTTGCGGGCAAATATAAAGTGCCCCTGCGCGTACTGTCGAGCTTCGAAGAGGGAGCCGGCACGCTGATTAGCCTCGAAGGAGAGTCAAAAATGGAAGATCCAACTATCGCTGGCATCGCCTTCCAGCGCGACGAAGCGAAGGTAACTGTTGCCGGCATTCCCGATGTCCCCGGACTCGCCTATCAGGTGCTTGGGCCGGTAAGCGAAGCTGGCATAGAGGTCGATGTCATCGTCCAAAATGCGGCTGCAGATGGCAGTAATGACATTACGTTCACGGTAAAACGCGGCGAGAGCGAGCGTGCGCGAGAGGTGTTGGAAGCACTAATGCCCACGCTAAAAGCGCAGTCGGTGAGCGTAGATAAGAAGATCGGTAAGGTTTCTGTAGTCGGCGTAGGAATGAAGTCCCACGCCGGCATCGCGAGCAAGATGTTCAAGGCCTTGGCCGATGAGAACATAAATATTCAGATCATCACGACCTCTGAAATTAAGATTTCTATTGTTATCGAGGAGAAGTATCTCGAGCTCGCAGTGCGCGCACTGCATAGCGCCTTCGATCTCGGTGATCCAGATTACGAGGCTGATAGTAATAAGCCATAGAGGATAAGAGTTTCACCTAAAGTGACTTCTCTTATCAGGCTAGCCCAAGCGTTTAACGCGAATACCGGGCAGCTGGCCAATGATGGCAACTATGGGAGAGAAGGCATGCTGATTTTAACGCGCCGCGTGGGTGAAACACTGATGATCGGCGATGACGTCACTGTTACCGTATTAGGTGTCAAAGGCAATCAGGTGCGAATAGGCGTTGACGCTCCCAAAGACGTAGCCGTCCACCGCGAAGAAATCTACGAGCGCATAGCCAACGATCAGGTCCCCGCTCAAACCCAATCCCCTGAGCCTCAGGCTCAGCTCGGCTGAGCTGGGTAGCAATCAGCATCGGGCTTGGTTAAACCTCACCATACTAGCCGTATCAAGTCAGCACCTTGCATTCCGCCCTTCTCGTAGCCTTCGTGGCTATGCTATGATGCGCGGCAACGGAGAGGTGGCCGAGTGGCTGAAGGCGCGCCCCTGCTAAGGGCGTATAGGAGAAA
>JAYOBL010000044.1:4179-17692 GCA_038104835.1 Gammaproteobacteria bacterium | reverse complement strand
AAGTTCTGCTCGGCCGCAACAAAATCGAAAAGACCTACTACCGGCTTAAGGAAGCACCTTTTAGCATCGCTGACTTTTTTGGCAGCGCGCTGCGTGAAGCCGATATTACTGTCGAGCTCGATCAGAGCAAGCTCGACGCTATCCCGCGCAGCGGCCCGCTCCTGTTTGTTGCCAATCACCCCTTTGGCGTCGTTGACGGTATGGTGCTGTGCGATATCGCGGCGCAGGTCCGCGGCGATCTGCGCATTATGCTGCACTCGCTGCTATGCCAAGACCGACAACTAGCCCCCTACTTCCTGCCCATAGACTTCACGCAGAATAAACAGGCGACTAAAACCAATATTCGCTCTAAGCAGCTAGCGCTTGAGTACCTCGCTCAGGACATCCCGGTTCTTATCTTCCCCTCCGGTATGGTGTCGACCGCGGATAAATTTGGGTTTGGTAAAGTAGAAGACGCACCGTGGACTACGTTCGCCGCGAAGATTATTCGCGATGCCGAGGCTACTGTCGTTCCGATCCATTTCCATGGCCGAAACAGCCGACTCTTCCACATTGCATCACACATTGCCGAGCCGCTGCGTATGGCGCTGCTGGTAAGCGAGGCGCTTAAGAAATTTGGCACCCGCGTGCGTGTCGATGTTGGCGACCCTATTCCTTTCTCACAGCTCAGCGAACACACGAGCCGTCAGGCGCTCACCAGCCACCTCTACTCAATGGTACGCGAACTAGGCCAAGCACCGCGGCGTTAGTGCGAAGCCGCAGTGCTAGCGCAGATAAGACGCGCCATTCACGTCAATCACGGTGCCGGTAGAGAACTCCGCGCCGCTAGAGGCAAGAAATAGCACAGCATGTGCGACCTCCTTCGGTTCAGCGACTCGGTTAAAAGGGCTCTGCGCTTTGATCTCGGCGCCTTCAGCGCTTGCGAGGCGGTCGGCGGTGAGTTCTGTGTTGACGAACCCCGGCGCCACGGCTCCGACAAATATCTTGTGTGGTGCCAGAGCCACAGCGAGAGACTGGCTCAGCGATGTCAGCCCTGCCTTGCTTGCCCCGTAGGCCGGTTTAATCGGTTCGCCGCGATAGGCTCCGCGGGAAGTGATATTGACGATGCGCCCGCCCCCGCCGGCGATCATTTTCTGCGCTGCGCAAAAGCACACGTTTGCAGGCCCCGTCAGATTCGCCGCCAGCGTGTCCTGCCAGGCTCGCTGCCAGTCTTCGTAGCTAGTCGTTGCTATGGGGTGATAAATGCCAATGCCGGCGTTATTGACCACGATATCCAAACCACCAAGGCTCTGCGAAGCGCTGCTCACGAGTCTCTCTACGGCCTCGGGATCTGCAACATCTGCTTTGTGAACGCTATGCCCCGCGCCTTCAAGCTGCGCTAGGGCCTTCGCGGCCGCCGCATCATTGCTGTGATACGCGGCGGCGACAAGCGCACCCTGCGCTGCAAAAGCCTGAGAAATCGCTAAACCAATACCGCGTGTGCCACCCGTGACCAGCACTTTTTTACCTTCGAAATTCAATTCTTAATCCTTTTCTCGTGCCTTCGGCAGTGGCTAAGACTTGTTGATTCCAACCTTACCTGCGATTCGAGCTGCAGGTTAATTATTCCGCAGACGATCGCTCTTTGAATCATCCTACTGCTTTTTCGCTTAAGTCCCACAGCCGCAGAGCCTGCTCGGGATCCACCGCCCAAGGCGCCACGCCGAAATAGCGCGGCGTGTCCTCGTCTGCAAGTTCGGCGACATCGCAGTCTTCACAGTAGAGCCCACCTTTGCCGTCGAGCATCTCACTAGTGGCTGCCCACAGGGTCGTGGTACATCCCTGTGACGGAGACTTAAACAGGCTGGCTGCGAGCTCTGAAAGATTGCCTGATTCATCGAGCCAGCCGAGCGCCATCATCTCTTCGTTGTCGAGATGGCGCTGCAGCGGAGTCATAATGCCGCCAGGATGCACCGAGAAGGCACGCAAACCCCGGTCTGCGAATTTCATATCCAGACCCAAGGCAAATAGCGCGTTAGCCGTTTTGGCCTGTGCGTAGGCGTTCCATTTATCATAGGGCTCGCTATCGAAATTGATATCGTCCCAGCGCAGGCCCGAGCGACGATGCCCGATAGAAGAGAGACAAACCACGCGCGCAGTCTCGGCGGCGAGCAGTGCTGGCACAAGCGCCGTGGTAAAGAGAAAATGACCCAGGTGATTCACAGCGAACTGCGACTCCCATCCGCCTTCGAGCCGCGCCTCGGGACAGGCCATGATTCCGGCGTTGTTGATCAGCAGGTCGATCTTAGTCTCGTCTTTGAGGAGTTCGGCGGCGGCACGACGCACGCTGGCGAAATCGCCGAGATCCATGGCCAGCGGAATGATCTCGCCCTTAGCAATACTGCTAAGATTTTCCTTCGCCTTTTGCGGGTCGCGAACAGGCACGTAGACCTTGGCCCCCACCGCCGCAAGTGCCCGAGTCGTCTCCAGCCCGATGCCTGAGTAACCGCCGGTCACAACGGCAACCTTACCCGTTAAGTCTTTGCCGGCGAGGATAGCCGCCGGCTCGCTCTTTGGATCCAATCCCGAACCGAGTTTAGTCTGCAACCGCTGCCTTGATTCTGTTAATTCACTCATTCCCCACTCTCCTGATTGCTGCCTACCGATGTGGCTATTTAGGCTTTTGTTAGAATTCTAGGACCATCGTATTCTTTCCCCCAGCGCTCGTCACGTGCCCGCGTCTGCCGAGCACTTCTGTTTCGCAGAGCCTCTGCAGCGTAGCGGGGTCGCCTGGGGTGTTGGCAATGAAGCGGCTGTCAGTTGCTAGCAGGCGTCCAATAATTATTCCCCGCTGCGCGACACCCTTCGCATGCACGACCGTGTAGGTTTCAACGACCGCGTCGCCCTCGGGAGTCTCGTCGAAATGCGGGCTCTGCATGGCGTCGATCGCGCCTTGATAGCTGGCGGGTGCCTCGCGCCGCCACTGGCCTAACACGGGCGTGGCTGAATAAATCCCGGTCGCGTGCTTGCTTACATAGCCACCATTCGCCGTAATGAGTCCAAAGGCTTGCGGGCGGGCTCGCAGCTGCGGCAGCAGAGTCGCGATCGCGTGCATCGAGTAGTTATTGCCCGGCCCGCCAAAGAACGGCAGCCCACCTGTGAGCGTGAGGCCTCGGGGATCCGCTGTGTCTAGCCCTAGCGCCGCACAGGCAAGTTCGACCGCCGAGGGAAAGCAAGAGTAGAGATCGAACAGGTGCATGTCATCTAGCGTTTTACCGGCCATTGCGAGTGCACGTTCACCGTTTACGCGCATGGCAGGCGAGGAGTAATAGTTCACCCGCTCGCTAACCAGCAGCTTCTCACTAGCCTCTGCGCATCCGTGCAAATACACCCAACGCGCGGGGTCTATGCCCAGCGCCTTGGCCCTGCCCACCGAGGTCATCACAACCGCCGCGCCTTGATCGACACCGTCCATGGCGTTCATCCATTTAGGATAGGGGAAACCGATCATGCGGTTCTCTGCCGAGACCGCTGCGAGTTCCTGCGGGCTGCGAACCGTGCCGAAAAGAGCGAAGGGATTGGCCGCAGCTACACGAGTGAAAGGCGCGAATAGCTCTCCCATTGCGAGCAGATGCTCGTCGACGCTGCGGCCAAGCTCGCCGCGTATCGCGTTTTCAAAAAGCGGGTAGGTATTCACCGGCACTCCAATGCCATGCTCGAACTCATGAGCACTCGCGAGCGCCGGGCCAATGCCGCGATCCTCTAAACTACCGCCGTCCTCTTCCTGCCAGTCTAGGTCTATGCCCGCGCGCAGCGCACGCTGCGCAGTCTTGATTGCCTCGGAGCCAGTGATCAGCGCAACACCGACATCGCCCTCAGAGATGCGCTCCGCCATTTCACTAATGAAGGCCTGCGGCGTGTTGCCGCCGACATGGCCATAGATGGCATTACTGGGACTCGCGCCAAGGCGACGTGCCACGGCGCGAGGCGGGTTTTCTGCTCGCCCAAAGGGGTTCGGCATCCGCGGGCGATTGAACGAGTCAGGGAAAATGCGCACAACCGCAAGAGCATCGATCACCGAAGCAAGGGATCGAGGGTCTAGCCCAGTGTCAGCGAGCGCGGCTGTCGCAGCTGCGGCGGCAATGTCCATGGGCGATAGTGCCTCGCGCGGGTCTTCCTCACGCCCAGTAAATTGTCCGCTTCCTACGAGAATGGGTGTCGAGTCGCTCGGGGTGAACATGCGCTTTGCGGTCCGGTTAAAGTATTTTGAATGAGTCTACCTAGCGAGCCAAACCGCTACAATCCTGACGGTAAGCGGATAAAGGCTTTATTATCAGCGCCTCATCGCTGAGCGCCGAGGCGATAGTTTCACTAAGGCGCAAGGCAGCGCTTGCCTTACGACCTAGCGCCGAGTAAAAAGAAACAAAACACGACAGCTCGGAGGAATTCGCGATGGGATTACAACTAACCAGCTTGCTGCGCCAAACCGGAACAATCCGTTTGGGTCTTCAGTCTCTGCTGATTGCAAGCTTACTGGCTCTACCCAGCACCGCGCTGATGAGTCGCGCGGCCGAGCTTGAAGGCGGCTTCGAGATTGTTCAACTCTCCGACATGAACTGGGACGAGGGCAGCGAGCGCGTGCAGCAGCGCATCCTCTATGGCGACCCCGCCGAGGAGGGCTTTTACATCATCCGCCTGCGCTTTCCCGCGGGGGCGACGAGCCGGCCTCACTTCCACTCCACCGACCGCTTTATTACCGTAATTGAAGGCACCTGGAATGCCGGGATAGATGCGAGTCACGACATGACGGCCACCACGCCAATTCCCGCGGGCGGCTATATGCTGCATCCAGCGGGCGCAGTGCACTACGACGGTTCGAGGGGCGGGCCGGTGGTTGTAGAAATCCGGGGTTTCGGGCCTGTAGTCACTACAAGCGTAGACATAGAGCCGTAATAGCCGAATCCCAGCGCCCTGGACAGAAATGTTGCGAAAATAGCGCCGTTTTACCTGCCTGCAGCCTCGACCTCGAGGCTGCGAATCTTTATAGTACGCCCCTTCTGTAATTCCCCTAAAAAACCACTTCGGCGATCGCTTGCTAGACCCGCGTGCAGCCGTCGCAAAAGGACCCTTTTCCGTGATCTCAGCCGCAAACGTCACCATGCAATTCGCCGCTAAACCCCTGTTCGAGAATATCTCGGTGAAGTTTGGCGATGGCAACCGCTACGGGCTTATCGGCGCGAACGGCTGCGGCAAGTCGACATTCATGAAGATACTCGACGGCAGCCTGACGCCAACGACCGGTAATGTCTCTATCACCCCTAACGAGCGTGTTGGGCGCCTGAACCAAGACCAGTTCGCCTTCGAGGAATATTCGGTCATCGATACGGTGATCATGGGCCACAAAGAACTTTGGGAAGTGAAACAAGAGCGTGACCGCATCTACTCTCTTGCGGAAATGAGCGAAGAAGACGGCATGAAGGTTGCCGAGCTGGAGATCGAATTTGCAGAAATGGACGGCTATAGCGCGGAAAGCCGCGCGGGCGAGCTGTTAAGCGGCGCTGGGATCGAAGAGGCGCTGCACTTTGGGCCTATGTCTGAAGTCGCTCCGGGCTGGAAGCTGCGGGTTCTATTGGCACAGGCGCTGTTCTCCGACCCCGACCTGCTGCTGCTCGACGAGCCTACTAACAACCTCGACATTAATGCTATCCGTTGGTTGGAAGAGGTCCTGAATCAGCGCCGCTCGACCATGATTATCATTTCTCACGACCGCCATTTCCTAAACGCGGTCTGCACGCATATGGCCGATATCGACTACGGCGAGCTGCGGGTTTATCCGGGCAACTACGACGACTTCATGATCGCCTCCACCGCGGCGCGCGAGCGTTTGCAGTCGATCAACGCCAAGAAGTCGGCACAGATTGCCGACCTGCAGCAGTTCGTAAGCCGCTTTTCTGCCAACGCATCGAAGGCGAAGCAGGCCACCTCGCGCGCCAAGCAGATCGAGAAGATACAGCTAGAAGACATCAAGCCCTCGAGCCGCGTGAGTCCCTATATTCGCTTCGAGCAGGAGAAGAAACTGCACAGGCAGGCGGTTGTCATCGAGAATCTAACGCACGGCTTCGACGGTGAGACGCTGTTCGAAGGGGGCAATTTAATTGTCCCCGCCGGCCAAAAAATGGCGGTCATTGGCGAGAACGGCGCCGGCAAGTCGACTTTCCTTTGCTGCCTGGTCGATGCCATTAAGCCCAACGGCGGCACTATCGCCTGGGCCGAAAACGCCAGCATCGGCTACTGCCCACAGGACAGCACAGAAGACTTCGACAGCGAAAAAACCATTTTCGAGTGGATGACCCAGTGGCGCAAACCTACTCACGACGATCTCATCGTGCGTGCGACACTTGGCCGCCTGCTGTTTCCCGCCGACGACGCTAACAAGCAGGTCAAGGTCTGTTCCGGCGGTGAGAAAAACCGCCTGCTATTCGGCAAGATGATCATGCAGGACCACAATGTGCTGATCATGGACGAGCCGACTAACCACATGGACATGGAAGCTATCGAAGCGCTCAACCTTGCCCTAGACTACTACGAGGGGACGCTGATCTTTGTGAGTCACGACCGCGAGTTTGTGTCTTCCCTTGCCGACCGCATCGTTGAAATAAAAGACAAGAAGCTAAACGACTATCAAGGCGGCTACGAGGAATTCCTGTCAATGCAGCTCGCTGCGAAATAGCGCTACCGGAACTAGATGAGCCAAGCCCGCACCATACTGCAGTCTGTCTTCGGCTTCGACGCCTTCCGCCCACCCCAGGACCAAATCATCGACGCCCTTGTTGCTGGCGACGACGCCATGGTGATCATGCCCACCGGCGGCGGCAAATCGCTGTGCTACCAAATACCCGCTCTGGTGCGCGAGGGCTGTGGCGTGGTGGTGTCGCCTCTCATCGCACTGATGCAGGACCAGGTTAATGCCCTGCGCCTGCTCGGCGTGCGCGCTGCGTTTCTTAATTCGACCCTTGATCCCCAAGAGGCCAGCGAGATCGAAGGCGCACTGCGGCGCGGGGAACTGGACCTGCTGTACGTCGCCCCGGAGCGCCTCAATCAGCCGCGCATGCTCTCGCTGCTGCAGCAGTCGACAATCGCCCTCTTTGCCATCGACGAGGCCCACTGCGTCTCGCAGTGGGGCCACGATTTTCGCGCTGACTATTTACAGCTAGGCGTCCTCGCTGAGTTATTTCCCGAAGTCCCGCGTATCGCGCTCACAGCGACGGCGGACGAGCGGACTCGTGGCGAGATCATCCGCCGTTTAGGCCTGGAACACGGCGGTCATTTTATCGCCGGTTTCGACAGACCCAATATCCGCTATCGCATCGCGCTAAAACATAACGCCAAGACACAGCTGCTAAAATTTCTGAAAGACGAGCACCCTCGGGACGCCGGCATTGTCTACTGTCTGTCACGCAAGAAAACCGAGGAAATAGCTAGCTGGCTCACCCTGCAGGGGTTTAATGCCCTGCCCTATCACGCGGGCCTCTCTACCCAGCTGCGAGCCACGCATCAGGCTCGTTTCCTGCGAGAGGAAGGCGTCATCGTTGTGGCGACCATCGCCTTCGGCATGGGCATAGACAAGCCCGATGTGCGCTTCGTGGCACACTTAGATTTACCCAAAACCGTCGAATCCTACTATCAGGAAACCGGCCGCGCCGGTCGCGATGGCCTGCCAGCAGATGCGTGGATGGTGTACGGGCTGCAAGACGTCATTAAACTGCGGCAAATGATGGAAGGCTCGGAGGGCAGCGAAGAGCATAAGCGCGCCGAGCAGCATCGCTTAAACGCGATGCTTGGCTTCTGTGAAATCACCTCCTGCCGCCGCCAAGCCCTGCTCGCCTATTTCGATGACGAACTCGCCGAACCCTGCGGCAACTGCGACACCTGCCTAGAACCCGCTGATACTTGGGACGGTACGGAGGCGGCACGCATGGCGCTGAGCACCGCCTACCACACAGGCCAAAGATTCGGCGTCAACCATCTCATTGATGTCCTGCGCGGCTCCGAAAGCGACCGAATATTCCAGTTTGACCACCACAAGCTCAGCGTGCACGTCGAACGCTTTGGCGCGCTTAAGCTCGAAGAGCGCTGCCGCCCCTTGCTGCGCGGTGAAGAGGGCATACAGCTGCGCCGCGACGTGAAACAGAAGACTGCGAAACGCCAGACTCGCTCGCCACTGCCAGATGATATCGACGTCTCGCTGTGGGAGGCCCTTAGAGAGTGCCGGCGCGGCTTCGCCGAGGAGCAGAACGTGCCTCCTTATGTCATCTTCCACGACAGTACCCTACAGGAGATGTGCGGCTGCCTTCCTACCACGTTAGAGCTACTTAGCGAGGTGAGCGGGGTGGGCGAACGCAAGCTAGAAAAATATGGTCCGGCATTCGTTCGCGTCATCTGCGACCACCTCGCTTAAGTAGCGAAAGCGAATTCTCCCTCGCCCTTCTAATTGGCAAGCCTCTGGAGTGCCAGCGTCGGTCTCTGCTCAGCCCATCTTCGAGGGCTACGGCTAGATGAGCATTCTGCAACATTCGGTCACAACTGCAATATTGCTTTCATCGGCGGCAATTGGCACTGTTTAGGCTCTCAATTCTTAAACTCTGCTGGGTCGCAATTTTTTCTCGTGCGTAGCAGGAACGGTTCACAGACTCGCTGGATCAGAGTCGGAGCCATTCGTCGCTTTAACCATTGTTTCAGGGAGCGTAAAACGATGCACCGTATTCTAGTGTTAGCAAAAACCTTGATCGGCCTCAGCTTGATGAATTCAGCCCTAGGCGCTGAGTTGGAGTCTATTGGCTCCTTCGATTTCCCCACTTCAGGCAATGCCACCGCTCAGACGCATTTCGAGCGCGGAGTGGGTTACCTGCATAGCTTCGGATTCAGCCAAGCGCAGCGAGAATTCAAGCTCGCTCAAGAGGCACAGCCTGACTTTGCAATGGCCTATTGGGGTGAGACATTCACCTATAATCATCCCTTCATCGGCGAATGGGACTCTCAGTCTCCGCAAGAGGCCTTGCAGCGGCTAGGGGCAACGAGCCAGGAGCGCCTCGCCAAGGCCCCGACCGAGCGCGAAAAGGGATTTCTGCGCGCAGCGGAGGCCTACGCGTTTACCCCAGGCACTGTTGGCAACCGCCGTACCGCGTGGATGCAAGCCATGCAAACGCTTTACAGCGAATTTCCTAATGACGACGAAGTAGCCGCGTTCACTGCTGTGTCAATGCTGGCCGGGGCAACGGTCGCCGGGGACATGCGCGAGCGCATCAATATGCGCGCCGGGGCTATCGCGATGGAGCTCTTCAAAAAAAATGAGAATCATCCGGGCGCAGCCCACTATGTTATTCATGCCTTCGATGACCCCGTCCATGCGCCAATAGCACTCGAGGCTGCGACCAAGTATGCAGACATCGCTCCCGCCGTTGCCCATGCCCGCCACATGCCGACTCATATTTTCATTCAACACGGCATGTGGGACGAGGTCGCGCGTTGGAACGTCTCTGCCTTCGACGCCGGGGCCGCGCTGTGGCAGCCGGGCGAGCGACCCAACGACCAGAATCACGCAGCGGACTGGGGGCAGTATGGCGACCTGCAAATGGGGAAAGCCGAACGCTCACTTTGGTGGATTCAGCGCGCAGAGAAGGTACTGCGTGACAATCCCAACGATGCCCGCTCGCAAAGCACACTGCGCACCATGCAGGCACGCCATACGATCGAGACCCAGCAGTGGCAGCTTACTGAAATCGATGATTCACTCAGCGCGAACGAACTCCTCGCCGCAGGAATAAGCGCTGTTGGTTTGGGTGAGCTCGCTACAGCGCAAGCGGCGGTTGACGCCCTTCGCGCGTTAAGCGAAGCGCGCCCGAAGGACAGCAATCTGCAGATTATGTATCACCAAGTGGCGGGGCTTGCAGGCCTCGCCAAGGCGCGCAGCGGCGACATCGATGTGCAACAGCAAAAAGCCGCCGTGGATCACTTCAACCGGGCGCTGGAAATCACAGAGGCCCAGCGCCTGCCTAACGGCGCGGCTAATCCGCTCAAGCCTACGCATGAGCTTGTTGGCGAGGCGATGCTAGTCAGTGGACAAGCCGAATGGGCTGCGGAGCTATTTGAAGAATCTCTGCTACGCATGCCAAGGCGACCTCTGTCTCTGCTTGGGGCCGCGCGGGCGCATGTCGAACTAGGCGACACAGAGCGCGCGGCGCAGCATTACTCGAGTCTTCGAGAGGTGCTAGCCGGCAGCGAGCATTCGGCGCTGACAGAGGTCGCTGAGTTCTTCGCGGCACGATAGGCGTTAGTCGATAGGCGCCTGCCTGCTCACGCACTTACTCGGCTCGCCAATACCAAACAGGCCTGCGCAAGCGACCGGCTCATTTGCAAACGGTTTCCAGGCTAGCCCTTTGTGATATAAAAGGGGCCACGAACAATAAGAAAGGGGAGTTGTATGCATAGCTCAGACGATTCAGATGCGCCCTCTTCAGATGCACCATTTAAAGTAGCAGGTAACGGCCTACTTAGCCGAAGGCTGTTGCTTAGCGGAGGGCTTTCTTTGGGCGGAGGGCTCTCCTTGGGCGGAGGGCTCTTGCTGCCAGGCGCAGCTGCAGCGCAAGACGCACGGGACGCAGAGGCCGGACGCTTTGCCATCCCAGCGTGGTCGAAACAGCCCGGCCCGGGGCCCAGCGCCTATGGCCAGCCCTCCCCCTTCGTTGCCGACATAAAGCGTGACCCCGGCAGGGCCAATCCTCTCTATCCCGGTGGCGGCGCATCACGCACGCCGCTGCATAAGCTGCGCGGAGCCATCACGCCGAACGGCCTGCATTTTGAACGCCACCATGCCGGCGTGCCTGCAGTAGAACCAGACCAGCACGTCTTAATGATTAACGGACTAGTGGAGCGTGCTCTAGCTTTTAGCTACGAAGACCTGCTGCGCTACCCAATGGTTTCACGCATCCAGTTCCTCGAGTGCTCCGGTAACAGCGGCGCCCTCTTCCGCGACACAGCTCCGGACGGCACTGCTCAAAGTATCAATGGCCTTGTGTCCTGCGCGGAATGGACAGGCATCCCTCTCTCGGTTCTGCTCGATGAGGCCGGCGTCCAAAAAGACGCTTTATGGCTTAGCGCAGTCGGCGCAGACGCCGCGAGTATGGGGCGATCGATTCCTCTTTCGAAGGCGCTAGACGATGTTTTACTCGCCTTGTTCCAGAACGGCGAGCCGCTGCGCCCGGAACAGGGCTTCCCCATGCGTTTGTTCGTCCCGGGCTGGGAGGGCAATGTCAGCGTAAAATGGCTCACTCAGTTAAAACTCACTCGCGAGCCGAGCCAATTCCGCGACGAGACTAGCAAGTACACCGACACACTCGCAGATAGAAGCAGTCTGCAATTCACTTTCCCAATGGGCGTGAAGTCGATCATCACGTCGCCCTCGGGCAAGATGCAGCTGCGCAGCGGCGAGCTTTATCAGATCGAAGGCCTAGCCTGGTCTGGCGCAGGATCAATTCGCAAGGTAGAGATAAGCGCCGATGGCGGCCAGAGCTGGGCGCCCGCGCAGCTCGATGCGCAGCATGGAGATAAAGCGTTCGCGCGTTTCCGTCTGCCCTGGCGCTGGCTAGGCGGCACGGCACAGCTTATTAGTCGGGCGACAGACAGCAAGGGTGCGCTGCAGCCTACTCGCAAAGCGCTCATCGCTGAAAAGGGCCAGCAGGCCTTCTATCATTACAATGCCCAACAGTGCTGGCAAATAGACAGCACAGGTGAGGTAAACCATGCCTATGTTTAACTTACGATGCGAGCTTAGAAACTGCCTTAGGGCGTCGACCCTATTGGCGGCCCTAGTCATAGCACCGTGGAGCAGCGCGCAATTAGACGCAGACGCCGCTCCCAAGCTCGGCACGGTAATCAGCGCAGAGCAAGAGGCGGGGCTGGATTTAATTGCCTCGGCCGAGGGCGGCCTGCCCGCAGGCAGCGGATCTGCTTTTCAAGGCCGCGAACTTTACGCAGCACAGTGTGCAGCCTGTCACGGCGCAGACGGCAAGGGCGGCGCAGCGAATCAGGCGCTGGTGGGCGGCTCCATGCAGTCTGCCGAATCGCCTCTGCGAACAGTGGGCAGCTACTGGCCGCATGCCACCACGCTGTTCGATTTCATTCGGCGAGCGATGCCCGCGAACGCACCCAAGACTCTCAGCGACACTGAGGTTTATCAGCTTGTAGCCTATGTCCTCTACATGAACGGGCTAGTAGATCAGTACAAGATCATTGACGCCGACAGCCTCCCCTCTATTCGTATGCCCAACGCCGAAGGCTTTGTCGACGCGAGCGGCGCCCATTGAGTTGGGCGCCGAGGTTTGGCGCTGCAAACTCCTGCTAAAAGTTCCTTCCCCCCTCCACAATTTGTTGCAAAATATGGCGGCTTAACCGGCGCCCCTGCCTTCATTACCCAGAGCAAACTCAGTACACTGCGTCGCTTCTTAGCACTCAAAAAAATAATTAGTCAAAATCGAGAGAACCCATGCCTTCGTCTCCCCTGCGCTGCTCTATGCTGCGCGCAAAACTTTTTTGCGCCCTTATATTCACCTTGGCTATGGGCGCGACTCTGTCGCTGCCGGCCAAGGCTCAGCAGGGGCTGAATATCACTCGTATAGCAGGCGAGCCGTTCTTCTCTGACTTTAGCAATATGGCGCCAAGCAGCGAGCTCGCGCGCTCCATGACACGGGTGAGCGACTTTACTCAGCGCCTTCCCGACGATGGCGATCCAGCCTCGCAGCGCACCGAAGTGTATCTAGGCTATGACCAGCAGCAGCTACATGTCATCTTTCTCGCCTTTGACTCCAACCCCGATCAGATACGCGCCAATCTGTCCTCCCGTGAAAACATCGACGGCGATGACTTAGTCGAAATGGTGATAGACACGTTCAACGACCAGCGCGCCGCCTTCGCTTTTCGTTCCACGCCGCTTGGCATGCAGTGGGATGCGCGCTGGACCGAAGGCGCATCCAATCGCGCCGGTTTCGATACCACGCTCGAAGCGGTGTGGGAGAGCGACGGCCAGGTAACGGATCAGGGTTACATGGTAAAAATGGCGATCCCTCTTCGAAGCCTGCGTTTCCTCGACCGTCCAGAACAGCTGTGGCGGATTCAATTTGGGCGTCTTATCCCTCGCCTCAGCGAGGAAGCCTACTGGCCGCCCTATTTGATCGACATCGAAGGTCGCCTCAATCAAACCGCGCAGCTAACAGGCATAAGCGATGTCTCGCCGGGCAACAACTCGCAGATCGTTCCCTTCGTGTTTGCAAGAGAACTTGACTCCCTGCGCCCGGATGCAGCGGGTGGCCCGGCGTTTAGAAGCAGCTCCGAACAGGATGTAGGAGTAGACGCCAAGTTCATTTTCAACGACTCCATGGTGCTCGACGTGACGCTAAACCCTGACTTCTCGCAGGTCGAATCGGATCAACCGCAAGTCACGCTGAACGAGCGTTTCGAAGTGCAGTTTCCAGAGCGCCGC
>JAYOBL010000044.1:0-4169 GCA_038104835.1 Gammaproteobacteria bacterium | reverse complement strand
CGACCGATTCGAACCTCGTCTTTACTCGCCGCATAGTTGATCCCGATGGCGGCGTCCGCTTCACCGGCAAGGCCGGCGACTACGGCTTCGGCACAATTTTGATGAACGATGTTGCGCCTGGGCTCAATCGCAGCGCGGACGACCCCCTCAATGGGGAGAAGGCAACTATCGCCATTCTGCGCGGTTTCAAAGATATCTCTACTCAGGATCGCGTTGGCTTCCTAGTCACCGATCGCGAGTTCGCCGACGGCTATAATCGCGTCGCAAGTGTCGACGGGCGTTTTCGATTAAATGCCAACTGGCTTACGCAACTGCAGGCCGTGGGCACAGAAACTGAGCCGGCCAGCGGCGGCGAGACAACGCGTGGCTACCAGCGCAATATTCAAGTCAATCGCGTGGGCCGTACCGTTAACAGTCACACTCACTACATCGCAACCAGCAAAGACTTCCGCACGGAGCTGGGCTTCCAAAATCGCTTCTTCAAGGCAGATGTCGACGGCATTCATCAGCGCGTTGCGCTGAACTTTTTCCCTGAGAGCTCTACGCTTAATTCTTGGAATACGACTGTTTTCGGTGTCTATTTAGAAGACACTGAAGGCACTAAGCTCTTCTCGCAGCTCGGTCCGGGCCTTGAATTCAATTACGACACGACCAGTTTTGGCGCCAACTACACCGAATATGACGAAGTGCTTAGGCCGCAGGATTTCAACGGTCTGGCCGGCAATCGCAGTTACAACTACGCAGACTGGCAGCTCAGGCTGGAAAACAACACGCTCAACAGCCTAGAATTCGAAGCGAGCTATCGCAGCGGAACCAGCCTCAATCTAGTACCGCCCAGAGGCGCGATGCCAGATATCGTTGATAGCGCAAGGGTGAGCGTCGACGCGCTCTGGCGCCCTTTCGATCGATTAAGGGTACTAAATACCTACCTCAACACTGCGCTGGAGACGAAGAGCGGCGCTAAGGTGTTTACCAACCGTATTGCCCGCAGCAATTGGAACTACCAATTTACTAAGGAGTGGTCGCTGCGCTTCATTGCGCAGTATGACGAGACCGATGCTGGACCGGCGACGCGCCTTGTCGATGACAAAAACTTAAACTTCGACCTGCTGCTGCGCTACGTGATCAACCCATGGTCAGCGCTATTTATTGGCTACAATAGCAATCAAAGCAACTTCGACATTGTCGATATGGAAGGCGAGCGGGAACTGGTGATCGCTAACGACCTGCGCCAAGATGGCGAACAGGTATTCGTGAAATTCAGCTATTTGTTCCAACGCTGAAATGAAACGCGAATAGGTGATTTGCCGCCCTCTGCGGATGCGCGGCGCTTAGCCTGATGTCCTCTATGGCTTTGATGTCACAATTTATTACAGCGTCGCACCCAGTGCGGCACTGTGCCGCAGCCTAGCGCGTTGGCTCGGGTTCTTGATAGGTCTATACTGAGAGCAATTCAGGCATCCTTCCTTCCCAGCCAACTCGGTGGTTAGTCGATGCCGCAGAGAAACCAAGCGCGCTTTTCATCGGCTTAAGGCCACGGGGATTACCAAAGGGCCTCAACGTGAAAACGCTGCGAATCGAAACAATAAAACGGGAGAACCGCGGCTCATGAATCAGTCAACAAACTCGATCAAACGACCTCGCATCAGCACCACAGCAAAACTCAGCGCCGCAGCTCTGGCTATGGGGCTTGCCTACGGCTCAGCAGTAGCACAGCCGGGGGAGGCAACCCGTGACAACTACCCGCAGCTCGCCGAGCTCTTTAACGCCTTCGACGTCACCCAGGCGCAGACATTCGACGAGATTCAAAAAATAAACACCAACCCCTACGCGAAAGAAGCCCGCGACAGCCTAGCCGAGCACCTCACTATGATGGCCAATATGACCATGAAGGACATGATGGCGGCCGGCATGGGACATGGCGATGGCATGCACATGGGTATGGATATGAGCAGCCCCTACGGCGATCTCGAAGTTGAGGCTCGCATCAACCTGCGCAACACACTTCGGGGCAGTCACAGCGACGACGCCGCTGCTGGCGCCTTCGAGAGCAGCGACGCGCTAGATCGCCACACGGCGGAAATATTCCAGCACGGTCGCCGCTTCGAAAACGCCCTGTTCGCCATTTATGCCGACGAGTCGATCAGTGATAAGAGCGCGGCAATCGCCGCCGCAGTGGAAGAGTATCAGGCAGACACCCGTCATGCTGTCGCCTCTACCCCAAAGGACACTGCGCTATTGATAACGCACCCTCAGGCCAACGCCTTTAAAACAGCCTTCCCTAGGCTTAGCGGATTCCTGTGGACGCAGCAATGGTTGCAGCTCGCCGCTTTAGAAGCCGTGATTCGCGACCATGTAGATCCTGAGTTCAATGGCGGCATCGACATCGCCCTCGAGCGTTTTGAGAACAAGATTGGCTCTGCTGGCGGCATGAGCATGTACCCTGCGCCCACAGAGCTGCCGATGGCGGCGGCAATTGCGCCAGACCTCTACAGCCAGTCACCCGAGGCAACGATCATCATCGACAATCTTAATGTCCTAGAGACGATTGTCGCAGACATCATGTCTTACCCTAACCTCGAGCAGCGTGAAGAACTCATCGAAGCGGTAACCTCACGCTTCACCGACGACGAAGCGAGCAACGTGGCGCCAGAGGACTACCTCCTCTTCGCTCTGCGCGGCGGCATCTACAACCAAGGCGGCCCAGCCGTCGGTGAACTCTCGCAATCAGAGCGCAACCGTTCGCGCTCAGCGATGGATATGCAGCACGCAATGGTGATGGGCAACGGCCCTCAGTAAGTTTGCAAGCAACCACGCCAATGGCTCGGATACCCTGAGAAAGGAAACCGGGCCGTTGGCTTTAAGTTATAGAGCTTCACAACCCCCCGCAATTTCAGCCCCCCTCTGGATAGCCAATCTGCACTTCGACCAATAATCTCGACGTTGATCTCTGTCAGGACTCCCGAGGTAGCTCTTTGACTATAATGACGCTCGCGCGCCGAATCTTCCGCATGGGCTTGGCGCTTGTAAGAACTCATTAGAGAACGACTTAGCGTCGAGGCTAAATTCAAGGTCATTACGATGATAAAGAGAAGAGATTTTATTCGTAGCGCTGCGCTTTTAAGCAGCAGCCTCGCTCTCCCAAAGCTCAGCCTCGCTACACAGAGCCAGAACACGCTGGCAATTCCAGAGCGGCTTGATGGTTTAACAGGGCCGTCGGGACTTCGTTACCCCCTCACTCTGCGTGAGGGGTCAATGCAATTTCTTCCCGGAAAACGCACATCAACATTTGGCATAAGCCGTGACTATCTCGGCCCTACTCTGTTCCTTAGGCGCGGAGACAATGTCGAGATGGCTGTCGAGAATACGCTTAACGAACAAACGACTCTGCATTGGCATGGCCTCCACGTTCCTGCGGCTGCAGACGGCGGACCTGCTCAGATCATCGACCCCGGCAGCACTTGGCGACCTAGTTTCGAGGTACAGCAGCGTGCCGGCACTTTCTGGTACCACTCGCATCTTCTCCATAAAACTGGCGAGCAGGTATACCGCGGGCTCGCTGGAATGATCGTAATTGAAGACGATGAGAGTAAGAAGCTGGAGCTACCTCAAAACTATGGAGTGGATGACATTCCTCTTTTAGTTCAAGACCGCCGCTTCAACGACGATGGGAGTCTCAGCTATTTGCAATCCCATCGCGACGTCATGATGGGCATGTATGGCGACACAATTTTAGTCAATGGCTGTCTAAATCCGGTCTTTCGTCCTACAACGCGACGCCTGAGAATGCGCCTGCTCAATGCTGCCAACGCTCGAACTTTCACCTTCGCTTTTGATGACCAGCGCGACTTTGCGCTCATAGCCAGTGACGGCGGGTTTCTCGAAGCACCTTATCAATGCAAGTCAGTTGTGCTCGCTCCCTCAGAGCGTGCAGAGATCATTGTAGAAATCGTAGACCAAAGGCCCTTCAAGCTGATTAGCCTTCCGCTAGATTCAAACTCCCCCTTCGCGATGCGCGGGATGATGGGGCGAATGCATAGTGGGAACGAATCTCGCTTCGACATTCTGAAAATCGAGCCGCAACTCACCCTAGAAGACAGCCCTGACATTCCAGCAGCGCTGAGTCAGATACCGAGAATGGACCCGAGCGACGCGGTCATTACCCGCCG
>JAYOBL010000143.1:0-3292 GCA_038104835.1 Gammaproteobacteria bacterium | reverse complement strand
TCGCGAAGGCGGCCGTACCGTAGGTGCTGGCGTCGTAGCCAAGATCTTCGAGTAAACCTTTCAAGGTTTTTGCTAAGCCGAGACCCCCAATCGGGCGTCTCGGCTTAGTCGTCTTTATAGGAATAAGTCTTTGTAAGCCTAAGACGAGAGGCTAAAAAAGAAGACGATAGGCTAAAAAGACGGCGGGATAGGAATAAGACGACAAGTACAAACGAAATCCGAAGAGAGGCTGGCGAGAGCGGGCAAGAAGCTAAGGGTTTCAGGCGAAGCATTTGTGCGTCGCCGAGAGTAATACAGAGTTTAGGCCAGTAGCTCAATTGGCAGAGCAGCGGTCTCCAAAACCGCAGGTTGGGGGTTCGATTCCCTCCTGGCCTGCCATTTTGGCGTAGATCTCAGCTCCGGCGAGACGCGACAAATGGCAGTAGCTTCGCGCAGTTTGGCAGAAGCAATAGAACAAAAGTGAGACACGCATGAGAGCGCAGGCGCCTCATGTTTATGAGTCATTTATTCGAGATTAGCGAGCAGCATGGCTGAAAAAATAGAAAGCTCAGGCACTAAGTTGGACGGCGTTAAATGGCTGGTGGTCGTAGCAATCACCGCGGCTGCTATCTATGCCAATTCCTATTTTGCAACGCAGTTACTACTTGTCCGCGTTGTTGGCCTCTTGGTGGCCGCAGCAGTAGCGGGCTGGATCGCGGTGCAAACGGCTAAAGGCCGCTCTTTCCTTGAGCTGTGTCTCGAGGCGCGCACAGAAATTCGCAAGGTCGTATGGCCGACAAGACAAGAGACAACCCAGACTACCCTCGTGGTACTCGTGGTGATTTTTATCGTAGCTCTAATTTTGTGGCTACTGGATTGGGCGCTCAATAGCGCCGTCTCAACGATAATCGGCTAAAACCGACTCCTTAGGGGTCGGCCAGGGGCAACAATGGCAAAGCGCTGGTATGTGGTTCACGCCTTTTCAGGCTACGAGAAAAAAGTTATGAATTCTCTGCGCGAGCGTATTGCGCTAGAGAAGATGGAAGAGCACTTCGACGAAGTGTTAGTGCCGACTGAAGAGGTCGTAGAGATGCGATCGGGTCAGAAGCGCAAGAGTGAGCGTAAGTTCTTCCCTGGCTATGTCTTGGTCAATATGGAGCTGAACGACGAAACTTGGCATCTAGTCAAGAATACTCCTCGGGTAATGGGCTTCATTGGCGGCACCGCTGATCGACCCGCGCCGATTACCAGCAAAGAGGCAGAAAAAATTCTGCAGCGCATGGAAGCGAGTGAAGACACGCCGGCGCACAAAACAGTTTACGAGCCCGGTGAAATGGTGCGCGTGACCGATGGGCCGTTTAACGACTTCACCGGTACAGTAGAAGAAGTGAATTACGAGAAGAACCGTTTACGTGTGGCCGTGCTTATTTTCGGTCGGTCAACGCCGGTGGAGCTCGAGTTCGGTCAGGTCGAAAAGAGCTAGCCGAAGCAAAATTTCTGAGCGTAAGTTCAGAACAAGGTGGTGCATGCTCAGCGTGCACTTAAAGACGAGCCTCAGCTCAATGATGAGTGAGGTACGCAGGGGAGTCGGACTGGCCTTGGCCCGCGCCGACGTTTGCACCCAAGGAGAAAAATATGGCTAAGAAAGTCCTAGCTTATATCAAGCTACAAGTGGGTGCCGGTAAGGCGAACCCAAGTCCCCCTGTTGGTCCTGCTCTAGGTCAGCACGGCGTAAACATCATGGAATTCTGTAAGGCATTTAACGCAGCGACTCAAAGCATGGAGCCGGGCCTGCCTATTCCTGTAGTGATCACGGTCTACGCAGATCGCAGCTTCACTTACATCATGAAGACTCCCCCCGCTTCGGTCTTGCTGCGCAAGGTTACCGGTATTGCGAAGGGCAGTGGTCGTCCAAACACTGAAAAGGTGGGCACTGTTACTCGTGCGCAGCTAGAAGAAGTGGCTACTCAGAAGATGCCAGACCTTACAGCGGCCGATATGGATGCAGCTGTGCGTACATTGGCGGGCAGCGCGCGTAGCGCAGGCCTCATCGTCGAGGGAGTAGAATAATATGGCTAAGCTAAGCAAAAAGAAAAAGGCGCTCGCAGCGAAGATCGAGCCAGGTAAAACTTACTCGGTGGCCGAAGCGGTAGCATTACTGTCGGAATTTGCGACTGGCAAATTCAAAGAGTCACTTGATGTATCGGTTAACCTCGGCATTGACGCGCGTAAATCTGATCAGGCCGTTCGCGGTTCTACCGTTCTTCCTGCGGGAACAGGCAAAACTGTCCGTGTAGCCGTATTCGCTCAGGGTGAAAACGCTGAGAAGGCTAAAGCAGCGGGTGCAGATGTCGTGGGTTTTGATGACCTAGCCGAGAGCATTCAAGCGGGTAATCTGGACTTTGACGTTGTTATCGCCACACCAGACGCAATGCGCGTGGTGGGCAAGCTCGGAACGGTTCTCGGCCCCCGTGGCCTCATGCCTAACCCTAAGGTTGGCACTGTAACGCCAGACGTCGAAACAGCGGTTAAAAACGCAAAGGGCGGTCAAGTGCGCTACCGCACAGACAAGAACGGCATCATTCACGGCGGCATCGGCAAGGTTGATTTCGACGTCGCTGCTGTGACGTCAAACCTTGAAGCATTGCTTTCAGACCTGAAAAAGGTCAAGCCGGCTTCCGCAAAGGGTGTCTATATTCGCAAGGTTGTATTGTCTTCGACAATGGGGCCTGGCCTGCAGATCGACCACTCGTCGCTCGCAATTTAAAGAATCAAGTGGAGGGGTGCCGGCTTAGTCGCACTCCTCGCGTCGTCGAGGACTAAGGGGCTGATTGCTATCGCTTCTTATCCTCGGCAAAAGACTTTGGGGTTTTATCGGCTCGCAGCCTCGCTGCGAAATGATAGGGCCGTCAAAGACCGTAGGTGCAACGGCGGTTTGTGTTCGGCTAACTCGCGTAGTTCTGTGTTAACCGTACCTAAACCTCTGTGCTTAATTTCCTACGCAGATGGTGATACCCGGCCTCATGGCTGTGATGCTAAGCCCTTCGTAAGACGCGAAGTGCAGACGCTTGCAGAATGCGGCTACTCACCGATTGAAAGAGAGCAGGGGAAAATAATTAATTATCCTTACCTTGTTTTCGTCCAAAGCTCGAAAGAGCTTAAGGATTACTTGCAGCCGATTACTTGCACGTCACCTTGCTTTGCTGAGGCGGCGATGAAGAGGAAGCTGAGAGTATTCACAACTATATGGAGTTGAATTAGTGGCTATTAGATTGGAAGACAAGAAACAAATCGTTTCCGAAGTCAATCAAGC
>JAYOBL010000043.1:5898-17811 GCA_038104835.1 Gammaproteobacteria bacterium | reverse complement strand
TGCTTCTTCTTTCTCCTTCTTTATCAGGCTGTACCGCGTCGAAAGGCTGAGGGATAGCAGCAGCGCCTGAGCGATCTGGCCTATGTTATAGGCGTTATTGGTAAACGCATTGGAAGGAAAACCGGGTGCTATTTCTACTAGGAGTAGCACGCTTGCGCCAAGAAGATAAGTGCCCATTGCAGCCATATGGACCATGGCTGAATAGTCTCCGCGGCGGATCGCGTAGAAATTAGAGTAGAGCGCTATAGGCAGGCCGGTGGTGAGTAGAATGATGAAGGGGAGTTGAAAGTATTTCTCGTCAGGGATGAACGCGAGTAGTCCGATCAGGGCGAAAACCCCGATATACCACCGACCAATAGTATCGAGAGTCGGATTCTTTTCAGGAATGCTGAGTAATGAGCGCTGAAACAGAATGAAGGCGATAACCACAGCGGGGTAGATCAAGCGTTCTGCTTGGTCGACAGTGCTCAAGGCCGTGCTGTAGTCGTCTAGTAAAAACCTTAGGTGCTTAACGTCTAAGAAGAGGAAAAGCGCCTGCGTACCGATGGCCGCAACGTACAAGAGATAGCTGCTCTCCCTGATGGCGAAATACTGGAAAAGATTGAAGATCACCATTGCAAGCAGTAAGCCGTAGACGAAGCTGAGTGCTGTATCTGAATTCAGTTTTTGCGCTTCGAAATTCGGGGCTTTCCAGAGGCTCAGCTGCGTCCGCAGCGGCGCCGCTGAGCTGATACGCAAAAAGTAGTCCGAGCCTAGGCCTTCGTCTACGCTTATCGCATAGCCGCGGGTCAGGGTTTTCAGCTCACGCGGATGAGCAAAGCTTCCAAGCTTGAGGTCGAGTTGCACGGCGCCGCTTTCATCTAAAACGATCAATTCAACGCCGCCACGGGCGCGCCCCGGGGTGATTTTCGGGGGGCCGATTTCGAGAATGCGAGATTCCTGCGTCAGCGCGCTATTCCAGTCGAGGTGGAAATGAATCCAGTAGCTTGAGCGAGTCATGCCAAAGTGAATGTCCTCCCGCGGATTCGGTCGGAAGAGCCCCTGCTCATGGAGCGCGATAGCCTGCTCAACAGTGAGATCGCCGGCTCTGTCTTCGTAATAGGTGGCGGAGCTAGCGAGGTTGATTTGTGCTGCTTCAAAGCTCGCCGGGAATACCTGCGCGTGAGCAGTGCTGGCCAAAAGCGCCAATATAAGGGCGATGCAGGCGGCGCTCAGAGGGGAGGGAGATCTGGCGTCACCCATTCGCAGCTTGGACGGTGACTTTCCTGAGAGTATGAGCCAGTCTAAATTTCGCAAGTTTTGTCCCAGGTCAGTATTCAAAGCCGGCTTTGCAGTCGGCAATGCAATAATGTCAACATAGTCTACTATCGGCTAAGGCGTAAAAATGCTTACACGCTCCCCAAACAGCACTCGAGCCTACGCTTCGGCCAAAAGTTCCAGCTTACCGGCCAATTATCAAGGACTCACCCACTAGCCCATGACGAGCAGTAGCCAATGAACAAAGTTCCTACACAGTCCCTCGCCTTCCTTATACAGAGAATAGGCGTAGCTTGCCATCGCCTGCGCCGGCAAAAAAGCGCGTTGCTGTATGGCCTGCTGCCTACTCTGGTTTTTGTAGCCAATCCTCTTCTCGCGCAGGAATCCGTGTCTCCTGTGGTGGCGGCGCAGCAGTCTTCTTGGCAGACTCTCGTCGACACCGATCAGCGTTTCGCTCAGCGTGCGGAACAAGCGGGTCGCACCGCCGCCTTTTTGGAATTCCTAGCACAGGACTCGGTGGTATTTCGGTCGGGTCCCGTTGACGCAATCGAGCTTTACTCCTCCACGGCGTTTGCGCAGGAGGCAAGCCAGATCGCCTGGAAGGCTCACTATGTCGATGTGTCGGCGGCAGGTGACTTAGGGTTGTCGGCGGGGCCACTGACCATATTCGGCGACACAGGAGCAGGCTTTGGGCATCTGATTTCGATCTGGCGCTATGTCGATGCGAGTTGGCAGTTGATGGCTGACATCACCGTGAACATTCCCGGTTTCCTCAGTCTCGATGTAGAACCCAATTTTGCCGATACCTTGCCGTTGATCGAGGAAACCGCGAATCCCCGCAGCGTTGCCGTGATGGAAAACACGGTGCAGTCTCTTATTGATGCCGATGAGCTGTATGGCCGCTCGATAAATTTCCGCGGTGGGCAGCGAGCTTTGCTGCGCTATGGGCTGGAGAACACGCGCGTCTATCTGCCAGGGATGGGGCCTGCGGTGGGCGCGGAGGCGGCGAGTTCAGTTTACGGGGCATTCTTGGATACGCAGTTAGCGACGACTAATCCTATTAGCCTGAACAATGTTGGCGCCTATTTGTCGCAATCGAAAGAGATGGGGTACACCTACGGCACGATGCAGGCTGATAACGGAGAGTCTGCGGAGGGCTTTGAGGCTAGCTATATGCGCCTATGGCGTTTCAATCGCAGTGGTGAGTGGCGCATCGCCGTCGAGGTGCTGAGTCCCTTCTGATACATGACGGGCGTCCGCCGCAGAGAGTTCTCGCTAGTTGCTTACGGCTGAGGGTCAATACTGAACGGGTGAGGGAGACTCTTGGTCTGCTCGCCGGAAGCGCTAGTCATCACGAGCACAGCGCTGTGTGTTCCGGGTGCCAGGGCGCTGCCATCAACTCGCAGACTGAACCCTAGTTGTGGGAAGAGCGGGTCATCCGTCGAGCGGGGTAGCACAGCAACGTCGGCCCGCTCCGAACGCTCTAAATCCCCACTCAGCGCTAGACCCGCCACTTCGACTCGCAGTTCCGCAACGCCGGCATGGGGAGCGAATGCCCAGCCGCTAACAGTCAGTATGTGATCCTCCGCAACTTGCACATCGTCAATCCACCCTTGCGCCGGCAAAGGGCAGTCTGCTTGAACTGCGCCCACAGTGAATCGGTAGAAGCTAAAGCGCTTAGCGCCGCCGACGAACTCTCTGGGGGTTAGTAATTCGAGCGGAGCGCCTAAGCTGCAGGCGTCAAGTAGGACAGCTGCCTTTTGATCCACATTGAGAGTGCTGTCTTCGGTGATGAACAGTACCTCTTCGCCGCTGAGCCTGCTCAAGGCGGAGGCATCGGCCTGCCAAAGCCGCAGCTGCGCGGCGCGCCCATCGCGAACAGCCTTACTCTGATCTAGAGTGAATAGCCTATCCATTGCAGCGACCTCAGCAAATCCAAGCTGCGCCGCAGTATAGTAGTTGTCGCTCGCTATAAGGGGCGGATCGTCGAACGCTTGCGTCTTAAGGGTCTGGGTAAAATCGCTAAACTCCGACCATCCCGCCATTTTTGTGGATAGCGTGTTCAGTCCAACTAGCGGCTGCAGCTGGCTCTGCAGCGACTGCGAGCCGAGCCCGAGAAGGGCAAGAGCTGTTCCGAGCATCCCAAGACCTAGTGTCCACGCCGGCAATGCTCTGAGTCTTGGTTGTTGACGCGTAAGGAGCTCAATGACCCGAGGCGCCAAAGGCAGCAGAATAAAATATCCCGCTAACGGCCAGTGCTCAGTCGTGCTGGTAGCGTCGCTCCACGGCGCGAGTGCAGCATAGAGGCCCAAGTGGAGTGCTCCAAGGCTGAGGAGTAGATGCTGTGCGACGGCTTGCAGCTGGGGAGTAAAGCTGGTGCTCTCGCTGTTCATCGTCAGCTCTCGGCGCACGCTGCTGCTCAAGAGCGGGACTAAAAGCACGCCATACAGCACAGGTGTCGTGATCAGTGCCTGTAGCGGAATGTGCTTTAGCCCGGCAAAGCTGAACTCCCAGGGGTGGCGGTCTTGGAAATAGAACGCGGCACTCGCCATCTCGTTGCTGAGGTTAAAGGCAACAATGGGAATAAAGCCAAGGCAGGCGACAAGAGCGGCAACCCAAGCGCGGGGATTGCGCAGAATCAGGCGAGTAGGGGCGTGAGTGACTAAGCTGAGCGCGACGCCCAGTGGAAATAGGCCAAAGCGGTAGTGAGTACAGAGTCCAAGTGCCACCACGACTCCCGTAGCGAGCCAAAGGCTCCAGTGGTTTTGAGCCTGCGCGCGAAGATAAAGCGCCACGCTAAGCAGGCCCAGGGCGATAAGCGGCACGTCGGGGACAGCCAGTAAGCCAAGAGAGGCGGCGAGGGGCAAGCAAAGACTCAGCAGCGCCGCCTGCCGCGCGTGGGCCGCGCCCTGAATCGGCTTGGTAAGCCAATAGATCAGCGCAGGCAGTGCCATGCCGATGATGAAGAAAGGCAGGCGCACTGCCAGTGGACTATGGCCAAACAGTGCGGGGCCTAATCCCGCGAGCTGGGCAGAGACGAAAGGTAGATCGCTGTAGGCCAGCGCTGGCCGCGTCGATTCTAACCAATAGAAAACCTCGTCGCTGTAGAGGTCTAACCGCTGGGCGAAAATCAGCTTGAGTGAAGTGATCACTGCAGCCACGGCGAATAGGTAGCGCGTGGCCCAGCGATCGAGTAGGGCTTTGGAGTCTCGGCTAGCTTCTAGGACTGGGGCCATGGGCGGTTTAGATCTGTTTCAGTGGGATCAGGTCGCTCACGACGATGCGAGTGCCCAGTCGTTTAAGCTGCGTGATGAACAGCAGCAGGCCGCAGAGCATGGCCGCAACCCAGAGTATCGAGAACAAAGGGTGAGCCGTTAGCGTACCAAGCTGATAGAGGCTCGTCGCTGTGGCATAGGCCAGACCGGTGCTCCAGCTAAAGACCAGCAGCATGAAGCGCCAGCCAGCCTCTTTGTTGATGGCGCCGAGAACCGCGACGCAAGGGGCATAGAGGAGTATGAATACAAGATAGCAAAAAGCGGCAAACGCGCTAGGAAATAGGCTGGCCATCTGACTGAGAGTCGACTCTTCGATTTCCTGCTCGGCGGCCACACTGGCCTTGTCGCTGACGTCACCGATGGCGAGTCCTAAGGGGTCGGTGAGGCTTCCACCGAGTGCGACAAGCTCTGCTCCGATCGAAGCGAAGGCGGCTGTCACTGCGCTAGGGTAGTCAGGCGCTGTAGTCTCAGACCTATCCTCTTGAGTGTAGAGCGCATCGAGAGTGCCGACGATAGCCTCTTTGGCGAACATGCCAGTGAACAGGCCTACAGTGGCTGGCCAGTTATCGTCGGTGACACCCATGGGCGCGAACGCTGGTGTGATCGATTTACCGATTACGCTGAGTAGGGAGTTTTCGCTGTCTTCATTGCCCACGCTGAAGTCGCTGCCGATCGAATTTAAGAGGCTCAGGGCAACAACCACGTACACGATAGTCTTGCCTGCGCGAAGGGTGAACCCGCGAAGTCTAAACCAGGTGGTCAGTAGCAGATTCCTCAGGATGGGCAGGTGGTAAGCCGGCATCTCTTGGAAAGACGGCGTGAGCGCTCCTGAGAAGAGCTGGCGGCGAAATATCCAGCCAGTTAGTACGGCAAGGCTGATGCCGATGAGGTACAGAGCGAACACAATGTTTTGACCATTCTGAGGGAAGAAGGCAGCGGCGAAGAGGGCATAGACCGTCAACCTCGCCCCGCAGCTCATGAACGGAGCCATGGCAATAGTCATGAGCCTATCGCTGTCACTCGCCAGGGTGCGCGCCGCCATGACCGCAGGAACATTGCAGCCGAAACCCACAATAAGGGGTACGAAAGCCGTGCCGGGTAGGCCGATGCCTGCCATGAGCCGATCGATCACGAAGGCGGCGCGGGCTAGGTAACCGGAATCCTCCAGGAAAGAGAGGCACAGATAAAGAAAGCCGATGACAGGGATGAACGTGGCAACTAGCGTGATACCGCCGCCTAGACCCTCGGCGAGCAGCGTAATAAGTAGTCCTGGCGCTCCGATAGAGGCGAGTAGCCAGCGCGTCGAGTCGACAAAGACTGTAGCGAAGAGGATGTCGAAAAAGTCGATGAATACCGCGCCCAGATTCACCGCGAAGGCAAACATCAAATAGATCATCAAAAAGAAGATAGGGACCCCGAGCCAGCGATTGAGCACTATGGCGTCAAGGGAATCAGAAAGGTTGCTTTTCTCCGGTTGCATAACTACTACCCCGTTAATCAATTCACGGGATCGATGGAAGCGTTTTACAAGTGCCTCGTCATTGTCGGCGCCCGTCGCCTCGTCTCGTTGGGCGGGGGCGGAATCAGCGACGGAAGTGTCGTCAAGGTTGTGAACTTTGTTAAGCGCCGCGAGCAGTCGATCTACGCCGCTGCCGTGCGCGGCTACCATGTCGATAGTGCAGACGCCCAGGCGCGACTCTAAGGTGGCAATGTCAATGTTCATGCCGCTCTGTCTGGCTACGTCGATCATGTTGACGACGACAACCATAGGGAGTCCCAGCTCAAGAAGCTGCTGCGTCAGACTGAGGCTGCGTTCGAGGTTGCTGGCGTCGACGACATTAATTAAGAGATCGATCTCCCCAGAGGCGAGGAAGTCCTGCGCGATTTTTTCATCTAAGGCTTTAAAGTCATCGCCAAACGCATAAATGCCGGGCAGGTCTATAACTTCGACTTGGTTTTCTTCTAAGGCGAGCAGGCCAGTCTTTTTTTCCACGGTCACGCCTGGCCAGTTCCCCACCTTCTGCCTACTGCCGGTAAGCAGGTTGAAAAGGGTGGTCTTGCCGCTGTTCGGATTACCAATTAGGGCGATTTTCTTCATAGCGGCTTTAGACATGCACCAGGACTGCTGTGGCATCGCAGGCGCGTATGCTAAGTGAGCTGCCGCCTACGCGTACTTGAAGAGGGTCTCCCAAGGGCGCGGTGCGAAGACGCGTAATCTGCGCGCCGGGGACGACCCCCAGCGCATAAAGCCTGCGCCGTAGCTCCGGATTTGCTTGAGTGATATTGGTCACCAGCGCAGGCTGGTTGTCGTTCAGCTGGGCGAGGGTGAGCTGCGCATCCTGCTGGACGGCGCTCTGAGCTTTTGGGGAGGAATGGGTGTTATCGGACTGCGAAAACATGGCTCTCTAAATCTTTATCAGTATTGGATTTCTAGCATCTAGTATAGGCCCGTCTGAGCACAGATCACAACTACATTTGACCAGCATTCTCATTTGCGTTTAGATTAAGACTCAAAGGAGGTCGGTTATGTACGTCTGTATTTGTAGCCAAGTCACCGATGGCCAGATTAAAGAAAGCTGCCGGGGCGGCTGTGCGAATTTTGAGACACTGAAGTCACAGTTGGGCGTAGCGAGCGGCTGCGGACGCTGCAGCCAGCTGGCTCGGAGTCTGGTTAAAGAATTTGCCCAAGAAGCGAGTCTAGCCACCAGTGCTCGCGCTTAGCCCGCTCCCCTTTAATTCCGCCGTGCGCTTTCCTTCCTCTTTTTAGGCTCTCCTCTTGGGCCCTCCTGTAGCTGACTTGCTCAGCAATCTGCACCCGCACACCTCCACTTCCCGCCTCCCATCTCTGCGCTGAGTAGCGAGAGCTCCGCTCACAGCCCTCCTGTTTAGTGCAAGCGACCGTCTCTCTGGTAATCAAACTCAGCTTGTGGGTCTGCGCTTGACTTTAACGGGGGCAAACGAGAACCTTGGCCTGCAAGGCGCGCTGTAACTCCCCAAGAAAATCTATCCCGGCCCGTCACGCAAAGCCTGTTGGCGACCGCTGCTGTAGGGCTACCTCTCTAACGTTTAAAGTGATTTGGCCGCCATGGAGCGGCACAAGGAGCCATGATGAAGTCCGATCCCACGGTGCTTAAACACCTCAATAAGGCGCTTGGCAACGAGTTGGTCGCAATCAATCAGTATTTTCTCCATTCGAGGATGTACCAAGACTGGGGCTTGAATAAGCTCGCCGAGAAGGAATATGAAGAGTCTATCGATGAAATGAAGCATGCTGATCAGCTTGTTCAGCGCATCCTATTCCTCGAGGGGCTGCCGAATCTGCAGTCATTAGGCAAGCTCTTCATTGGTGAGAATATCAAGGAGATGCTTGAGTGCGACCTGCAGCTCGAGATGATTGCCTGCCCTGATTTGCGCGAAGGAATCGCCTACTGTGAGTCGGTGAATGATTTCGTGAGCCGCGATTTGCTCAACTCAATACTGATCAGCGAAGAGGAGCACGTCGATTGGCTGGAATCCCAGCTTGGGCTTCTCGAACGAGTGGGTCTTGAAAACTATCAGCAGTCGATGATCTAGGTCATGGGGCAAAGACAGGGGCGAGTCCAATGAGGCCCTATAAGTGACGCGGCCGGCAAGTAGCGAAATGCAGGCCTGTATGGACCTCGGCTCGAATAGTTTTCACCTCCTGATCGGCCGCTGGCGCGACGGGGAGATCGAGATTGTCGAGCGCTGCAGTGAGCGAGTTCTCCTGGGTGAGGGCGTTCGCGCAAGCGAGCGCATCTCTGACGCGGCGATGGCTCGTGGTCTTGATTGCCTGTCCACCTTCCATGCCTTAATGCGGCAACATCCCGTTGAGCGCTATTGGGCGCTAGGCACTAATACCTTTCGCGTTGCTCGCAATGCCGGCGATTTTATTGACGCTGCGGCCGAGCAGGGTGTGCGCATTTCTACTATAAGCGGCGTGCAGGAAGCCGTTCTAATTTATGCCGGAGTGCTGAGCGCGCTGCCTGAGGACGAGGCGAGGCGACTAGTCGTCGATATAGGCGGCGGCAGTACGGAGATTATCGTCGGTCATGGCAGTGATCGTCTGCTCACACAGAGCCTGACGGTTGGCAGCGTTACCTGGCGAGATAGCTATTTCGCTCAAGGCGAAACGACTCTTGATCAGGTCGAAAGCGGGCTAGAGCAGGGCTTGGCCGATGCGCGCAGCAGCTTCGCCAGCATAGCGCCGGCGGTGCGCGCAGCCGGCTGGGACCAAGCGTTGGCCTCCTCGGGGACAATAAAGATGCTTGCGGGCATTTGTAACGCCCATGGGTTTTCTGAGGGCGAGGTGTCCCAGGAGGCCTTACTAACACTTCGTCCGCTGTTTGTGACTCAGGCTGTTTCCGGTGGCGAGCTGGCAGGACTCAAAGAGCGTCGCCGCGATCTACTGCTCGCTGGTTGGTGCGTGCTTCTCGGATTAATGCAGGCCTATGAGATTGAGAAAATCTGTTTTAGTGCAACCGCGCTACGCGAGGGTATGCTCGATTTTATGGTGCGTAACCAGCGCACGCTGAATATCACTCAGGAAGCTGATCTGCCAGGGCTGCGGCGTCCTGCACAGGAGCTCTAGGGCAGGGCGGTAGAATAAACACTAGCTGACTGGGCCAAGCGAACTAGGCCCGCAAACTAGGCCCAGCAAACTAGGAGAGTCTTTCTAGCAGCAGCTGCTGCACTCCAAGCTCTGCGCTCTCAGCCTCTCCAGCTTGAGCCAAGGGATGGTATTCGCCCTCTGAGTCGAGTTCCCAAGACTGATGGACATCCTGCAGCGAAAGCTCGAGTTCTTCCAGTATCCTTGCCGAATGCTTTTTCTTTAGAATCGGGAAACACACTTCAATTCGATTGCTAAGATTGCGCTCCATCCAATCGGCGCTCGAGCAGTAGAGCTGTGGTGCGGCGTTAGAAAAATAGTACACCCGGGCGTGTTCAAGGAAACGTCCGATTATCGAGACTACTCGAATGTTTTCGCTCACGCCTTCGATGCCAGGCTTAAGGCAGCAAATACCTCGAACAACTAAGTCGATAGTGACGCCTGCGCGCGAGGCGGAGTAGAGCGCTTTGATCATATCGGGATCAGTAAGGGCGTTGAGCTTGGCAATAATCCGGGCAGGTTTGCCTTCGCCTGCGGCCTTCGCCTCGGCCGCGATCATAGAAAGCAGCGACCTCTTGAGGTTGAACGGCGCGTGGATGAGCTGGTCTGGGTGAATTTTTTTGCCCATCCCGGTTATCTGCTGGAACACTTTATGCACATCCGCGCAGATTTCGGCGTCGGCGGTCAGCAGTGAGTAGTCTGTGTAAACCAGCGAGTTTTTGCGATGGTAGTTGCCCGTGCCAAGGTGGGCATAGCGCTTAAGCGTGTTGCCTTCGCGACGCACGAAAAGCAGCATTTTTGCGTGGGTCTTGTAGCCCATCACGCCATAAACAACGACTGCGCCAGCTTCCTGCAGAATGCTAGCGAAGCGAATGTTTTCCTCTTCGTCGAAGCGGGCGCGCAGCTCGATAACTACGGTAACTTCGGTGCCAAAGCGCGCCGCCTCTGCCAGCGCCTGAACTAACTCTGAAGACTCGTTGGTTCTGTAGAGGGTCTGCTTAATCGACAGAACTGACGGATCTTTTGCTGCCTGGCGCACCCAGTCGATGATCGGCAAGAATGACTCGTAGGGATGGAGGAGTAAGCGGTCTTCACGCGCTACGGCTGCGAATAACGAGCTATTTCCATTGAGCGCAGCTGGCAGGCCCGGGGAGAGCTTTGGGAAACGCAGGTCGGGTCGGTCGACCATGCCGAATAGCGCCATGAGGCGCTGCAGGTTCACGGGTCCGTCTAAGGTAAACAGTTCGTCTTCGGTCAGATCGAAATGGTCAAGCAGGAAGTGTGTAAGCTTTTCCGGACATTCTTCGCCGACCTCTAGTTTGGTTGCAGCACCAAAGCGGCGGCTGTGCAGCTCGCCCTTGAGCGCCATAGCGAAATCTTCAACCTCGACATTAGACATTTCATGGTCAGAGTTCCGCGTGACGCGAAACTGGTGGCACTCAGTGACGCTCATGCCGGGGAAAAATTCATCGACATAGGCGTGAATCACGGACGAGAGAAAGACGAAATTATCTCCCTCCGGCAGAATGTGCTGCGGCACTTTAATTAGCCGTGGCAGCGAGCGGGGAGCCGGAACGATCGCAAGGCCGCTGTCGCGGCCAAATGCATCTTTGCCGTCCAGTGACAGGATGAAATTGAGGCTTTTGTTGACAAGTCTTGGAAAGGGGTGAGCCGGATCCAACCCTAAAGGACTCACTACAGGGACCACTTCGTTGAAGAAGTAGTCTCGGGTCCAATCCTTAAGCGCATCGTTCCACTCGTGCCGAGCCAAGAAACGGATGTTCTCCGCTGCGAGGGACGGGAACAGATCGTCATTGAGAATGCGGTACTGCTCTGTGAGCGCCGCGCGCACCTGCTTATGAAGGATCTTAAGGGTTTGTTCGGCGTATTGTCCGTCTGCTCCTGGTCGCTGGCGGCCGAATCCGAGCTGTTTCTTGAGGCCTGATACGCGAATCTCGAAGAATTCATCGAGGTTGGAGCTGAAGATTAGCAGGAACATCAGTCGCTCTAACAGCGGCGTTTGGGCATTCTTCGCCTGCTCCAGAACCCGAAGATTGAACTGGAAATAGCTCAGCTCTCTGTTTTCGTAGAAGTCGCTGTGGCTCAGGTCTGGCTCGGGCTGGCTGCTGCTTGCATTCACGTGGGCGGGCTCTTCAGAGTGTTGGTCGAGCATTGAGTCGGTTAAATCGGGCTTATGATTGGCAATGTACTGCGAACTCGGTGCTTTTGTCGAATCGTGCATGTTAATGATTTGCGTGAAGAATTGATCGCTGATTCTACTCGAATTGACAAGCGAGTTGCATGACGATCTTGTGACAGCGAGTTTAGCGAAGCGCCTGCCGAGCGATCAGATGATTGCATTGCATTTTCACTCAGTAGCCAGGCTGTCATGTTACTGTAATACTGTCGTCATACGGATCACGTTTAATTAGGCTTGTAAAAAGCGTTGTCGCGGATTTCGTAGATCGAAGACAGGCGAAAAGTCTGGCATCGTAGCGGCCAAAACACTTCAGACTGAGCTTAAATCGCGGAGCTAGCCCGCATCAATGGCCTATTAAATTGCTAAACAAGCAGGGAGTCAGACCTCATGACATATTCTTCACGCCCCCGCGTTTTAACGCGGCTTTTGAGCGTAACAACCTTGAGCCTCGGTGCGCTGGGCCTTTTTGGCAGCTCGGCTGCGCTCGCGGCCGGAGTTGACGCTGCGATTCCCGAGTACGAGTCAACTAGCGGGGTGTCTGGCAATCTTTCGAG
>JAYOBL010000043.1:3948-5888 GCA_038104835.1 Gammaproteobacteria bacterium | reverse complement strand
ACCCTAGCCAACCTGATGACCCTCTGGGCCGAAGATTTCAAGCGAGAATACCCGAACGTCAATATTCAGATTCAGGCGGCAGGTTCCTCCACGGCTCCGCCAGCTCTCACAGAACGGACAGCTAACATCGGTCCGATGAGCCGCGAGATGAAGGACAATGAAATCGAAGCCTTCGAATCTCGCTATGGCTATAAACCCACGGCAGTGCCGGTTGCTATCGATGCGCTCGCTGTGTACGTTCACAAGGACAACCCTATAGCGGGTATGACGCTGCCGCAGGTAGATGCGGTGTTTTCCTCCAACCAGCGCTGCGGCTATCCCAGCAACGTTCAGACCTGGGGCGAGCTCGGTTTGAGCGGCCCTTGGCAACAGCGCGGCATGCAGCTGTTCGGTCGCAATTCAGTTTCAGGAACCTACGGCTACTTCAAGGATGCCGCACTGTGCGATGGCGACTTCAAAAACAATGTAAATGAGCAGCCGGGCTCAGCATCGGTTGTTCAGTCTGTGAGCACATCAATTAATGGGATTGGCTACTCGGGCATTGGCTACACCACTTCCAGCGTACGAGCCGTGCCTATCGCTCGCCGCGAGGGTGATGAGTTCTATGATGCGACACCTGAGAATTCGGTGGCGGGCAATTATCCACTCGCCCGCTTCCTTCTCGTCTACGTGAATAAGGCGCCAAATACCCCTCTACCTCCCTTGGAGCGTGAATTCCTCAAGCTTGTTCTTTCCCAGTCGGGGCAGGGCGTTGTGTTGAAAGATGGCTACATTCCGCTGCCTGCGCGGGTCGTTGAGGGAACTATGAGGAACCTAGGGCTCTAGCTGAGTATCCCACGTTGGCCGCCGCGGACTCTCTGCGGCGGCCCTTGCTCGGCGCGTGCAGGGAAGGGTGCGGCGTACCAAAGGCTGGTTCGGTTTCCGAACTAGCCTTTTTTGCGCTAGCGAGGGTCCTGGGGATGAGCTTAAAGAGGATGAACCAGAATAACGTGAGGCACAGAAGCCCTGCGAGGGTGATACGCAGATGAGCCCCGCTTGGCAACGAAGGCTTTGCTTCAAACGCGCACGGAGTTAGCTACAAATGCGCTTGAGGGGGCGTTTGTAGCGGTGACTCTCTAGTCATTAAACTGTAAGATTCGCGCACGTAGAATCAGACGCTAAATTAGCATTTGCCAAAATAACGTAGAGACCCGCTCCGCTATGCCAGCAGAAACGCCAGCAGGTATGAATTCCTCTTCAAATACCGGTTCACAGGCGCCGCTCTCCGGCTCTGACGGTTTGGCCCTCAGGCGTCGCTGGCGTCACTTCACCGACAAATTGGCCGCGGTGGGTATCGCGGTCGGCGGAATCAGCGTCATCGCTGCAATCCTCCTCATCTTTGCCTATCTTGCTTACGAGATCGCGCCGCTTTTCGAAGGGGCTGAAGTTGAGCCTGCAGCCCAATTCTCCCTAAGCGACAACACACCGAGTCTCCATGTGGCTATCGAAGAGCAGTCGGAGATGGCAATGCGCCTCGGTGCGGACGGCGTTGCTCGCTTTTTCGATCTTGCAAGCGGAGAGGAATCCGCTTCGATTCCTGTGGCGCTGCCGCCTGGTGCCCGCATAACAAGTCTGGCGCTGGACTCAGAAGAGTCGGGCATTTTCGCCTTCGGACTCGAGAGCGGTGAAGCTGTCGTTGCACGCTATGCTTACGAGACTCGTTTCGCGGAGCTCGACAATCGCCGCATACTAACCCCTGTTATCGAGTACCCGTTTGGCGAGGAGGCGTATACTCTCGCGCCAAACCGGCCCCTAGCCTCGCTCGCCATCCGCACCGCTGATGAAAACATGGTTCTCGCGTCGACGACGCGCAGCGGTGAGGTTTCACTGCTGAGGGCCAGCAAGCAGACAAATATGTTCGCCGCGTTTGACCTCGGTGGCGGAGCAGTGTTCGAAATTGA
>JAYOBL010000043.1:0-3938 GCA_038104835.1 Gammaproteobacteria bacterium | reverse complement strand
GCTATATATCGATGGCGACAGCTTTTGGCTGTTTGCCATCAATGAAAACGGCATGGCGAGAGTGCTGAATTTACGCACAGCATTCACTTCTAACGACCCCCAATTCGAGATCCAGGCCCGGCTAACCTCCGGACAAGCAAAGCCAACAGACATTGCCTTTCTGCTTGGCGGCATCTCTCTGCTCGTCGCAGATGACGCGGGCGAGGTAAGTCAGTGGTTTCTGACGCGGCGCGACGAAGTTGTAGACTTAGAGCGCATCAGGCAGTTCGACTCTAGCGACGTCCCTGTTACTTCGATAACGCCTGAGCAGCGCCGCAAGAGCTTCGTTAGCTTAGATTCCGAGGGTACGGTGTCTCTCTACAACACTACGGCTCACCGCCGGGCCTACAGCGGAGAGATTGCCGAGGATGGGGCGCAGGCGATTGCTATTTCCCCCCGTGGCGATGTGCTTGTTATCGAATCAGCACCAGGCGAGGTTGCTGTATTCGACGTGGTGAATAAGCACCCCGAAGTCTCCATGGCTGCCCTATGGAGCCGAGTTTGGTATGAAGGCTACAGCGAGCCTCAATTTACCTGGCAATCATCGGCGGCAACTAACGAGTTCGAGCCGAAGTACTCCTTGGTGCCGCTGTCTTTCGGTACGCTCAAAGCGGCTTTCTACGCGATGCTGCTAGCAGCGCCGCTGGCGATCTGTGGCGCTATTTTCACCGGCTATTTCATGGCGCCCATGATGCGCCGCAAGGTCAAACCCCTTATTGAGCTGATGGAAGCTCTGCCAACGGTCGTTCTGGGCTTTCTTGCGGGGCTATGGCTAGCCCCGTTTGTTGAGAAAAATTTACTCGGCATTTTCAATGTACTGGTATTGCTGCCCCTGAGCATTCTTCTCATCAGCTTTGTCTGGATGCAGCTGCCTAGCAAGATCCGACATCGAATCCCGGATGGCTGGGAAGCAGGAATATTGTTACCGGTCATCATTCTGTTTACCTGGCTGGCCTTCGTTCTGGCTGCGCCAATAGAAACAGCGTTCTTCGGCGGTGACATGCGCTTCTATATCAGCAATGAGCTAGGCATAAACTACGATCAGCGCAATGCCATGGTGGTGGGGTTTGCCATGGGCTTTGCAGTCATCCCGACCATTTTTTCCATCGCCGAGGACGCGATCTTTACGGTTCCTAAGCATCTGACCTATGGTTCACTCGCCTTGGGCGCGACACCTTGGCAGAGCCTGTACAGAGTCGTGCTGCCGACTGCGAGCCCGGGCATCTTTAGTGCCCTGATGATCGGGATGGGGCGCGCGGTTGGTGAGACAATGATCGTACTGATGGCCACCGGCAACACGCCGATTATGGATATCAATATATTCGAAGGGATGCGCACCTTAGCGGCGAACATCGCAGTTGAGATACCCGAATCTGAGGTGGACAGCACGCACTATCGCATCCTGTTCCTCGCCGCGATGGTGTTATTCTTATTCACTTTCGTTTTTAACACCGTCGCTGAGATTATCAGACAGCGCCTGCGTAGCAAGTACAGCACAATATGAAGACTAGCGTTTCTAAATGGCTTAGCTCCGGCTCTCCCTTCGTTTGGCTTAATGCCGGCGCCGTCGCTATCAGCGTCATCATGGTAGTGGGCCTGCTTGGTCTACTCGCCGTTCGCGGCATGGCTCACTTCTGGCCGGCGGACGTGATGCAGGCGAACTACGCGCCACCTGTGCTGAGCGGTGAGCCTCAAGTTACCGAAGTCATTGGTGAGAGAGTAGAGAGTGAAAGCGTTTCCAGCGTACAGATCGCCTCGTCGGGAATACCCGTTGATGAGTCAGTTGCGTTTTACGATAGGCAGCTCGTCAAAATGGGTAATCGGGACGTTACAGGCGCTGATTTTGCTTGGTTGCTAAGCAGCTTCATTTCCGAGATTCGCTACCCCGAAAACATCGTCGCGATGGAGCGGCGCGAGTGGGGTAATTTTTACGGCTTCCTAGCAAGCGTCTCCGAGTCCGGCGAGGAGCTCTTGCTGTCCGGTGACGAGGCGCTATGGAGCGAATTCGAGTCGCGTTTCGAGAGGGCAAGTCGTCTGCACGAGGCGATCTACGATATAGAAAAGGGCGAGATTGGCAAAATCAATTACGCGCTTGAGAGGCTGCGCCTGCGCCAGCGGCGCCTTGAGATAGATTCGCAGCTTACGCCGCAGCGCATGGCGGAACTCGATCAGGAGCGAGCAGAACTAGATCAGCGCTACCGCGAGTTGCAGCAGGAGCTCTTGGCTCTAAACACCGAAATTGACCGTGATTCGGCGCGTTTTACGGTGGCCAATGGCGCCGAGGTAGAGGTGGAATTCGCCGAAATCGTGCGTGCCTATAGGCCCAATCAGCTGGGCCTGATTGGCAAAACTGGAGTCTACTTCGCGAAACTGGGCGAGTTCCTAACTGATGAGCCCCGAGAAGCTAACACCGAAGGCGGGATTTTCCCGGCGATATTCGGCACTGTGATGATGGTCCTGTTGATGTCGGTATTCGTGACGCCCTTTGGCGTTGTCGCTGCGGTTTACCTTCGGGAATACGCGCGTCAAGGTTTCGTGACGCAGGCTATTCGAATCGCCGTGAATAACCTCGCCGGTGTGCCTTCAATCGTTTACGGTGTATTCGGACTCGGGTTCTTCATTTACATCATTGGCGCGGAAGTCGACCAGCTGTTCTATCCCGAGGCGCTGCCCGCCCCGACGTTGGGCACTGGCGGACTGCTGTGGGCCTCTCTAACTCTGGCACTGCTAACGGTGCCCGTAGTGATAGTGGCAACCGAGGAGGGCCTTGCGCGCATTCCTCGCAGCGTGCGGGAAGGCAGTCTCGCGCTCGGGGCTACCAAGTTCGAGACACTGTGGCGCGTTGTCCTGCCAATGGCGAGCCCTGCGATGATGACCGGGCTTATTCTGGCGGTTGCGAGAGCGGCCGGTGAAGTAGCACCGCTTATGCTCGTTGGCGTGGTGAAGCTAGCACCCTCGCTGCCGGTTGACGGTAACTATCCCTACCTGCACCTCGATCAAAAATTTATGCACCTCGGCTTCCACATATACGATGTGGGATTCCAGAGCCCGAATATTGAAGCGGCGCGTCCTTTGGTCTTTGCGACTGCGCTGCTGCTAGTTTTAGTGATTGCTGCCCTTAATTTGAGCGCCGTGGCACTGCGCAATCACTTGCGTGAAAAGTACAAATCGCTTGAGGTGTAAGCGAACTTAAAATTGTCGTGCAGTGCTGTCTTGTTATTTAGGCGCGGGGCTAGGAAGCGGCAGAGTAGAATACAGTGAGAAAAGCGAGAGAAGCTTAATGAGAAAAGTTGACGTCAGTTCAGTCCTTGGTGCGAATGCCGAGAAGCCCGAGGAACTCGATAGCTGCATCGAGGTGTCGAACCTGAACCTGTTCTATGCCAAGGACAAGCAGGCTCTCATCGATATCGACTTAACTATTCCTAAGCAGCGTGTGACCGCTTTCATCGGGCCTAGCGGCTGCGGTAAGTCGAGCCTGCTGCGCTGCATGAATCGCATGAATGACCTTGTGGATGACTGCGTGATTAAGGGACGGATCGGTCTTGACGGCGAGGATATCTACTCCAAACATGTAGACGTTGCCGATCTTCGCCGCCGCGTCGGGATGGTATTTCAGAAGCCAAACCCTTTTCCTAAATCGATCTATGAGAATGTCGCCTACGGCTTGCGCATTCAGGGTATTAATTCGAAAAGAGTGCTCGATGAAGTGGTCGAGAAATCTCTGCGCGCAGCGGCGCTATGGGATGAGGTGAAAGATCGCTTAAACGATAGTGCCCTGGGCATGTCGGGCGGTCAGCAGCAGAGACTGGTGATAGCTCGTACCATTGCCGTAGAGCCTGAAGTGCTTCTGCTTGACGAGCCGGCCTCAGCTCTGGATCCGATCTCAACGCTGAAGATCG
>JAYOBL010000142.1:0-3318 GCA_038104835.1 Gammaproteobacteria bacterium | reverse complement strand
GCGCTGGCGTCACTCTCTGCGGTCTCGATTCAGACACGCATGCTCATCGACAGCATCAACAACCTGTTCGAGAACTTTGTGAACGCCTCAGTGGCTGCCATTGAACAGCGCGATCCCACTACGAGTGGTCACTCGTTCAGGGTCGCTGATCTCAGTATCACGCTCGCGCGATCACTTCACATGGGTAGCCGCAGCGACTTGAAACGTTTCGAACCCACACAGGCGAAACTGAGGGAGCTTCGCTACGCATCACTGCTCCACGACTTTGGCAAGGTTGGGGTTCGCGAGCATGTCTTAATGAAAGCGAAGAAGCTCTACGACTGGGAGTTTTCAGAGCTGCAATACCGGATGGCCTTAGCAAAACAGACGCTCCGCGCCGATGCCGCCGAGCGCATTATCACACTCTACGAGAACGGTCAGGCGGATGTCGATAAAGTTGCCACTATCCGCAAACAGGCCAACGACGAAGCCTCACGGCTAGAGCGTTTCATGGCGACCGTTATTCGCTCTAATGAGCCTTCGCTATTACCTGACGAAGTTAAGGAGAACCTTGGTGAGCTGAGCCAGTTTGAGTGCGCCGACAGTGAGGGAAACATACTTCCACTGCTGACCCCGCTCCATTTCGAAGCGCTGTCTATGACCAAAGGCAGTCTGACCCTTGCCGAGCGTAAAGAGATCGAGTCGCATGTGGTGCATACGGCCAACTTCCTCAGGATGATCCCCTGGACCGATGAATTAGCGGGTATCCCTAATATCGCCGGTCGACACCATGAGAAGCTAGATGGTACAGGCTATCCCGATGGCCTGCAGGCCAGCGACATACCGCTGCAGTCTCGTGTGATGACCGTGTGTGACATCTATGACGCTATTACGGCAACGGATCGGCCCTACAAAAAAGCGGCCCCTGACGAAATTGCCTTTCGCATCCTTCGAGAAGAAGCTCAGCGCGGCATGTTGGACAGAGATATTGTGGAGATATTCATCGGCACCGACGCGCCCCAAAGCGTTCGCGGCAAGGAATACCCCAGAATCGAATCAGAGTGCACCGAAGGTCACAGCCACTCGGTGTGTGACCCCGATACGCACGTCGAAGAGAACGCATGAGCCAATTGCCAGAGACAGCTGGCGCGCTCATCGGTCAGTTCGCCGACCTTCCGGATAACCAACAGACCTTTTACGGCGCACTCTTTGAACGGCAGGTGGCGCAGCAGAGCGTAAGCGAGGGCAATACTTACCTAAGGGACGTCGCCGAGCACCTGCACAAGCAGGGGGAGAACCTGCTAGCGCTAACAGTGATTGAACGCGCCGGCCTTTCTGAAGAGGCGTTACACAATGACGCGGGCCTCTTCGAGGCTCTATTGCTCACGAAAATCAAGGTGCTGCACGCACTCCACAGCTATGGGCGCGCACGACGCCTCGCCGAGAAAACACGTGCCGCACTGAACGTTGCCAGCCTCCAACTCACCGGCAATCTGGCCAGCGTAATCAAGTCGCAAGCGCTGGCCGAGCCCGATCGCGGCACAAGAAACAGCCTGCTTGAACAATCACTGACGCTGTATGAGCTCGTTTTTACGGAGCCGTTGTTTGAAGGGAGCTACTGGCTAGGCGTCAACGCGCTTGCTATTGCAAGCTGCCTCGACAAACCCACGTTTATCAGTACGCATTTAGCGACTGTGAGACGCGATTGCCTCAAGGCCAGCGACGCGAGCACTGGGACTGACTTCTGGACCGCGGCTACCGTGGCTGAACTCGACCTTATTGAGCTTTTGAATGAGCCCAATACAGAGCCTGATCAGATTATGGCTATGCTCAAATCCTATGAGCGCGCAGAGGCACTGTGCCAGACGCTTCAAGAGCGAAAATCCGCCCGTAAAAATACACAACTGCTCTTGTCGTATTTCTCGGAAAAGCGCCCAGAGCACTCAATGGCCTTACGAAATGCGATTAATGGCAAGCTGCGACCAGCGCGCGTGGCGCTTTTCTCCGGGCATCGCATCGACGCACCGAGTCGCATCGAGCCAAGGTTCCCACCTGAGTCGGCAGCCACCTGCGGCGACGTACTGACTCAATTTGTCGCAGAGCAACACATCGACATCGGTTATTCGTCGGCCGCTAACGGCGGCGATCTATTATTTGTCGATAGCTTGCTGGCGAATGGAAGGGCCGCCAACGTCGTCATGCCCTTTGCCGCAGCACAGTTTCGTGACACAAGCCTCGCTGTCGCCGGCAGTGGTGAGGACGAGTGGACCGATCGTTTCAACGCCCTAATCGAGGGTAAGAAAGACGGTGCGGTGGTTTGGCATGCAAGCCAGAGCACCGTAGATCAAGAGGGCATGGACCCCTATTACGCGCACTGCAACGACGTCATTTTAGGGATGGCGCGGCTAAAAGCACGCGAACTCGACGGTGAACTCGTAGGCGTATCGGTAATGGAGCCCGGAGACGATAACACCATCGGTGGCACTCACGCCGCCGTAAAATCATGGCAGAGCGGTGGTATCAGCGTGGCCGCGTGGTCCCCGCAAAGCCAGCAGTGGACGCGGCTGAGTCCAACCGACACTCCCGCCGCCGAGAACGAGACAGTCGTCGCAACCCAGAGCAACACGGTTAGCCGCACTCTCCTCTTCGCAGATGTTTTAGGCTTTAGCGGACTGAGCGACTCGCAAGTCGCCAGCTACTGTCAGCTGGTGTTGGGTGAAGTCGAGAAACTAGTCAGCAGCGCGCCGCACAAACCCATCGAGCTCAATACCTGGGGCGATGGCCTGTTCATGGTGTTTGACAAAGCAACACACGGGGCAGATTTCGCCCTGGAGCTTTGCGGGCTCATGGAGCGAGGCACCAGAGAACAGTTGTGGTCGAGCGCGGGACTACCCGCGAACCTCTCGATGCGCGTATCACTCCACACCTCACCGGTAAAAACGCTTACGCATCCACTTACGGGCAAGGCCAGCCACTGGGGGCACAATATTAGTCTTGCCGCGCGCATCGAACCGATTACTCCAGCAAACCAGGTCTATGGGTCAGCTGCAACCGCGGCCCTCATAGCCGCCGAAGGAGGTGCCGACCTCGCAGCGGACTTTGTAGGCATGGTGCCGCTGGCAAAGAGCTTTGGAACACTCGAGTTGTTCCGCATCTACAAATCCTATTAATGCAAGCATTGGAAAAAATCATCCACCCGCGGAGGGAACCCATGAAAAAACTCGTAGCAGCAGTATCGGCCCTAGCTTCGCTCTCGCTAGGTTCAGTGACCCTGGCCGATGACCATCAGCCGATGGCTAAAGCAGCCGCGGTGCTCGACCAAACAATCGCTGAGGGCAA
>JAYOBL010000141.1:0-3344 GCA_038104835.1 Gammaproteobacteria bacterium | reverse complement strand
AGACGAATGGCGGCATACAGCATGCCCTCGGGGTTAGCATCGATGCCATAGGGCGCCGTGCCATCGACCTTGGCAGGAATATCGTTACGTGAGATTGCCTTGCCCATTAGCGTGTACTGATCGCGGGTCTTAAGAACCGGCTCACTCGTGGGCTCTAGCTGTGCGGCATCGGCTGCGAGTTCACCATAGCTCAGCGAGCGACCGCTGGCGCTGTGATGGACATGGCTGAGCGCGGTGCTGCATTCCTCGGCAGGTACCTGCCAACGATTGGCGGCACAGGTCACTAAAAGCTGTCTTGCAGCGGCGCCGGCATAGCGCATGCTGTGTTCGCCGGTGAAGCGGACCGAAGAGCTGCCGCCTGTGGTTTGGAAGTTGCCGAGTTCAGCGATTTTAACCGCGCTTACGCTGATAAGCGGCGCTAGGAAACTAGGCGCGCCTAACTCGCCAGCGAACCCGGTCACGAGGTCGCCATTGGCGAACAGATCGGTTGCCGGGGCCTGTTCAATATTCACGTGTTCCCAATTTGCATCCAGCTCATCCGCGGCCATCATCGACAGCGAGGTATGGACGCCTTGGCCCATCTCGGAGTGCGGCACATAAACCGTTACGGTGTTATCCGCGTCGATCTTCAGGAACGAGGTGACGAAGTTCTCGCCGTTGCTGGCGAGCTCGTCGTTAGCCCTGCGGTGTCGGCTAGGGCGCGTTGCCGAATAGCCAATGATTACGCCGCCGCCAACTACGGCGGAGCTTAGGAGGAAGCGTCTGCGAGAAAAATTCATCTAGGTGTCCTCTTAAGCGGTGGCGAGCGAGCGAATCGCACGCTTCACACGGGGGTAGGAGCCGCAGCGACAAACATTGGTGATGCTGCTGTCGATATCGGCGTCGCTGGGGTTGGGGTTTTGCGCAAGCAGTGATGACACCGCCATGATCATGCCCGATTGGCAGTAGCCGCATTGCGGCACTTGATGATCGATCCAAGCCTGCTGGACTGCGGTAAGGGCGGGATCGGTGAGCGTGGCTGTTGCCACCGAAGGATTGCTGCCGGCAGCGGCGCTCGCTAGCCCCTCGATGGTGGTTACCTCTTGGCCCTCGATTGCGCTCACTGGGGTTACACAGCTGCGCACGGCGACGCCGTTGATATGGACCGTGCAGGCGCCGCAGGAGGCGATGCCACAGCCGAATTTTGTGCCTGTCATGCCGAGTTCGTCGCGAAGTGCCCAAAGCAAAGGCATATCGGGCTCGATATCAAGCGATTTATCCTCGCCGTTGACTTTGAAGTTGGCCATGGGTTTTCCTCTGTCTATTAGCTAAACACGCGAAATTGCGCAGGTTTGTGAGAGTCTATAGCAGGGTCTGAGCGACTTCAACGCGGACTGCAGCCCTTATTTGCGAGGGGAATTCGGTTGACTCAGCCCAGATTAACAGCACAATAGGGAGGTCGCTGGGTGGCCCAGAGCCTTTAGAGCAGCGACGCGAATTTTGTCTAGGTTTTGCTAGGCTAACGGCAGGTGTCTTCTTTCTCTATGCTCTAGGGTCTTTAAGCCTGCAGAGCGGCGGGATAATGCATCCACCGAGAGCGAGGCGAAGTCGATAGGGAAAGCCAATGGCGAGCTTGGAGTCTACTTAACTTCTGCGGCATAACGGCGTTCTCGGAATGAACAGCGACAAAACGACGTCAACTCTTGAAACAGATGAATTACAAAAGGTGAATACAGTATGAAGAAGATTCTTGCCGGTTTTATGGCTCTTACACTTGCCGCTCTCGTTGGCTGCGCTAGCGCGCCAGCTCCTGCTGTAGGCGTTTGGTCTGTTGAAATGAACACACCACTGGGGGCCCTGCCAGCCACGCTAACTGTTAACGCAGACGGCACTGGCATGATGATGGCCGACGGCCTGGGCGAGACTGCGATCGAAGGCATTACTTTCGAGGGCAATATGTTCATGTTCGAAGCTGAGGTTGATGCTCAAGGCCAGACTCTGGTTCTGGATTTCAACGGAACCGTTGAAGGCGATTCAGTGAGCGGCGAGTTCGGCAGCGACTTCGGTGCGTTCGGCGTATCGGGCACGCGTCAGTAAACTGACCGACCTGTGAAAAAGCCGCTGTTTCTGCAGCGGCTTTTTTTTTACCTCGGGTTTTCACCTCGGGTTTTTAGCTCGGACTTTTTACCTCGGGTTTTTACCTCGGGGTTTACCTCGAAATTCTGCCCCCAGTTGCTAACCCCAGTTTTTACCCGCGGTTTTGCCTTGTGATTTCAGTCCTAGTTTTCGCCGCAACTCCGAAACGCTTGGGGCTCGCCTCAGAAGCTAAGCACTAGGGTGGCCGCAGTCTCTGTATCGGTTTTCTCACGCCCCATAGGCACGGTGGTCTGATGCTTGAGCTTGATAGAGAAGCGCAGCGATAAATTATCCATGATTTGCGACTGAATGCCGCTCTCGGAACGGATGATGCTGCTGTCGCTACCGGCATCTACGCTGAAATCCTGTGAGAATGACGCAGTGGGCGACAGGTTCCACACGTAGTTGCCCTCCACACGACCGAGGGCCTCGTTGCTGCTCTGATCCATTTGAACCGAGCGGCGCATACCCAATCCGACATTCATCGCTAGCGTCATCGAATTGCTGCTGCGCAGGAGATTGCGTCCGTAGTTGACGGAAAAATCAGACTGATTATCAAAACCGCTGAAGCGGTCGTCTTCATAGGAGACTCGCGCATTGATGAAGCTAAAGTCGTTGATGGTGTGGCCCGCGCGGCCAACGTGATACAGGCGCTGAGCATTGAGCTCGCTATTCTTCGATGAACGGAAGCCGTCCGAGCTGAAGCCGTAGATCCAGTCGCCTCGGTTCCAATCTACCGTGCCCTTGAATTTCACGTTCTGATCGTCAGAGTTGCCAGACGTAAAGATAGCGCCGAACTCCAAATTGGTAGCGACAGTGTTCTCTTCCTGCGCAGAGGCGATTGAGCTGGCGAGGGTCATTGCTGCCGTCAAGGCCGTTGCTCTCATGAAGCGGTGCATAAAATTCTCCTTGGTTGAACAGCGCTGAGTTGGCTGTCTCGATGCTTGCTGCGCGCCGGGTGCAGAGCGCATTTGCTCGTTAGCATGCCCACGCCGCTTACTCAGTGAGTTGAGGTTGGCAAGTGTAGTGTTAAATGCTGATCGACGCCATTTTGATACAATTTGAATCAATCACGGCGCAGCTGGGCTAGAGCTAGGCTATCGGCAGAAACCAAGGGGCATTAAGTGGTCGTTATCTATTCGTGGTAACAAATTACCCAGGCTTGCTACACTCGAAGACAATGAAGACTCTTTTCGTTCTAAGACATGCGAAATCGAGCTGGGACGACC
>JAYOBL010000042.1:7906-18086 GCA_038104835.1 Gammaproteobacteria bacterium | reverse complement strand
AAGCTATTTGTCGAAGAGTCGATCAATGTGAAGGACGCGCGAATTACCACGCTAGGCGAGCGCGTAGAGGATTTGTTTTATATCACTAATAAACACGATCAGAAGCTGCTAGCTGCCGAGGAAATCGAAGAGCTTAGCAGCAAAATTGAAGAGGCCGTCGAAGCACGGCTGAGCGTCTAATCGATACTGCGAGGTCCACTTTAACAATGCTCACCGTTTACGGTATTGCCAACTGCGATACGATCAAAAAAACTAAAGCCTGGCTCAATGAAATTGGCCTGGATTATGTTTTCCACGACTATAAGAAGCACGGGCTCTCGGCTGAATTAGCTCAGCGCATGATAGCCGAGCTCTCGCTCGCAAAGGTCATAAACACCCGAGGTACAACTTGGCGCAAGCTTCCCGAGGACGAAAAAGAATCCCTCTCTACGGAGAATGCTGCCGAGCTAATGCTGCGCGAAACCTCTTTAATTAAACGCCCGATTATCGACGTCGACGGCCAACTGCTCATCGGCTTCGACGACACTACCCGACAAACCCTAACCTCAAAAGCTAAGTAAACAAGACGCGAACTCGGAGTACAAACACATGACAGCAATTCACAGCTACGGCTTCGGTCTGGCGACAGAAAACGCCGCCGGCGAGATTATCGAAGTATTCTATTCGCATTATGGACTAAACCCGGATTCTGAATTAACCGCACAGCTGCTCGCTGTCACCGACTTTACGGGCACAGAGAACGGCTACGTACGACTTAATAATGACCAACAGGAGGCGTTTAAAGCTGAACTAGGCGCTCTCGCTGAAAGCGAGAAGACGGTTGTACTGTGCGTTCTTACTCACGACGCTGCTCCTGACAGCGTCCCAGCGGCGTTTCTCAAACTGCAGCTTCTATCAGCACGCCTAGTGCGCCCGCACGAGGTGAATCTGAACGGCATGTTTGGCGTGCTGCATAACCTCGCGTGGACTAACGAAGGGCCAATAGACCTCAGTGAGCTCGCCGAACGTCAGCTGGCAGCGCGCTTAAAAGGTCGCCAGCTCAGCGTTTTCTCGGTCGATAAATTCCCACGTATGAGCGATTACGTGGTACCTAAAGGCATTCGCGTGGCAGACACCTCGCGTGTTCGTCTTGGAGCTTACCTTGGCGAAGGGACTACGGTTATGCATGAAGGCTTCGTCAATTTCAATGCCGGCACCGATGGCCCAGCGATGATTGAAGGGCGCATCTCAGCAGGCGTCATGATTGGCGCTAACAGCGACCTCGGCGGCGGCTGCAGCACTATGGGCACACTCTCTGGCGGCGGCAAACAGGTAATAGCCGTAGGCGAGAATTGCCTAATCGGGGCGAATGCGGGAATCGGCATCCCGCTAGCCGACGGCTGCGTTGTCGAGGCAGGTCTCTACGTTACCGCAGGCACCAAAATTCAACTATTGGACGCCCAGGGCGAGCACCGCTCGAGCTGCAAGGCCATGGATCTCATTGGCCAGCCGGGGCTGCTGTTTAGGCGCAACTCGCTCAGCGGCGCCGTGGAGTGTTTGCCACTGCAGAGCGAGGTTGAACTCAACGAAGAGCTTCACGCTCATAATTAGCTAAGCGGCAAATTCCTAACAACGAGAATCCAGATGAACGAGAGCCCTACCCTCGCCCTTGCGCGCCAACTTATTCAGCGCCCCTCAGTAACGCCTCTCGATGGCGACTGCCAACAGATCATGCGCGAGCGCCTAGAAAGACTAGGTTTCGAATGCGAGAGCCTGCGCTTCGATGACGTTGATAATCTGTGGGCAGTGCGCGGCAGCCAAGGCCCGCTTTTCGTCTTCGCCGGCCACACCGATGTAGTGCCGGTGGGCAGCGAGAGCGACTGGAGTCACCCGCCGTTCGCGGCAGAGGTAGACGGCGACTACCTTCACGGGCGCGGGGCGGCCGACATGAAAGGGAGTCTGGCAGCAATGATTACCGCCTGTGAAGCCGCGCTTACCGGCCCAGAAGCGGGGCTGTTCGAGACCCTGCGCCTTGGGTTTCTCATTACCAGCGACGAAGAAGGTATCGCAAAGCATGGGACCCGAAGGGTCATGGAGACTTTGAATCAGCGCGGCGAAAAGATCGACTACTGCCTGGTCGGCGAGCCTAGCAGTGATAAAAGGCTGGGCGACACTATTCGCATTGGGCGCAGGGGCTCACTCAGCGCCAAGCTCAAAGTGAAGGGGGTTCAGGGGCACGTCGCCTACCCGCAACTTGCAGTAAACCCTATTCATAAAGCAATGCCGGCACTTGCTCAGCTAAGCGCCGAGAATTGGGACGCTGGCAACGAGGCATTTCCCCCTACTACTCTCCAAATTTCTAATATCGCGGCGGGCACGGGAGCGAACAATGTGATCCCCCCTGTCTGCGAGGTTGATTTTAACTTTCGCTTCTCAACCGAGTCATGCCACGAGGATTTACAAAGCAGGGCTCAGGCAATTTTTGCAGCGAATGATCTGAACTATGATATCGACTGGCACCTGTCTGGCGAGCCATTTTTAACCCAGCCAGGCCTTCTAAGGGATGCCGTTACCCGCACTATCCGGGAGCACACAGGGCTCGACACCGATCAGTCCACCGCCGGCGGCACTTCCGATGGCCGTTTTATCGCGCCCAGCGGCGCCGAGGTTGTTGAGCTAGGACCTCGAAATGCAACGATTCATCAGGTCGACGAATGCGTCGCGATCGCAGATATCGAGAAGCTCAGCGAGCTCTATGCGGGTGTAATCCACTTCATCGCCAAAAAAATCGCGAACCAGCTCAGCGGCTAGTCACTACTTGGGCGTCAGATAGATGTCGAATCGGCTACTGCTTCCCTTCAGCTGGAGATCGGGTTTGACTGAGCTTATCAGTGGCGCGCTCTTGCTGCGCTTTACCACGACTCTTCGCTGCGCGAGTAAGCAGGCTTTCTCCCACATTGCCTCGCCATCGTCAGCCGCGCCGAGATATTCCTGCAGGGCAAACATCTCTTTTTTGACACGGGCAGATTTTTTGCTCTCTGGAAACATCGGATCGAGGTAGACGACCTCGCAAGTAAGCTCGGCAGGCGTCAGCGTCAGGAAGTCACGTTGTTGCAGCCGAAGTCGACGCAAGGCCTGCAGGACAGCCCCATCGGCGCTCGCAAGCCCTCTTTCGAGACCGTCGCTAAGCAGCTCGAACACATTCTCATCTCTTTCGAGCAGCGTGACTTCACAACCTTGGCTCGCCAAAAGGAACGCATCTTTACCGAAACCCGCCGTCGCATCGAGCACACTGGGTACACGACCAGGCTTTATGCCTACAGCGCGGCTGATAGCCTGCTGGCGCAGACTGCTCCCTGCGCGATAGCTTAAGGCTGCTGACAGGAAATCGACACACACACCGCTAGTCTGGGGTGCGCCCCGCCGAATCAGGCTTTTGCGCCCTCCGATCGAGGTGACGACAAAGTCAGCGGGGTCTAAATCAGCCATAGCAGGAGAACTGCACCAAATATTAGACGGTAGATCACGAACGGCAAGACACCGATTGATGGCAGCAATTTGAGAAAGAAATGAATAGTAGCGAATGCGACCAGCGCCGATACCGTAAACGCGAGTAGCAACATCTGCCAATCTACCGGCGCTTGGGTGCTGGGTATCTCGACAAGCAGCAAGCCTCCGCTCGCAAGAATAATCGGGATCGACATTAAGAACGAGAATCGGGCGGAGGCTTCCCTACTCAAACCGAGAAATCTCGCCGCGGTGAGCGTTACGCCAGAACGTGATGCCCCGGGAATGAGTGCAAACGCCTGCGCGACTCCGATTAGCAATGCACCGCTAAAGTTTAACGCGGCGAGCCCAGATGAATGACTTCGAGACTGAGCCCGGGCATCGGCGTACCACAGCGCCAAAGCGAAGAAGATCGAGGCGCCAGCGAGAACAGCGAGTCCGCGCGCGTGCGACTGAAGCACATTGTGCAACAACAAACCTGCGAAGCCTGCGGGCATGCTGGCCACCCCAAGCTTTACAGCAAGTGAAGAGTCGTCGTTCCACGTTCGGCTTAAGAGGGTGCGAATGAGCCCAAAGCCCATTCTAATTATCTCTTTTCGAAAGAAAACGAGAACAGCCAGCAGGCTACCTAGATGCACAGCGATATCAAGCACCAAGCCCTGATCCTGCCATCCCAGCAGAAGAGTCGGCAGTAGCAAATGCCCAGAGGAGGAGATAGGCAGAAACTCCGTGAAGCCCTGCAGCGTAGCGAGCACCGTAACCTGGAAACTATCTATCTTCTCACCCTCCTGCTGCCTATCAGCCCATAACTCTTCGGCTAATAGTCGAGCTGTTCCTTAACGTAATTGGGCTTGAGGTCGGCGGGCTGCGCGTAGTCTTTGAGTTCGAGTTTTACGTTCGCGAGTGCCGCCAGGGCAGGCAGAGAGGCTTCGCAATCGATCTGCGCTTCGCTCGCTTGCGCATCGGAAGCCGAGCCGAGCGCCTCGTCCTGCCAACTCTGCCCGACAAGCAATAGATTCTCACCTGGCGCAGGGAAAATCATATCGGCAGGGTTGCAAACCTGTTCAGCCAGCTGTAGCGAGACTCCTCCGCCCGCTCTGCGCTCGTAAGCACCAAAGTAGTACTCCCCCTCGCGCGCGGGCATGGCAACCCAAAAAGCGGAAGCCGCACTATTTTCTTGCGCAGCGCTCTCGGCAAGAACGGCGAGTGTAGACACCGCTATCGCGGGCAGGCTATTAGCGTAGGCTATAGCCTGCGCCACACCCACACCGATTCGCAAGCCAGTAAAAGAACCCGGGCCCGCCATAACAGCAACAGCATCGAGCTGCGCAAGGCCAATCTCGGCCTCTTCACAAAGCTGCTGTATCAGGGGCAGAATTTTCTGCGCTGACTGACGCTCCGTAAGACTTTCCCGTTTGAGCAAGCGGTCTCCGCTCAGCCCCAATGTGCATCGGGAAGTTGACGTGTCGATCAGGAGAATCCGTGGGGCGGACATAGGCTTACATCTCTACTGGTAAATAGCGTTGGACCGAAGCTGCGAGAGTGAATTCTAGGCGCTAGCTACTTATGTTCTGGATTTGGGTCTAGGCTTGGTTCTGGGCTCGGATATGAGCCTCTAGCTGCACACCCACATTGCAGAGCGACGCAAAAAAGGGATGCACTCGAACTTCGGGTTGATATCTACTTATTCTACATAAAAAAAGTCCTTCCAAGCGTGCTTGAAAGGACTTTTTATCACTAAGGTGTGGACTCGCTTAGAGCCCAACCTTAGTCAGCAAGCGTCTAACTAGCGCTTTTTAGCGGCAGCTTTTCTCTTAGCAGGCGCTTTCTTAGCCGCTACTTTTTTCTTCGCTGGCGCTTTCTTAGCCACAGCCTTCTTAGCTGGTGCTTTCTTAGCAGCTACTTTCTTCTTAGCAGGCGCTTTCTTAGCGGGCGCTTTTTTAGCAGGCGCTTTCTTGGCAGGAGCTTTCTTCTTGGCCGCTTTCGCCTTCGCTGCTGCTTTCTTAGCAGCTGCTTTTGCTTTAGCCGCAGCTTTCTTCTCGGCTAGCTTCTTCTTCGCAGCTAGTTTCTTAGCCTCTGCCTTGGCCTTGGCGGCCGCTTTCTTAGCGTCAGCCTTGGCTTTTGCAGCGGCTTTTTTAGCTTCCTTTGCAGCCTTAGCTGCAGCAGCCTTAGCCTGCTTCTTCTTAAAGTTCGCAGCGAACGCCTTAACTGCCTTATCCAGTGCAGCCTGAGCCTTCGCTTCATCGGCAGCTTTCTTTGCTGCTGCCTTGGCTACTGCTTCAGCGGCCTTCACGCGGGCTGCTGCTGTGCGAACCTTCGCGGCAACGCTAGCGGCCTTAGCTGAAGCCTTCTTTGCTGCGGCTTTTGCTGAAGCAGCCGTTTTCTTAGCCGCTGCTGTTTTCGCTTTTGCAGCAGACTTAGTTGCTGCTGCGGCTTTCTTCTTAGCTGCTGCGGCGACTTTCGCTGCTGCTGCCGACTCTTTCTCTACTTTAGCCAAGGCTGCTTGCGCCTTCGTTAGCGCTGGGCTGCTTACCTTGGCAGTTCTCTTCTTAGCCACTGGGCTGCGTTTTGCTTTAGCTTTAACTATAGCCATGCTCGATTTTCTCCTAGGTTATTAATCTTGCCCGCTGCTGTTTCCATGTTCCCAGAAAGCCCTTATCGACCCCCAGAGTTCACCAAGCTTGTATTCACAGCCGCAGTTCTTAGCTGTAGTTGACTACCGAAGAATGCCGACAAGACCACTCACTTTGTCTAATTCAATAAGCAGCAACTTCATTTAGCAGCTCAAAAAAAATATTTTAGAGCCACGCACAACCCCCACTACGGAGGGTGTTACGCTCTATTTCGATAGTAACAGAAAAAACTTTAAGAAAACGTTGATTATTTTTGCAAAATTTCAACAAAAAAAGCCCGAATCAAGTCGGGCTTTTTTAGATTCGCGATCAATTGGCTAAGCAAATCATTCGCAGGAAAATTTTTAACCTAAAAGTGTAGCAATGGAATCGCGTATCGATTCAACTTTAGCGATGCCGTCTACCTTTACAACCTTAACGGACGCACCGTTTTCGGCAGCTTCGGAATAAAAACCAACAAGCGGTTCGGTTTGCTCGTGATACACCTGTAAACGCTTGCGGATTGTTTCTTCCTGATCGTCTTCTCGCTGCACTAGAGCCTCGCCAGTCTCATCGTCAACGCCGGCTTTGGCGGGAGGGTTGTATTCGATGTGATAAACACGGCCCGAGCCAGGATGCACGCGACGACCACTCAGGCGTTTTACAATTTCGTCATCTGCTACGTCGATTTCCAAGACGCAGTCGATAGCTACTCCGGCATCAACCATGGCCTGCGCCTGTGGAATTGTTCTAGGAAAACCATCAAAGAGAAATCCATTTGCACAGTCGCTCTGCGCAATACGTTCTTTTACCAGCGCAATGATGATTTCATCTGTTACCAAACCACCCGATGCCATAACCTGCTCGACCTGTTTGCCCAGCTCAGTTTTTGCGGCCACAGCGGCGCGAAGCATGTCCCCGGTCGAAATCTGGGGGATTCCAAGCCTTTCTGTTACAAACTGCGCCTGTGTTCCTTTACCGGCACCCGGTGCCCCCAAAAGAATTAATCTCATTTACCTACTCCTTGATAGTGTTCCGCGCGTGGAAAGCCCCAAACTATAACCCAGATTGCTTAGCTTTTTCCCAAAGTGAATCGAGATCTTCCAGGTTTTTCTCATCCACAGACTCGCCAAGCTGCGCTAATTCATTCTCAATGAAGCGAAATCTTGCCTCAAAACGCTTATTACAACTCCGCAATGCCGATTCTGCTTCGATCTTCGTATGTCGCGCTAGATTTACTGTCGCGAACAGAACATCGCCCAATTCATGCTCGACTTCGGCCTGATTGCCGCCCGCTAGCGCTTCTTCGAGCTCGGCGATCTCCTCTTTAAGCTTACCCAAAACTGGCCCCATGTCGTCCCAATCGAAACCAACACCCGCTGCTCGCTTCTGTAATTTCCGTGCTCTATCCATCGCCGGCAGAGACTTTGGCACGTCGTCGAGTATACCGAGCTTTTCCCGCTGCGGCTTCGCACCACTCGCGAGAAGTTTTTCGTGCTTTTCCTCACGCTCAATCTTCTTGATTGCTTCCCAATTCTCGACTACCTGATCCGGGCTTAGCTCTTGAGCCTGGCCGAAACTGCTCAATGTGCCATCGGGAAATACATGCGGATGACGCCTTAGTAGTTTGCGGACGATACCCGCAGCGACACTCTCAAAATCGAAGCTATTTTCCTCACGGGCAAGCTGGGCGTAGAACACAACCTGAAAAAGCAGATCGCCTAGCTCATCTTCTAATTCTACTCGGCAACCATTCTCTATCGCCTCTGCGACCTCATAGGCTTCTTCGAGCGTATGCGGCAACAGTGAATTCATACTCTGCTTGAGATCCCAAGGGCAGCCATGCTTGGGATCTCTGAGCTTCTGCATAAGCTCGACAAGTGTCTCGATATTACTCATTGTGAGCTCTCCTTACCGTTTACTGCTTAACTTAAACCGCCGCGCCTCAGCGCGTGCGCTCGAAAACCGCCATCGACTCGACATGAGTCGTGTGCGGAAACATATCCATGACGCCTGCTGTGGTTAAGCGGTAACCGGCAGCGACGAGCTCTGCGGTATCGCGTGCGAGCGTCGCCGGATTACAGGAGATATACACGATCTTTTGCGCCCCTAGCGCCGCAACCTCTTTGATGATTTCTAACGCACCAGATCGGGGCGGGTCCAGCAGAACTTTGCTGTAGCTTTCGCGAGACCAGGCTTCGTCAGCGAAGCTTTTCGCCAGATTGGCAGCGAAGAAACGGGTATTCTCCAGCCCGTTTTTTAAGGCATTCTCACCACCGCGCTCCACCATCTCTTGGCTGCCTTCTACACCCACCACCGAGCCTGCGCGCGTCGCAGCTGCCAGTGTGAAATTACCAAGTCCACAAAACAGATCGAGCACGCTATCCTGTTTATTCAGGTCGAGCAGATCTATCGCGCGACTCACAATCTTGCGATTGATCCCTGCATTGACCTGAGTAAAGTCCATGGGGTGAAACGCCAGTTCGAGATCAAAATCGGGCAGAAAATAGCAAAGCCTGTCTTCTGCTGCCTGCGGCCAGAGCCGGGCAACGCTGTCGTTGCCCGCCGGCTGCAGATAAACCTCAACAGCATGCTCTTTGGCGAAGCCGACCAGAGCGTCGCTGTCGGCGGCGCTGAGCTCCTCGAGATGCCTAACCACCAGCGCAACGGTTTTAGGCGCCTCGGCTTCGGGCTCTGTTTCTCCTACCGCGACCTCGATCTGCGGAATTTCCATCCTGCCGTCCAACGTCGTAAACAGCGCTCGTAGTGGCGCGATTAAGGACGCCACCTCTGGCACCAAGACTTCACAGTGATCCATTTCGGCAATGAAACTGCTGTATTTCTCGCGAAACCCCACGAGTGCGCCGCCCTTTTTTGACACGAAGCGAACGGCGAGCCGCGCTTTGCGCCGGTAATTCAGCTCCGCATCACGCAAAGGAGGAAGAATTTCAACGTCGTCCATTGGAGCCGCAAGCGCTTTTTGCATGAGCTCCAAAAGCACCGACTGCTTGAATTCGATTTGCGCTGATGCATCCATATGCTGGAGGCTGCAGCCTCCGCAGTTGCTCGCAAAAGCGCAGGGTGGCTGCACTCTGAGCGCAGAAGCTTGGAGTATTTCCGAGGCGCGTAGCTCGTCGAAGCTGCCGCGTTTGCGTACATAGTGCGCGGCTACCTGCTCGCCAGCTAGCGCTCCGTCTACAAAAGCCACCTTGCCGTCTATGTGCGCGATACCGCGCCCCTCGTGGCTAAGCCCGGTCACATCGAGCTCTATCGCTTCTGTGGGGAGTTTTTGTCTGCGGAACCTGCGCCTGCTCATAAATTCTCTCGTTGACGCTCTCTCACCTCCAGCGATAACGCTTGGTGGTAAGGGCTGACTCATTAAATGGAACTGATCTAGGCGAAGACGCCTGTTGAAAGGTAGCGATCACCGCGATCGCAGACGATGGCCACAATAGTGGCATTGCTTACGCGCTTGTTCAGCTCTAGCGCCGCATGCACGGAGCCTCCAGAGGAAACGCCGCAGAATATCCCTTCCTCTTTGGCTAGCGCGCGCATGGTTTGTTCTGCCTCACTTTGTGCAACATCGATCGCGCAGCATCAAAAATTTTCGGCATATAGGCTGCTGGCCAGCGCCGTATTCCGGGTATTTTCGACCCTTCCTTTGGCTGCAATCCCACAATCTCGATGTCAGAGTTTTGCTCCTTTAAATAACGCGACACGCCCATAATGGTACCGGTGGTTCCCATAGAGCAGACGAAGTGGGTCACGCCACCCTGAGTATCTCGCCAAATTTCAGGACCGGTGCCCGTGTAATGCGCATCGGGGTTGTCGAGATTGGCAAACTGATCGAGCACCAGCCCCCGACCTTCGGACTGAAGACGCACAGCCAGATCACGCGCGCCCTCCATGCCCTCTTCCCCCGACACCAGAACCAACTCGGCGCCATAGGCACTCATTGCGGCTTTGCGCTCTTCACTCATATTGTCCGGCATAATTAGGATCATTTTATAACCCTTAGCCGCAGCCACCATGGCGAGCGCGATACCGGTGTTGCCGCTCGTTGCCTCGATCAGCGAATCGCC
>JAYOBL010000042.1:0-7896 GCA_038104835.1 Gammaproteobacteria bacterium | reverse complement strand
GTTTAATAGCGCCGCGTCGTTCAGCCTGCACAAGCATATTGAGTGCAGGGCGATCTTTAACCGAGCCACCCGGGTTCGTGCCTTCGAGCTTGACCAGCACCCTATTGCTCGAAGCCAGCGGCAGTTTACGCAGCTCAACGAGGGGAGTGTTGCCGATTAGTGATTCGATCGTGTGTGCTGACATACCAAGTGCTCTCTGTGCGTCGTTGCAGGATGTACTTGTTTTAATTATCTCGTAGGGACGATCCCAGGCTAGGTGGAATCGCAGCGCTGAGACATCGCAGCAAGGCGTCCGCAAACTCTCCGGCCGCTGAAATTCGGCTTTGGGCGCTAATTGTGTCACGTCTCGAAAGCGCGCCCAACTCTGGATTAGCTATCCATCCACTCTCAGCTAACTCTTTTTTAACTCGCAACTAGCTGTGGCCGTTTGCGGCAGGCTCGCGCCTCACCATAAATAGACTGCGGCTCATCAATGGGCGCGGACCTAGCTGTTTCTCCAGCGCCAGCCGGCTAAGCCGCTTGGCCGCGACAGCGAAACCAGTTTCAGCAAAGAACTCGTCGCGAATGGCTAGGATTTCTGCGCCGGTGAAACTTTGACTCGACGGCGTCTCGCAGCGGATGAATCCTTGCTCGGGATTAAAATTATAGTGCCTCTGCGCCTCGATCGAATCCTCGGAATTTGCCTCGGTTTCGAAATTAATGCCGTAGCCAAGTTCCGCAAGCAAGCTAAACTCGAAGTGGCGGAGCGTGCTTGCAAGGTCAGCACTACCCTGCAGGGCGATTAGAGTATCTTGATAGAAACCGTAGAGCGCAGCATGCTCATCGCCGGTTTGAATTAGTCTCACGAGCAACTCATTCACGTATAGGCCGCTATAAAGCCGTTGTGCACCGAGCCGTAGTGACTCATGCATCGCCTCACAAGCCCCGAGATTCTTTAGATCGGTGCGGCCAGAATAGCTAATCAGCAAAGGCTGAAAAGGCTGAAGAAGCGAGCGATTGCGCGATTTCGCCGCGCGTGCGCCTTTGGCGACTGCGCGGACGCGTCCGTAATCGCGGGTGAAAAAATCGACAATGAGGCTCGAATTCTGGAAAGGTATGCGGTGAAGTACATAGGCAGGCTGCAGCGCAATTCTAGTTTCCATGGCGCGTCTCTCTAGCGATCGCTGTAGCCTAAGCTTTGCAGTGCGCGCTCGTCATCAGCCCAGCCGGATTTAACTTTCACCCAGAGGTTGAGCATCACCTTGCAGTCAAAGCTTATCTCCATGTCTTCGCGGGCAGAGGTTCCTATTTGCTTAAGCCTATCACCGTCGCTGCCTACAATTATTCGTTTCTGACCCTGCCGATCGACAAGAATCAGGCCGTGAATGTGAAGAGTTGGGCCTTGCTGTTCAAATTTCTCGATCTCAACGGTGACATCGTAGGGCAGTTCATCGCCGAGCTGGCGAGTGACTTTTTCTCGGATCAATTCTGCGGCTAAAAAGCGTGAGCTGCGGTCGGTCACCTGATCCTCTGGAAAGAGGAACGGGCCAACCGGGAGGTAGGAGCGTATTAACGCCTCCAAGGGCTCTAGGTTATGTCCGCCAAGCGCCGAAACGGGCACGATCTCCGCGAACTCCCTCTTCTCTGCGAGCATGGCGATATGCGGGAGAAGCTGTTGCTTGTCCTTAACTAAATCGATCTTATTGATCAGCAGGATAACGGGGCGAGAACTGGCCTGCAGCGCCTCTAGTACTCGCTCATCGGCTTCATTCCATGCGAAACGCTCAACAACGAAAAGCACGACATCGACATCCTTAATAACGCTGTGTACCGTGTCGTTCATTACCCTATTCAGCGCTTTGCCTGTCGGCGCGTGGAGGCCCGGCGTATCGACGAAGAGACACTGGGCCTTATCATCGCTGCTGATTCCTAAGATGCGATGCCGCGTTGTCTGTGGCTTACGGGAGGTAATGCTAATCTTCTGCTTAAGCATATGATTCAGCAGTGTCGATTTGCCCACATTTGGGCGGCCGACGATAGCAACGAAACCACAGCGCAGTTCTTGGCTTTCTTGCGCATCTAATTCAGTCATTGCGATTCTCCTAGTTGCACGAGCGCTAAATACGCCGCACGCTGCTCAGCTTCCTTCTTGCTGCTTCCCTCACCTCGCACAGCCTGAGCCAAGCCCTCTACTTCACATTCAATGTGGAACCATTGCTCGTGCGCTGCGCCATCGATGCTGATCACCCTATATGCCGGCAGGCTGCGCTTTTGCGCTTGCAGGAACTCCTGCAGGGCAGTTTTGCTGTCTTTCTGAGCCGAGGCCTCGATGCCCGACGATGCCTCATTGGCAATGAGTTTACGGACTAGAGTGGCAGCGGGCTCAATGCCACCGTCGAGATAAATCGCGGCTATGACCGCTTCAACGGCATCGGCCAGAAGAGAGTCGCGTTCGCGCCCACCCCCTTTGGCTTCGCCGCTACCAAGCACAAGATGCTGGCCTAGCCCGAGGGAGCGAGCAGCCGAGGCTAACGCCGGCTTGCTGACTAGACTGGCTCTAAGACGACTCAAATCGCCCTCGCTCAGCTGCGCATCACTAAGGTAAAGCTTCTCGGCGACTACAAACCCCAGCACCGCATCCCCAAGGAATTCGAGACGCTCATTGTGCGCACTGCCGGCGCTGCGGTGAGTGAGTGCGAGTTCAAGCAGAGAAGGCTTGGTAAACTGATAGCCCAGAAGCTGAGCCAGCTCTTGATACTTGCCTGCTTTCACGTCGCTTCTCGCTCCTATTCAGGCTGCGGAAAGAAGGTGTTGTTCTCGAAGCTGGGAAGATTAAGACCTGGGTCCTTGTGCAGCCAGATAGCAATCGCCTTACCTACAATATTCTCTTCCGGCACGGCTCCCCAGACTCGGCTATCGGCGCTGTTCTCACGATTATCCCCGATCATGAAATAGTGACCAGCTGGCACGATCCAACTGCTGCGTCCGCGGGAAGAATTCACGCCAGGAATGTGCTGGGCCGCATGAGTCACCCCGTTGTAAGTAGCCGAATTAAGCACTCCGTCTAGAGGCCCTATGCCCGTGTCAACGGAGACGCTGCTTACAAACTCTTCCGGCACGAGTTCGCCATTGACGCTCAGCCGCTGGTTCTCATAGCGGATCGTATCGCCGGGCAGACCAATCACACGCTTAATAAAATACTGATTCACATGGGGAGGGATAAAAACCATGATCTCGCCGCGCTGAGGCTCGCCCACGTCAAGAATTTTTGTGCCCAAAACGGGCAAACGCAAGCCATAGGCAAACTTATTGACCAGAATAAAGTCCCCGATCTTAATGGTCGGAATCATCGACCCGGTAGGGACTTGGTAAGGCTCGAACAGGAAAGAGCGCAGGGTGAGCACGAACAGCAGCACGGGGAAGAAAGATTTCGCGTACTCAGTGACTATAGGCTCCCTGCTCAGCCGCTCGAGCTCCTGCTCAACCTGCTCTTCGGTAAGCCTCAAATCCTTACTCGCACGCGCCGCGAAAGCCTCAGCAGCACGAATGCGTCCGCCCTTCACCAGAAGCGTATCTAAAAGCCAGATACCCCCGCAGATAGCAACAAGGCAGACCAGTACAAGCGAAAAATCGATATCCATGGGGTAACCCTCTTAACTTTACCTTGGCGAGTCGCAGGCTTTCCTCTGCCTGCTACGCAGCGACTAGCTATCCACCTTCAAAACAGCAAGGAAGGCTTCCTGCGGCACTTCAACATTTCCTACCTGTTTCATTCGTTTCTTACCGGCTTTCTGTTTTTCCAGGAGCTTTTTCTTGCGCGTAATATCACCCCCGTAGCACTTAGCGGTCACGTTCTTGCGCAAAGCCTTCACCGTTTGCCGGGAAATGATCTGCCCTCCGATCGCGGCTTGAATAGCGACGTCGTAGAGCTGGCGCGGGATAAGCTCTTTCATTTTTTCAACCAGGGCTCGGCCTTTGCCTAGCGCGTGATCGCGATGCACGATGAGCGCGAGCGCGTCTACACGATCGCCGTTTATCATGACATCCAAGCGCACAAGCGATGCTTTTTCGAAGCGTTGAAATTGATAGTCCAATGAGGCGTAGCCGCGACTAACCGACTTCAGCCTGTCGAAGAAATCGAGGACCACCTCGTTCATTGGCAGCTCATAGCTCAGAGAAACCTGCTTACCGATAAATTGTAAATCCTTCTGTACACCGCGCTTCTGCACGCAAAGCGTAATAACACTGCCCAGATGCTCATGGGGCACCAAGATGTTCGCCAGCACAATGGGCTCACGCATTTCATCGATAGAGGCAACTGGCGGCAAGCGCGAAGGACTGTCGACCATGACCACGTCGCCGTTATTCATCTGCACTTCGTAGACTACTGTGGGGGCGGTGGTAATTAGGGAGAGATCGTATTCGCGCTCCAAGCGCTCTTGGATGATCTCCATGTGTAGCATGCCAAGGAAACCACAGCGAAATCCGAAGCCGAGGGCGTCGGAGTTCTCCGGCTCGTACTGCAGCGAGGAATCGTTGAGCGTCAGTTTAGAAAGCGCATCTCGGAAGCCTTCGAAATCATCCGATGAGACGGGAAAAAGACCCGCGTAGACCTGTGGCTGAATACGCTTAAAACCGGCCAAGGCTTCGACCTCAGGCGTGCTAGCCAAGGTTAGCGTGTCGCCTACCGGTGCGCCTAAGATTTCCTTGATCCCGGCGACTACGAAACCTACTTCGCCAGCCATGAGCACGGGTAACTCGGTGCGCTTAGGAGTGAATACCCCTACGCTGTCTATCACGTGCGCCTTACCTAAGGACTTGGCGATAATCTTGTCGCCCTTCTTGAGCGAACCGGCAACCACACGCACCAAGGAAACCACGCCTAGGTAGTTGTCGAACCAAGAATCGATAATTAGTGCCTGCAGCTTGCCGTCTCTATCTCCTACCGGAGCGGGCACTTTGGAGACGATCTCTTCGAGAATATCGACAATGCCAAGCCCAGACTTGGCACTTGCGCATACAGCCTCTGTCGCATCGATGCCGATGATCTCTTCGATTTCTGTCTTAACCCGATCCGGCTCTGCCTGCGGCAGGTCCATCTTATTCAGCACCGGCAGCACCTCGAGACCCTGCTCGATAGCGGTGTAGCAGGTGGCGACCGACTGCGCCTCTACTCCCTGCCCTGCGTCGACGACTAGCAAAGCGCCCTCGCAGGCGGCAAGCGAGCGTGAAACTTCGTAGGTGAAATCGACGTGGCCTGGCGTGTCGATAAAGTTCAATTGATAGCGCTGGCCGTCCAGCGCATCGTAGTAGAGCGTGACGCTCTGCGCTTTGATCGTGATGCCTCGCTCGCGCTCGATATCGAGGTTGTCGAGAATTTGCTCAGCCATTTCCCGCTGCATGAGCCCGCCGCAGTGCTGAATAAAGCGGTCGGCAAGTGTGGATTTGCCGTGGTCGATATGGGCGATGATCGAGAAATTACGTATATGGCTTAGATCGGTCACAGTGAGGCGTCGCAGAGTACATGCAGTGGGCGATAGCGAAGGCTATCTAGAAGCGCGCGATTCTATCGTATTTTGAGGTGCAGTGGCAGGAAAACAGGCGCAAGGCAGCGTTGAGGCCTGAACCGAGTCAGGCCCTGCGCAATGGAAAGGTCGCCGCTAAGGTCTTGTTTGAGAGCGCGCAGCTAGTCGCCAAGCTCAAGCGTGAGCGTCGTGGCCTGGCCTTGCCGAACAATGCGGATCTGAACGAAGCCTGATTCCGGCAGCGCAGCAGAGGCAGCTTCGAACTGCTCGATTGAGCCAACCGGCTCGCGATTAAGCGAAACGACTACATCGCCCTCGCGCAGTCCCGCTTCGCGCCCCGGTCCAGATTCGATTTCTGTGACTCGCAACCCGTTCAACCCTGCCACCTGACGCGTTTCCTCGCTTAGCTCCTCAACCTCAAAGCCAAGAGGGTTAACCCGCGCTGGTTCGACAGCCTCCGCCGCGTTGGCCTGCTCATTAGTCGGTGAACTACCGAGCTCCACTACCACACGCTCGCTATTACCATCGCGAATCAACAAAACCTCTGCCTTGGTTCCGGGCCGGTATTGGCCAACGTAAAACGGCAGGTCGGTGTAGTACTCTATTTCGTGACCGTTAAATTCAACGATGATGTCTTCATCTTGAACCCCTGCACGCCCAGCAGGGCTGTCGTCCATTACCGCATCGACAAAGGCGCCACGCGGCCTATCCATCTCGAAGACCTCAGCCAAAGCATAGTCGACTTCGCGCATCCTGACGCCCAACAATCCGCGCTCCACAGCACCTGATTCACGCAGCTGCGCCATCACGTTCACCGCGACATTGCTAGGAATTGAGAAAGAGATACCATTGGAGCCGCCGGTGCTGCTAAGTATTTGCGAATTGATTCCTATGACCTCGCCATCAAGATTAAACAGCGGACCGCCGGAATTGCCTTGATTGATCGCGACGTCTGACTGAATAAACGCCATGTAGTTATAGGACGAGCGGCCGGGAACCGAGCGGCCTTTCGCACTCACAATTCCCGCGGCGGCGGAGAATTCTAAACCGAACGGCGAGCCAATCGCCAAAACCCAATCGCCTACCCTTACCGCCTGTGAATCACCGAATTCGACAAACGGCAGCTGCGTCGCGGCGATTTTGAGCAGGGCGAGATCCGAGGGCTCGTCGAGCCCGATCACTGTCGCATCGAATACCCGGCGGTCGTTGAGGGTAACTTGGATAGAATCTGCGCCTTCGACCACGTGATTGTTGGTGATCACGTAGCCGTCATCGGAGATCAGGAAACCCGAGCCCACGCCGCCGCGCTGCATGGGCGGCTGTTCTTCCAGCTGCAATTCCGGCGCGTCTTCTGGCCGCAGTCGTCGCAGCAATTCTTCGAGGTTCTCATCATCAACTTGCGGGCGACGAGTCACACTGCGTCGCGTAGAGATCTCCACAATGGCGCTGGCACTCTGCTCTACCAGATCGGCGAAATTAGGGAGCCCCGCTGCGCCCTGCCCCTTGGCCGGCAAGAGAATCGCTGCACTCAGGCAGGCTGCGAAGACTATTTTTTGCACTATTGTCGTGTGAACTGAGGCGAAGGCTTCAGCTACCGCCGCAGGCTGAGAACGCTGACTCATACTAAATCTCCTATTTTTTATCACTACGTCGACTCCCGCTCAGCAGATGCAGATCGGCGGGTTCGATGGCCAGAGTTTTATTACCAGAGTTCGATTGCCGGAGTTAGATTGCCAGCGCCCGACTATCAAAGCTTGAAAAGCAACGAAGGAAGAGCAGCATAAATCGATTCCGACACCGCCTATTCCGCTAACCTGAGCCCGCCTTAGACGCAGCCTAGGGGCTGCAACGTGAGGCCTCGATCGAGAGAGCAATCAAGGCCAGATGCCTATCAGAACACTTGGACGCCGAGCTAAACGCTAAGCCATAAAGTCACTGGAAATTCTGCACCAGTGCACGGATCGGCATCTCATTCGCGAGTTTTTGCATTCGAAAAAAAGCCCCTAGTCGAGTCTCAAGCTTATCGCTCAAGCTAAACATAGAGGCAATTTTGGATACTACAAGGATAAACCGGTAGTTTTCGCGTCTTGCGAATGCCGCGGCTCAGCTTAGCGTCGCAGCGGCAACTCAACAGTCTCGCTAACTAGACGGTAAAGAGGGGATTGCTGCAAATGCTCCGTGCGCATGGGTTGATTCTCGCGAGTGGCCATTTGCGCGATGTACTCTTGTAGGCGCTGCTGTGCAATAGGATCGACCGGCTGCGCCGCAGCGGCAAGCTGTTGGACCCCGTCCGCCGGGCTCACAGTGCGCGAGTCACTGGCGCGTTCGACTGGCTGAGCGGTCGACACCAAAATCTGGCCAGCTGTCTCCTGCATGCCCGGAGCGGGAGGCA
>JAYOBL010000140.1:2360-3389 GCA_038104835.1 Gammaproteobacteria bacterium | reverse complement strand
GCGCGATGACCGCGTGCTTTTCCACAATCTGCAACTCTCGCTGCGCGCCGGCGGCCGCTCCGAGAACCTCGGGTATTTCGTGCCCCCAAGCATTATTCGTCACGTTCTGCGCGACGCCGAGGATGGAGTCAATGAAGGTTTCCCTGATCTTGGTTTCCGCACCCAGACTCTCGACAGTCCGGCGGCTAAGCGGGCCTATGGTTTAACACCCGATCAAGACGGCGTGCTCGTTATCAAGGTCTTCGAAGACTCCCCCGCGCAGGGTAAGGTTTTCGAAGACGATGTCATTGTGAAGATCGATGACTTTGCGATCGCCGAAGATGGCAGCATCAAACTCTCGGAAGATCTGCAAACGGACTACAAGCACGCTATTGATCTGCACGACGTCGGTGACAATATTGATCTTGAGCTTATGCGCGCCGGCACGCAGCTAAGCCTTTCTCTCGAAGCACGGGAAGCGCTAGACAGCTACAGCCTCGTTACCGGCGAGCGCTTCGATCAGTCCCCCGACTATGTCATCTACGGCGGCGTGCTATTCGTGCCGCTGAATATGAATCTCATAAAACGTTGGGGTAGCGATTGGAGCCGCTCGGCACCCGTCACCTTGCTGCAGGCACGCAACCAATGGAGCTCTCCGGAGCGAAGCCAGCTTGTGGTCGCCCTGCAGGTCCTTGCCGCCGATGTGAACCTCGGCTACCACGACTGGCGCAACTGGATAGTCGATAGCATCAACGGCGAAGCAATCCGGGATTTCAATCACTTCGCTCAGCAACTTGCGGCGAATGAGCAGGAATACGTGGTGCTTGAGAACGACAATGGCTATCAGATGGTCATCGAACATAGCGCGGCTCTGGCAAGCCAAGACGAGATTTTAGCTCGCTACCAGATCCCTAGCGCTCGCTCGGCTTCCCTCGAACCGCTTGAGCCTCAATACCCTTGAGAGGCGACACGGTGATACTGCTCTGCGCCGGGATCACAATACTTCTAGCGCTACTCCGGGTTAGCCGCACAGCGGTTCTCGCGCTACCT
>JAYOBL010000140.1:0-2350 GCA_038104835.1 Gammaproteobacteria bacterium | reverse complement strand
CCTCTGTCCACCGCTTACTCGCTGGCAATGGCATTCACTGTAGCCGCTGCGACGACGTTACAAATCAGCCTAGCTGCCACCGGCCTTCTCCCGCCTTCGGACCTTATGGCCGCTGTTTTCAAACTCACGCTGTGTAGTGTGTCGTCACTACTTGTTGCACTGTGCGGAAGTTTTGCATTGCGAGCGGCACCTCGCTTGCGGCGCCGGCTACAAAGCGAGCGACTCTTCATTCTCACCTCGAGCGCAGCGGCTGCAGTCTTATGCCTTGCGAGCATATCGCCGAGTGAAAATTTGGCTACGCAGTTTATCTCCCTGCTAACCAGCGCGGGTCTAGGCCTGCTCTTCGCTCTGTGCGCGGTGGTTCTTGCGTGGCTGCGTGAAAGCGCACGGCTTAGCAGCGTCGCCGCCGCACTGCCACAGCGCAGCGCGACAGACTTCGATTTATCCCGCACCCTGTTTTTTCTTGCGCTTTTGACTTTTTGTCTGCTCGCCTTAGCAGGAGTGCTCTAGACATGCAGACACTGCTAGCAACTTTCGAGGCATCAACGCTCTGCGCACTAGGCATATTGGGGTGCTGTCTTTTTTATCTTTCTCTCGTTTGGCTGCGCGAGCGAAGCCAAACGAGCATTTCAGCGCCTGGGGGAGAAAACGCCCGCGAGGAATTTATCGAACAATTAAACGCCGTATTGCCACAAACTCAGTGCGGGCAGTGCGGGCATTTAGGTTGCCGTCCCTATGCTGAGGCTATTGCGGACGGGAGCGCGACCAACCAATGCCCCCCCGGAGGAGAGATCACCGCCCGACGGCTGGCCAGACTGTGTAACGAGCACCCTCAAGCACTAGCTCCGAATCATCTTCGTCCGCTAAGTTTTTCAGTCGCTCGCATACGCGAGGACGAATGCATCGGCTGTACCAAGTGTATTCAGGCATGCCCTACCGATGCTATTTTCGGTGCTTCGAAACGCATGCACAGCGTAATCGAAAGCGAATGCAACGGCTGCGACCTCTGTGTCGAACCCTGTCCGGTGGATTGCATTGATCTTATTCCCCGGGGCGACGACGCATTCAACACCCAGCGCAGAGCCGGGGGGCGACCGTGATGACAACGTTTGGTTGCACGGGCTGCCATCGCTGCGATGAGGTCTGCCCAGAGAGCCTGGAACCTAGCAGGCTCATCGCCTTAATTGTTTTGAGCACTACCAGAAGTGACGTCAGCGCCACCCAATCCGAGCGTCTCGACGATTTGCGCACAGAGGACTTACCTAGCTGTAGCGACTGCGGCCAGTGCACAGAAATTTGCCCAAGCGGCTTACCCTTGGAGACGCTGTTAAACGAAGGCAAGGGTCTGCTTGATAATGAAACACATGAAAAGCGTGACAGCGACCACTGGAAACAGCGCTTTAATAAACGCCAGCGCCGAGTTCAAACGCTGAAAATTGAAAAAACACTCAATGCTAGAGCAACACTCGCACAGGACAGCCTAAAGACGAAGAATCAGCCAATACAGCCTGCAGCCACCAGCGCGTCGGCGCGCACGGAAGCACAAACAAGTGCAGCCAGTCAGCCAAACGAAAGGGTCGCGGCCGCTGATTTTTCCCGTGACACGGCCCAGTCTGATATTGCCGCGGCGGTGGCGCGTGTCAAAGCCAAACGAGCCGCACAGAAAAACAACGACAAGCCAGGAGTGCGACATGACGCCTAGCACCTTGCTGTCTCGTAACGCCGGCACGCTGACACAGCGCAGACAAGCTCTCCTCGCGTTAGCCCCTGCTGCGTGCCTACTACTTATTAACTACTCATCCACGCTGGGCACCCAAGACTATTTAGCAGCGCTGGGAATTCTTGTTGGTGGAAGAATTCTGCTGCCTCTTATTTTTGGTGGGCTTGGGACCGGAACGCTTAACCCCTATGTGGGGATCGCCGCCATGGCGCTGTTCGTGTTAGATAATCATAAATCGCTTCTGCCCAGCGATTTAGCCCTCGCACTAGCGATTAGTGCAGGCTCGCTTGCCCTTCTTGTTTTGAATCACCTGCGCTGGCGGGTCATCGCCGGATTTTACTTAGTCGCGTCCTTGGCACTCCTTGTGGTGCAACCCCCGGCAGATCAAACTGCTCTTGTAGGAGTTTCTGGGCCTGCCATCGCGGCCCACAGCATAGCGTTTGCCCTCATGCCCATGCTTCTCGCACGCCGCGAGAGCACTGCCTATCATCCCCGAGCAGCCTGGCTGCTTGGCGGTATCGGCGGCATTGGCTATGCCCTGCTGTGCCTAAACTACGCCCCCCTTTTCTCCCTGCTCGTTGCTTGCACCCTGACAGGCCTACTACAGCCAAGCGTAGCTGAGATAGAACG
>JAYOBL010000139.1:0-3408 GCA_038104835.1 Gammaproteobacteria bacterium | reverse complement strand
CCAATCGTACCGACGTTTACGTGAATCTTACTTCTTTCGAACTTTTCCTTAGCCACAATAGTACCTCTTTCCTACTAATCTAATTTGAATGTTGGGTTAGGCCCAGAGTCTGACTCTAGGCTTTGATAATTGCGTCAGCGACATTGCCTGGAACGATCGCGTACTTATCGAACTCCATGGTGTAGGTCGCACGGCCTTGCGTAGCAGAACGCAGGTCGGTTGAGTAACCGAACATCTCTGCCAGAGGCACCTCGGCGCGAACAACTTTACCCGACGGGCTATCGTCCATACCTTGTACCATGCCGCGACGGCGGTTCAGGTCGCCCATCACGTCGCCCATGTAGTCCTCAGGCGTGACAACTTCGACTTTCATGATCGGCTCAAGTAGCGCCGCGTCAGCTTCCAAGGCGCCTTTCTTAAGCGCGAGAGAGCCTGCGATCTTGAACGCCATTTCACTGGAGTCGACATCGTGGAACGAGCCGTCGAATAGCGTGACGCGCATGGCGAGCAGAGGGTAGCCGGCGAGACAGCCGTTCTTCATCTGCTCCTGCACGCCTTTATCTACCGCTGGGATGTATTCGCGAGGAATCACACCGCCGACGATTTCGTTGACGAATTCGTATTCTGCATCCGGATCCAATGGCTCGAGACGCAGGACGACGTGGCCGTACTGACCGCGACCACCAGACTGCTTCACGTGCTTACCGTGAACTTCAACAGTCTTACGAATCGTCTCGCGGTAGGCTACCTGCGGCTTACCAATGTTAGCTTCAACACTGAACTCGCGGCGCATACGATCCACCAGTACGTCTAGGTGAAGCTCACCCATGCCGGAAATAATCGTCTGGCCCGACTCTTCGTCTGTCTCTACACGGAAAGAGGGATCTTCCTGCGCGAGCTTACCGAGTGCTATACCCATCTTCTCTTGGTCGGCCTTCGACTTAGGCTCAACCGCTACCGAGATAACTGGATCGGGGAATTCCATTTTTTCGAGCGTGACAATGCGGTCAAGCGCGCAAAGCGTCTCACCGGTTGTGACGTCCTTAAGACCAATCGCAGCCGCGATATCGCCGGCGAGTACTTCCTTGATCTCTTCACGCGAGTTCGCGTGCATCTGCACCATACGGCCAACGCGCTCTTTCTTGGTTTTAATTGGGTTATAAACCGAATCACCTGAACTGAGCTTGCCCGAGTAAACGCGGAAGAAGGTGAGTGTGCCAACGAACGGATCCGTGGCAATCTTGAAGGCGAGTGCCGCGAACGGGGCATCGTCTTCTACTTCACAGGTTACCTGCGAGCCGTCTTCCAGCACGCCTTCGATCGCCTTTACTTCAGTTGGCGCAGGCATGTAGTCGACAACTGCGTCGAGAACGGCTTGAACGCCCTTATTCTTAAAAGCCGATCCGCAGAAGGTAGGAACTATCTCGCTGGCCAGCGTACGGATACGAATGCCTTTCATTAGATCCGCTTCGCTGAGGTCACCCTCTTCGAGATACAGATCCATCAGCTCTTCAGTGGCTTCCGCTGCGCTTTCAACCAGCTGCTCACGCCAATGTGCGGCGTCATCAGCCATGTCGGCGGGGATGTCTTCGTAGGCGAAGGTCGTACCTTGATCGTCTTCGCTCCAGCGAATCGTCTTCATCTTAACTAGATCGACAACGCCTTTGAATTCATCTTCGGCGCCAATCGCAAGCTGCATAGGCACGGGGTTGGCACCCAGTCGATCTTTAACCTGCCCAACAACCTTAAGGAAGTCCGCACCTGCGCGGTCCATCTTGTTGACGAAGATCATACGAGGAACTTCATAGCGGTTAGCCTGACGCCAAACCGTCTCGGTTTGCGGCTGTACACCTGACGAGCCGCACAGAACAACAACGGCGCCGTCGAGTACGCGCAGTGAGCGCTCTACTTCAATAGTGAAGTCAACGTGTCCAGGAGTATCGATGATATTAATGCGGTGCTCATCGAACTGCTGACCCATGCCGCTCCAGAAGCAGGTAGTTGCAGCGGAGGTGATAGTAATACCACGCTCCTGCTCCTGCTCCATCCAGTCCATGGTCGCAGCACCGTCGTGTACCTCACCAATCTTATGAGATACGCCCGTATAGAACAGAACGCGTTCGGTGGTCGTTGTTTTGCCGGCGTCGACGTGCGCGACGATGCCGATATTGCGATAACGACTCAGTGGATGCTTTCTAGCCACAGCTTTTGCCCTCTAAATAAATTTGGTGTTAGAAACGGTAATGCGAGAACGCACGGTTGGCTTCAGCCATACGGTGCACATCTTCACGCTTGCGAACCGCACTGCCGCGGCCTTCTGACGCGTCGAAAATCTCACCCGCTAAGCGGAGATCCATCGACTTTTCACCGCGCTTACGCGAATGCTCAACGAGCCAGCGCATCGCTAGCGCATTGCGGCGCTCTACACGCACCTCAACAGGCACCTGGTAAGTAGCACCACCTACACGGCGCGACTTAACCTCGACCATAGGCGCGATCGCCTCGAGTGCTTTTTCAAACACTTCTAAAGGGTCAGCGTTAGTTTTTGTAGCAACAACATCAAGCGCGCCATAAACGATCTTTTCAGCAACAGACTTCTTGCCGTCGACCATGACGTGGTTCATGAATTTTGCGAGGGTTTTGTTTCCGAACTTTGGATCAGGCAGAACTTCGCGTTTTGCCACTTCTCTTCTTCTAGGCATAGTAGACCTCAGTGTTTATTCAGGGAAATCCAGGATTCAGTGCCGGGATGGCAGCTTACCTGGCCTTACTCTCTCTCATCTGAGCTGTGATGAGACGCGCGTCCTTGCGCTTGAGTGGCAGCGAAACTACTCACCGCCTAAGCTCAACCTTCGTCCTACGGCGAAGGCGCCGACGATATTTATCGTGGGCGCCTTCGCTGCGGACTCAATTCTTTACCTTGGGGCTTACGACTTAGGTCGCTTCGCTCCGTACTTCGAACGACCTTGGCGGCGATCAGCAACACCGGAGGTGTCGAGACTGCCGCGAACCGTGTGGTAGCGCACACCCGGGAGATCCTTTACACGACCGCCGCGAATCAACACAACAGAGTGCTCCTGCAGGTTGTGGCCTTCACCACCGATATAAGAGGAAACTTCATAGCCGTTAACAAGACGTACACGGCACACTTTACGCAGAGCCGAGTTAGGCTTCTTAGGCGTCGTTGTGTAAACACGAGTGCAAACGCCGCGCTTCTGTGGCGAACCCTGAAGAGCAGGTACGTCGCTCTTAGAAATCTTGCTTTTGCGTGGCTTGCGGACTAGCTGGTTAATCGTTGTCATCTATCGTACATCCTATAAAAGGTAACTGCCGGGCTAGCCCTAGCTAAGCTACTGAAAATTCTCTTTTTACGTCAGCTGAACGGAGTTTAAAGCTCTGCTTAAACAC
>JAYOBL010000041.1:0-18481 GCA_038104835.1 Gammaproteobacteria bacterium | reverse complement strand
AACCTCCGCCATACAACCTCCGCCATACAACCTCCGCCATACAACCTCCGCCATACAACCTCCGCCATAACTTCCCGTTTTTTTGTTCTCCGCCTTAATTTTATGGCGTTTGGTCACCAGGCTGTCTATTTCGCTTCTATCTCACTCACTTTCCGCTGTCGAGTTCTTGGTTTCGCTCCTCGAGAGAGCTATAGACTAAGAAGGCATCTTGCTTCTTATACCCGCGCTGTTGTTCCTACGCTCAGCCGCCGTGCTCCCGCAGCTCCAGTTAGCCACCTCACTCTGCTTTCGCACTAGCCTAACGCTGCTCCCCTGAGGTTCGCAGTGAGCCGTTCGAGACTCACACCTGCAATAGATTCCGCAAACGAGGCTTTGCCGGAGCCGGGAAACTTGGCTATTCTGATGCAATTGCATCATTGCTCGTCAGGGCTGGGCGCTGAACTCACAGCGCTCTGCCCATCCGCTTTAGCTCCTCCTCTCCGTAGGTCCCAGTTATGAATAGAATCGATCGCCTAAACTCCAAGGTTTGCCGCGCAGCGCTTGCCGCCGCCTTTTTCCTGCTAGCGCAGCTCTCAGCGGCGCAGCCCCAGTTGCTGGCTGGCAATCCGATGCTGCAGGGGATGAATCAAACCGAGGCTGTGAAGATATCTGAGAATATTTACCAAGCCACGGGTTTCGGTAATACCAACATGGTGGTGACACAGGCGGGCAATGTGATTATTGATACGTCGCTGTCAGCCAATGTGAGGAGACACAAAGCCCTCTTGCAGGCCGAGAGCGACGGAGCGATTAAGTACATTATTCTTACCCACGCTCACGCCGATCACACTGGCGGCGTGGCCAGCTGGCGAGAGGTGGGCACCGAGATAATTGCTCAGGACGAGCACACTGAGTTCGTGCACTATCAGAATCGATTGAAAGGGCTCTTTTCGCAGCGTAATGCAGCGCAGTTCCCTGCGCTGAATGTGGTGCGTCTAAGCGAGCTAGAGCTAGCCCGGGGCGTTGACAACTTCGGCGCCGAGATCGTCCCGACTATTTTGTTCGAGGACGATTATCAGTTTGAGCTTGGCGGTGTCACATTCGAAGTCATGCATACTCCGGGCGAAACTTATGATCACCTGAGCGTCTGGATTCCTGACTATAAAACCGCCTTTGTTGGCGACAATTTTTATACCTCCTTTCCCAATATGTACACCCTGCGGGGGACGAAACCGCGCTGGGCATTGGACTATGTCGATTCAATCAATCGAATCCTTGCTCTAGAGCCTGAGATCGTCGTGCCTAGCCACGGCCCTGCAATTATTGGAGCCGAGGAAGTGGTTCGGCAATTGACTCGCTACCGCGATGCGATCCTTTATGTTCACGATCAAACCTTGCTGGGGATGAATCAGGGCAAAGACGTTCATACCCTGATGCAGGAGATTCAGTTACCTAGCGACTTGGATATCGGTGAGAGTTACGGTCGTATTTCTTGGTCGGTCCGAGGTATTTACGAAGGCTATATGGGTTGGTTCGATGGTAACCCCGCGTCGATGTTCTCAACGCCGGTCGATTCTGCCTATCCTGACTTAGTAGCGCTCGCAGGCGGCGCTTCAGCGGTGGCCGCGCTTGCACACACGCAGATAGACGCGGGGGACTTTGAGTTGGCGCTGCATTCCGCAGATATTGCCCTAAGCGCTGAGCCCGACAATCGCCGCGCTCTCGAGGCGCGGCTAGCCGCCTTCGAGGGTTTGCTCGCGGACTCGGATAACTCAAACGAGATTGGTTGGCTGCGCCATGGCGTACGTGAAACCCAGGCTGCGCTAGATCAGCTGTAGGCGTTTGTGACGGGAGCTAAGCCCGATTGATGGAATAGCTGCCTCCGCTTCTTACGCCTTGATCAATCGAAAGACGGCCTGTGCTTTCATCGACTGTGCGCCTGCGTGGTTGACTACCCTTAGATCGATTTCCACAAGGCCTTCACTGCGCTTCACCTGCTCCGCCTGCAGGAAATAGGGGCCCAGGTCTAGCGTTGCCTGCTGTCCGCGGAAATCAAAGCTCTGCAGCTGGGCCGTTTCTTCCCCTCCCAAGTTCTCCGCCAAGCTCTCTGCGAATTCGCACAGCTGCGTCGCGAGAAGCGGGCCGTGGACCACGAGTCCAGCATAGCCTTCGACATTCTTCGCATAGTCTCTGTCGTAGTGGATTCTATGACTATTGAATGTGAGTGCAGAGTAGCGAAAGAGCGCGACTTCGCTCGGCACTATTTCTTTGCTTGCCACCGCGTTATTTAGTGCCCCTCCGTCTTCTAAGGCAGTACTAGGGGGCAGCGATTCTGCTCCCTCCGCCACTTTCTTGGCTTGCTCCCTAAACACGAGATCCTGACGCTCCTCGAGAAGCAGCGTTCCGTTCGCAGTGTAGTGATGATCAATCGAGACAAAAACTAACGGGCCGCTGCGACCCTCTTTCTCCTCGATAGATCGAATGCGCGACTCTCGCGAGATTGTCGCTGCAATGGGAAGCGGCTTGTGAAAGTGCAGAGAACCACCGGCCCACATTCTTCTCGGAAGAGAAACGGGAGGGATAAATCCGCCTCGGTGCGGGTGCCCGTCGAGACTCAAATCGGCGGCAACTGCAGGGGTCTGAAAGAAGCACCAGTGCCAAAGAGGGGGTAGCGGCGCACCTGCCTCAAGGTGCTGCGCTGTATCGCCTTCGGCGAGGCTAATCGCGATGCGCTGAGCCAGTGCAAGATCGATAGGCTCGTCGAGCACGGCCGTGCGGCCGATCCAATCCGAGAGATTTATCGTCTGCGAGTTTGAGCTCATGGGTCTATTCCGTGCCTTCTGAACGTGTTTATTGAGGGCAGTATACAGCCTCGCTGTTCAGGCAACAGAGGCAGAGGAGGCTAGGGCGAGTTAGAGGATTTCGGAGTGAGAGCGGAGTGACGGGGCTTTCTTAGCGAGTGGGGAAGGTGTTTAGCGCTTATTTGGATAAGGCGATTCGATAATCTGCTGAAGAATTCGGGCGGATCAGAGAGGCTAAATTGGGGCGAATTTCGCGCGCTGAATGAGGCTTTGAATAGTAGCTTGTGAATATAAGAAAGCCCCTGCCACAAAGTGACAGGGGCTCAGCCCTGGACTCGCTTAGAGCTCGAAGTCTAATGAATACGACAGCATGAATTTGATCTCATCGTTGTCGCGCGCGCTCATGCTCGCGAAATCTTCTTCACCATCGTTATTGTCATCACTGCCTAGGCTAGTTCCAATTACCGAGAAGGCGAAGCCGTCTTTGGCAAGAGTTACGCCGTAGTCTATGTAGTCGTCGGTTACGCCGTTAAAGGCGTCCACGAAGTCACCGCCGTGGCGGCCTACATGGAAGCTCAGTTCCGCTTCGTTCTCTAGAGTAATTGCATAGTCGGCGTACAGATAGCTCGCTTCACCGAAGCCGAAATCCTGACCCATGCCTTCCTCAGCTTCGGTGTCGACTAGAATATTCGCACCCACGCTAAACGAGCCAAAGCTCAGAGAGCCGTAGATTTCACTGAAGTCGAACTGGGCGTTGTCGTCATAATTAAAGTAGAGGTAACCCACGTCGTAGCCCACGCCGCTGGTTTCGCCCGAGAAGCCGAAATACATGTCGTGCTCGTAGGAGTAGGCGTCATCCGCTTCATATTCCACATTGGAAATCCAGGTGCCGACATAGAAACCGTTATCTGCAGCGTAGTCGATGCCCCCTTGGGTGGCTGGCTTGTTTAAGGACTGGGTGAGGCCGCGCCACAGGTAGTTATTAGTGATACTGGCGTTAGCGCTAAGCTCGCCGGCCTGGGCCGTAAAAGCGCTCACTAATAGAGAGGTGCCGAGTGCGGCCGTGGCTGCGATTCTTGCTCGTGTGGGAAATAAGGCTGTAGTCGTTGCTTTGCTCATGCGTATTCTCCAATGAATAATTGTTTTGCTTCGCTGGCCTTCGGTCTGCCCGTCTTGCTGTGTGGGAGTACGTTCGGTTCGAGTGTTATTTAGCAAGCGCCGTGCCAAACATGGTTTTCTCATTAGAAACAGATAGATAAGTGATTTTCAGGTCGGCTTGTAGCGTCTTCCTCGTGGCTGTCTTTGCGTCATGCCCCGCAATGAAGCGCACAATTGAGCGTCGCGCTTCAATTGAGTGCGTTTTATCTGAGCTATTACAGAACTGCGTCAATCGTTAGAATAAAGCGCTCCACAAAGTCCCGTTTTTCTCTTCTAGAAGGAATCCCATGCGCTTACGCCGTTCTCTCCACTTCGTCCCCGGGGGCAATGAAAAAATGCTGGATAAGGCAGAGTCGCTGCCCGCCGACGCTATCATCTACGACCTCGAAGATTCGGTGACGCCAGAGGCAAAGGACCGAGCGCGGAGGGATGTCTGTACGCGCCTCGCTCAGGGCCGCGCAGAGTCAGCTCAGGAGCGACTTGTTCGGGTTAACCCTTTCGATTCGCTTTGGGGAAAGGATGATCTTGCCGCACTGCTTGAACAGGATGTCGACGGTGTGGTGCTTCCTAAAGTGCTCAGCCGTGCCTGCGTTGATGAGGTTTGGGCTTTTATGCAGTCGCAGGCGCCGGTTATGGCGGCTGCGGGGGAGTTGCCTCGCTTGGTGATTATCGGCACTGAGGAGGCAGGAGCCGTGTTTAACCTGCCGCAGATGTCATCTCATCCCAGCGTCGACGGACTCACATGGGGAGCTGAGGATCTCTCCGTCTCACTGGGCTCTCGGCGCAAGCGTAACAGCCAAGGAGACTATCTTGAGGTGTTCGGTTTCGTTCGTGCCTACTGTCTGCTCGCCGCAAAAGCCGCGGGTGTTCAAGCAATCGATTCTGTGTACACCGATGTGCGCGATCTCGCGGGTCTTTGCCGTGAGAGTGAGACGGCGGCAGACATGGGGTTCACGGGCAAGCTAACTATTCATCCCGATCAGATCGAAGTCGTGAATGCCGCATTTACGCCAAGTGCGGAAGAGATAGAAGAGGCGACAGCGCTGCTGGCCGCGTTTGAAATGAATCGTCATCAAGGCAAACAGGCCTTCAGGTTTGAGGGCGCGATGGTGGACATGCCGCATTTGAAGCGAGCTCAGAATCTTCTCGAGATCGCTGAGCAAATCGCTCGGGCAGAGTGTCGTGGCAAGTAGGTGATTCGGCCTGCGCATGACAAGCTTTTAAGACTCGGTTAGTCTTCCTCCCACGAAGTTTTAGCGCCCACTAGGCGCTTAGAAAAAGGAAAATAGAATGCTGCCTTTATTCCGCCAATCACTCGCCCCCGCGAAAATTTTATGCGCATTAGTTTTAGTGACGGCTTCGCTATCTCTAAATCTAGCTGTCGCACAGACTTTGGCGCCGCGCGATGATCCCAAGATTCAACGCGTAGAGCCTTTTCAGGTTTTTGATAATCTTTACTACGTTGGCGCTAAATGGGTGGCCGCTTGGGTGTTGGAAACCGATCAGGGGCTCATCCTCTTTGACTCCCTGTACGGAGAGCTTACGGATATCGCCATCGACGGTATGCGCGATCTCGGAATGGATCCCGACGACGTACGCTATGTCATTGTGAGTCACGCTCACTATGACCACATAGGCGGTGCGCGTCGAATGCAGGATGAGTTCGGTGCTGTTGTTATCATGACTGAGGAGGACTGGCAGATGACTAACGAGCCAGCGATCTATCAAGAGTACCCAAAGCCCATTCGCCATCTCACAGCGACCCACGGCGGTACGCTAAATCTGGGTCGGGAAAAGCTAACGTTTATGAAGACCCCTGGCCACACGCCGGGCGTGCTCTCGACGAGCTTTACAGTCTACGACAAAGGATACCCCCATGCGGCAGTGTTGATGGGAGGCGCCGGCCTAAATTTTGAGGGCGTAGAACGGACCCAGATGTACATCGATAGCATTGAATTTTTGCAGTCTCTGAACGGCGTCGAGGTGAATATTCCCAACCACGCATCCTCGGCTGAGGTTTTCGAGCGTGCTGAGAAACTGGCCGAGCGGGGCAAAGACGAGCCGCACCCCTTCGTAGACCCAGAGGGATGGACCGCGTGGCTAGGCGAGTTAATGAGCGCGGCACAGGAGAAAATGCTCGAAGAGCAGGCAAAACTGTAAGGGCCGCTCACGCGCGGCTTGTGGTGGGTGCGGCTTGAAGAAAGGCTCGCCTGTCGCAAGCCGGGCTTCGCGTTAGGAAATTTAAATCAAGCAGGTACCAAGGCTCAAATAGTTGGAGCCGGAAACGAGCGAACTTAGACCGAGAGATGTAGAGAGCTAGAAAGCCAGAAAGCTAGAAAGCGAAGCAGGTCTGGGGATAGTGCTGGAAGGAGAATCTTAGGGACGATATTTAATAGAGACGATAAATATCAGGAACGAAAATATCAGGGACGATAATTATTAGGAACGGCAATTCGAATAAAGCACTAGAAGAATAAAAATGGCGCACCCGGCACGATTCGAACGTGCGACCCCCTAGTTCGTAGCCAGGTACTCTATCCAGCTGAGCTACGGGTGCGTAAGAGGGCGGTATTATAGCGAAATTTCGCTGTTTGACTAGTAAAAGTTCAAAATAGGCAGACTCCAATTCGGAGCATTTTCGTAATCCATCGCGAGCCCGCGCGAGCGACCTGCAAGGGCTATGGTTTCGCCATCGCCGATAGCATCTTAGAAGGAGTCATAGCGTAGCAATGCCAAAGAGCCACATCAGCCAGAATAAATCTTCATTTCGTGTGCGCGGCAAGATCGCTGTCGGGCTCGGCGCGCTCCTGCTGTGCCCGATGGCGCAAGCAGACTACGAGGCAGGAGTAAATGCGGCCTTCGACGGAGACTACGACACCGCTTTTCGCGAGTTTAGTACTGCAGCGGAAGAAGGGCTAATGCTCGCTCAGTACAATCTCGGCATTCTCTATTTTACAGGGCGCGGAGTTGAGGCAGATGCCGAGCAGGCTTTTCGCTGGACTCTAGCGGCTGCTGAACAGGGCCACACGGCGGCGCAATTCAATGTGGCTAGCCTGTTTTTTACCGGCGAAGGTGTCGATCGTAATCCTGAGCGCGGCATTCAGTGGTATGCACGCGCTGCGAGAGCTGGGCATCCGCAGGCGGCGGCTACCTTGGCGCAGGTCTATGAAGAAGGCGACGGGGTATCAGCTGACTTAGTTACAGCCCATGCGTGGGCGAGCTATGCCGTGTTAAACGAAGCCGCTGAGGCCGCGGCGATCAGACAGTCGGTCGAGGCGAAACTCGATGCCGAGGAGCTCGCCAAGGCGCGCAGGCTGTTCGCGCGTTGGCGCATACAAGTCGATCCTTAAATCTAAGCGCCTGTCTCGGGGATCATTTTGCTGCGCTCGCTACCCTGAATTTTGGCCTGCTTTTGCAACTCTCGCCTAGTTGCGCCGCGCTCTGCCAGTAGTTGGCAATTGCTGTGATCCACTCGGGAATAGAGATCCCTCCAGCCTAGCTCGTTTTCCTCCGTGCTGGCACGCCCCGAATGCGAGCTTGTGTAGCGTTCTTCATCGTCCCAAATAAAGGGTGTGCGCTCGATTGGCTTTTCTCTTGTCGCGCTAGCGAAAAAGCGCAGCGCCTGCAAAATAATTTCGCGCTGCATGGCGCGGTCATAGGGCTTGCCGCAGGGATTTCCCAACGGGAAATCGATGTGCAGGTAGCGCGGCGGCTTGAGCGCCTTTGCGATATCCATAGCCGAGCCAATAACCAGCGTTGGTATGCCATTGGCCTCGAGATGACGCGCAACCAGACTCACGGTCTGGTGACAGACGGGTCACAACGGAACCAGAAGTGCGATGTCGACTGCCTCGCTGCGAAGCTTCTCTAGGATAGCCGGCGCATCGCGCTCTAGGGTATTGCGCTGCGAATATTCCGTGGGCAGAGTGAGAAAAGACTCAGATAGAGAGCCCAGCTCGCCACGTTTAGCGCAATCGCTTAGTGCCGCTAGCGGCAGGAAAGAGCCAAGGTCTTCGGTATGTGTGCTCAGCTTGTCCCAGGAAAGCTCGGCGGTGAACATTGACTCCGGCGGGGGTGAGCAGGGTAGGGCGTAGACCTCGCGGTGCGAGCGCCCCTCGGGAGTATCTGGCATCGCCGTGGTGATAACGGCGAGTCGGCTTTGATCCAGCGGCTTTTGCAGCTCAGCGAATACTGAGGACTCCTGTATTGCCCATCGATAGGCGTTTTCGTAGCCCTGCGCGCGGTAGAAATCTCGAGTGCGCTGCATATAGCTGACGTCATAGGGAGGGCATTGCTGACTCATGGTGCGATCCTGGGCAAGACTCATTACACTCGAATAAAACCAGACTCGCTGCGCGTTAGCAACACGCAAAGCGGACCAGAATTAGGCAAGGACTAAGACATGGAAGTACGAGAGGTTGAAGTTGCCATCATCGGTGCGGGCACTGCGGGTATGAGTGCCTACAGGCGAGTGAGGGAATATACCGACAGAGTAGTTATCATCGAATCTAGCCACTATGGTACTACCTGCGCGCGCGTGGGCTGCATGCCGAGTAAGCTGCTCATCGCGGCAGCCGAGGCGAACCATCAGGTGCATAACGCCGCGCGTTTCGGTGTGGATGTAGGGAGTGTCACGGTCGATGGCAAGCGCGTTATGCAGCGTGTGAAATCGGAGCGTGATCGCTTTGTAGGCTTCGTCGAGGAGACTGTGAATGACTGGCCCGCCGCCGATAAGGTATGGGGCGAGGCCCGCTTTTGCGGCCCGAATGAGCTTCAGGTTGGTGAGACGCTGCGTATCAAGGCGCAGCGAATTGTGATTGCCGTCGGTTCGCGGCCCAACATACCCGCTCCTTGGTATGAGCTAGGAGATAGGCTGCTCATAAACGACGATGTGTTTGCCTGGGATGATCTGCCAAGCTCCGTCGGCGTTGTTGGAACGGGCGTTATTGGCTTGGAGCTGTCACAGGCGCTATCGCGTCTGGACGTGCGTACGCAGCTATTTGGTGTGGGCAACCGCATCGGCCCACTGAGCGATCCTTTGGTCAATGCCCAGGCGCTCACGATCTTTGGTGAGGAAATGGCTTTGTCCTCCGATGCAGCGGTCGAGGCGGTGGCGCGTACGGACGACGGAGTTGAAGTTAGCTATAACGAAAAGGGAGAAAAGCGCACTGCGAAGTTTGAGTATCTCATCGCGGCGACAGGGCGACGTTCAAACATCGACCGCCTCGACTTAAAAGCCGCTGGGCTGGCTGTTAATGAGCAGGGGCTGCCTGCCTTCGACGATTCTACCGGACAAATCGAAAACAGTAGCGTGTTCATTGCAGGCGACGTGAGTAATGCGCATCCGCTGCTTCACGAGGCAGCTGACGATGGCCGTATTGCAGGCGACAATGCGGGAACGTATCCGCAGATTCATGCGCGCCCTAGGCGCGCGCCGATCTCGGTGGTGTTTACCGACCCTCAGATCGCACTGGTGGGTGCTCGCTATGCACAGCTTGAGCACTCAGACACTGCCTTTGCCGTCGGTCAGGTGGATTTTTCGGGCCAAGGGCGATCGCGGGTGATCGGCAAGAATAAGGGCTTGCTGCGTGTGTATGGCGAGCACGGGTCTGGTCTGTTTTTAGGCGCCGAGATGATCGGCCCGGCGGCGGAGCACTTAGCGCATCTTCTGAGCTGGTCTGTGCAGCACCGACTGAGCGTTCAGCAAATGCTCGACAGCCCTTTTTACCACCCTGTGATAGAAGAGGGACTGCGGACGGCGCTGCGGCAGTTGAACAGCGAACTAAAAATGGGGCCGCTTCCCGTAGAGGGTTGTTTAGACTGCGGACCGGGAGCTTAGCGTGAGACTCAAAATAAAATGTCTGCTTATAGGACTTTCCCTCGCCTTTTCCAGCGCGTATTCACAGGCACAGCAGAATGAAGTTGGCGTAAGCGGAGGCAGTACCTTGGGATCGAAACAAGAACATCAGGAAGGAGATGCGCTAATGGCGTCACCCGTCGCAGGGGTCACCCTCAGGCATATTCAGAGCAATGGCATTACGATGCGCATTGCCGAGGCAGGACAGAGTAATAGCGGTCCGCTTGTGCTCCTGGCGCATGGCTGGCCCGAGTCTTGGTATAGCTGGCGACATCAGTTAGTCGCTCTGGCGGCTGAGGGGTATCGCGTCGTTGCGCCCGATATGCGCGGCTACGGCGGCACTGAGGCTCCAGAGTCTGCCGAGGACTACGATGTGATTACGATCGCTGCGGATCTTACCGGCGTGCTTGACGCTCTCGGGGAGGAAACCGCAGTGCTTGTCGGGCACGACTGGGGCGCAATCATCGCTTGGCAGACTGCGCTTTTGCATCCGCAGCGATTCTCCGCGCTGGTGGCAATGAGTGTCCCCTATGGCGGGCGCCCCGAGCGTTCGCCCATGGAGGACTGGCGCGAGGCCTATGGCGAGAATTTTTTCTATATCCTCTATCACAATGAGCCGGGCGGCATCGCTGAGGCCGAATACGACGCCGATCCTAGAGGGCTTCTGAGCAGGCTATATCTTTCGCCCGACAGCCCCCGCGAGCCGAAGCTCATCACAGATCCGCGCGCCTCTGCGGGAGGATGGATTGGCCGCTTGGGCGCCGCAAAAGCGCTGCCAGCATGGCTAGAGCAAGAGGACCTCGACTATGTGGTTGAAGAATTCTCCCGCGCTGGCTTCCGCGGTGGTGTAAATTATTACCGCAACTTCCAGCGCAACTGGGAGCTGACGGAGGCTATAGGCCGCGACACAATAAAAATCCCTACTCTGTTTATAGCCGGCAGTGAAGACTCTGTCATCGCCCATGCTAACGAAGAGCGCCTCAGCGGTGCGATGTCAAAGATCGCTGAAGACTTTCGCGGAGTAAAACTTTTTCCCAGTATCGGTCATTGGGTGCAGCAGGAAGCTCCTGAGCTGACTAACGCCGCACTTTTAGACTTCTTAGCTCAGCTAGACAAGTAAATCGCTGGCGGAGATACTCTTGCTCCGATCGTCACGTTTTAAGTAAAAATAGTAATTTCACCAACAAGAAGAGCGTCACTATGCAAAGCACGCCACAACACCCTGCAGTCTATTCACTGCGATCAGCTAAGCAGGCTGTCGCTTGTTTGCACCTAGTCAGCCTCGTCGTCGGGGTTTTCCTCTGCGGCTCATTACATGCTGCGCAGGACGCAGCGCTCGGCACGTTTACCGAAGAGCAATTCGCGCGGGGTGCTCAGCTCTACGCGCAGGAATGCGCCAGCTGCCATGGCGCCGACCTTGAAGGCGGTGTCGCGCCTGCGATTGCCGGCGTGAGTTTCCGAAAGTCCTATTCATCCAATGGAATTAATGTAGGGGACCTATTTAATCGCATTAGCACGTCTATGCCGCCGCGCCAGATTGGTGTGCTAAACGAGACAGAGATGCTTGATGTTGTCGCCTATGTGCTTGGTCGCAATAATGTGTTGCCGGGCGACGAAGCGCTCACTTCAGATTACGCAGCCCTCTCTCGAATACCCTTTTCGCGAAGCGACGAGGGTTTGGATAGCGCAGCGACGTTCATAGCCGGTGACGGTGGTCTAGTCCCAACGGGCAATGGGCCGACCTTTGCCGAGCTTAAAGCCGCGCAAAACAATTTCAGTGACTGGCTCTACCACAACCAGAATTACAAGGGCACGCGCTATAGCGGCTTGTCCGCAATCAACAAAGACAACGTGGCGGGGCTGCAACAGATCTGTGCCTATCAGCTCGAGACATTCGCAACCATGCAAACGGGACCGATTGTTTTCGATGGCGTTATGTACATCACTAACGCCACGCGGACTGCCGCTATCAATGCGGCAAACTGCGAGCGCGTTTGGGATTACGAGTGGGAGCTTAAGGACCGCTCGGTTTGGGGCAATAGCCGTGGCGTTGCGATTAAAGACGGCTATGTTGTGCGCGGCACAAGCGACGGCTATCTGATCGCTTTAGATTCCGCGAGTGGACAGCTTCTGTGGGCGCGGCAAGTTGCCGATCCGTGGCTAGGTGAAACCTTCACCATGCCGCCAATGATTTTCGAAGACACGGTGATTATCGGCCCCGCGGGCAGCGAGAATGCAATCTCCGGTTGGGTCGGGGCATTCTCATTAGCCGATGGCACGCAGCGCTGGCGTTTCGAAACCGTGCCTGAGGCCAAGGCGGGGGGCGGTCCCACCTGGGGCAATCCTGAAGATATCGTGCTGGGCGGCGGCGCAGTTTGGACTCCGCTAAGCATGGACCTAGAGAAGGGTGAGCTCTACGCTGCCGTCTCTAACCCTGCACCCGATCTTCCGGCCTATTTGCGCCCGGGTGAGAACCTTTACACGAACAATATAGTGGCGCTAGATCCCCGCACCGGCGAGCTGCTGTGGCACAAGTCTTTAGTGCCCAACGACGATCACGACTGGGACCTGACACAGGTGAGTCCGGTGCTAAAGGCGGGGCAGGACAATGTCGAGCGCGATCTCGTGGCGACAGTGGGTAAAGACGGCATCCTGCGTACGCTCGATAAGAACACGCGGGCAGCGCTTTATGAGACGCCCATCACTACCATAATGAACGCGGAAGTGCCTGTGACGACTGAGGGCGTACTCGCCTGCCCGGGCGTGTTCGGCGGGGTGCTATGGAGTGGGCCGGCCTATCACCCAGAAGAAAAGCTGCTTATAACGCCGGTTATTGATTACTGCGCACGCTTTGTTGCAGCTAAAGAGTTCGATGTCGTGCCAGGGCAGATGTACATGGGTGGCGGTGTAGAGCCCGCAAACGAGCAGAGCGGCTGGCTCACGGCGGTAGGGGTTGAGAGCGGCGATATTGAATGGCGCTACCATTCACCCGCGCCGATGGTTGCGGGTGTGACCACCACGGCTGGCGGCTTAGTATTTACAGGCGAGCTTACAGGCAATCTACTGGCGCTAGATGTCGCTAGCGGCGAGGTGTTAAACAGTCTCTATACTGGCGCCCCTGTGGGCGGCGGTGTTGTCACCTACGAGGTTGAGGGTCGGCAGTTCGTTGCCGTGCCCTCGGGTAACGCGATGCTCACGTTCCAAACGGGTCACGAGACCGCGCGTAGCGGCAGCGTCATAGTCTATGCACTGCCGCAAAACGACTAGATAACGCGCAGCTCGTGTAGCTGGGCTATTTCTGTTTCGCTGTAGCCAAGTTCCGACATCAAGCTGTCGGTGTGTTCGCCTAGGGTAGGCGCGCGATGGCGAATCTCGCCCGGTGTCTCACTTAATTCAACCGGAGTGCGCATCAGCGGAGCGGGCTGCTCCATGCCTGGATAATCGACCGGCTGGAAGAGTCCCTTGGCAGCGATATGTGGGTCTTCGAGTACCTGCTGCGGCGACAGCACGGGGCCGGCGGGAAGGCGTACCTCTTCCATTGCTGCAAGCGCCTCTGCCGAGGTGCGTTCGGCACACCATTTAGCCATGCGCTCGCTAATGAGTACGCTGTTCTCGCCGCGGCTAATGTCGTCTTTAAAACGTTCGTCTTCGAGCCAGTGTGGCTCCCCCATCAAGACTGTCCACCGCTCGAACAGCGGGCCACCAACGGACTGCACGAGGACCCAGCCGTCGGTGCACTTAAAGGTGTCCGAAGGCGCCGCCGCTTGGCCGCGGTTAAGGCTGGCCACGCGATTGATTTGCAGAGCCGACTGCTCGATTGCCGTACCGTTCATAAGCGTGAGGGCGGTATTAAAAAGCGAGCCCTCCACTACTTGGCCTTTGCCCGTTTTTTGCTTCTCATAGAGCGCAGCTAGGGTGCCAAACGCGGCAAAGCTGGCGGTCCCAAAATCGACAAACGGGGGCCATGCTTTAACTGGCTGCTCGGGTGTGCCGCTGAGGTACATTGCGCCTGACATCGCTTGGCCCAAGCCATCGAAGCCCACGCGGTTGCTGTAGGGACCACCGCGCCCGAACGCCGAGATCATAGTTAGAATAATGTCGGGCTTCACCGCTTTAAGGCTGTCGTAGTCGAGGCCCATGTTCTTGAGCGTATCCGGTGGGAGATTGGCGATGACGACATCTGCGGTGGCGACGAGTTTCTTGACGATCTCCCGGCCCTCGGGCTTCATCGGGTTTAGGGTCATGCCCAGTTTATTGCGCGCCAATTGCATAAACGTGCCGCCTTCGCCGGTTTCGCTGATTGGTGTGAGGAAGCGATCCTCGCTGCCATCAATCTTCTCGATGCGGATTACTTCGGCGCCCATGTCAGCCAGCAGCGTGCCGCAAAAGGGGCCCGCAATGTAGCGTCCGAAATCGAGGACGCGAATACCTTTTAAAACCTGTGTCATACGTGTTTAGCCTGTAGTTTGTTGAATTCCATGGATGCCCGAGTCTAGCATAAGGTATTGTTAGCTCAATGCAGCGCTAGCCGCCGTTCGCCCTTTTTAAATCATCAGGAGAGTACGATGTTTATTCGCCCAAGAGTCCGCAATAACAAGCAGCTTAAGCTCGCAGCATTGCTAAGCGCAGCGCTTAGCTTCTTCGTGTCTATCAGCGCTGTCGCAGCAGAGAGCCCGGGGTATATCGAAGATCCTTCGCGCCGCACCACCGGCATAGGTAAGTTCTACATGGGTAGAGAGATCTCCTTCGTCATGGGGCATCAGGCAGCGGGGTGGTTGAATCGGCCAGGGCGCATCCGCGAAGAAATGCCAGATGAAGTGGTTGCGAACATGGGGCTAGAGCCCGATCATGTCGTGGCTGATATCGGCGCGGGTTCTGGCTATTTCTCGTTTCGCATAGCCAAGCTCGTACCCGAGGGCCGTGTGATGGCTGTAGATATCCAGCCCGAAATGCTCGAGATCATCGAGACGCGTAAAGCGGAAGAGGGAGTCAGCAATATAGAGGGGGTGAAGGGAGAGGTTGACGATCCGAATCTTGCGCCAAACTCAATCGACGCGGCCATCATGGTCGACGCCTACCACGAGTTCTCTCACCCATTCGAGATGATTAATGGTCTGTACGAAGCCCTGCGGCCCGGCGGTAGAATATTCCTCCTCGAGTACCGAGGCGAAGACGCCTCGGTGCCTATTCGGCCGCTGCACAAAATGACGCAGGAGCAGGTGAGAAAGGAAATGGCGGTATTCGGGCTAGAGTGGAGCGAGACGCTGGACTTCCTTCCTTGGCAGCACATGATGGTGTTTACCAAGTAGCGTCGCCTCAGGACGCTGCTCTGCGAGCTTGCGTAGTTTGTGATTAGAACGTATCGCGAATTTTTAGCGAGAATTTCGGCCCGTCCTGCGAGCAGGAATTCTCTATTTCCTCCACGATGCCATCTACCGTTGCGCCAATGAAGCGAGTGCGCTCGCGGCACCAGTTACGGTCGTTGGCGTTCATCATATCGAAGCGGAAAGTCATGCCGTCAAAAGCGCGTTTCTCAAAAAAGAGATTGAGTTGATAATCAGGGATCTCCCGCTCGATGTCGAAAACGTCGATACGTGTGTAATTGCTCCCTTCACGCGCTTGAGTTCGGTAATTAAAACCGTAGCTGAAGTTATAGCGATTCACATCGTGGCGAAACTCAGAGCGAGCGAACCAGCGGCCGTTGCGATTAAAGCGCCGCTCAACCCCAAGAAAGGGGTCGATAATCTGCGAGTCGTTCATGCTTAGCCGCACCGACAGAAGAGCGGTAGGCAATCCCAAATAGGCAAGCTGGGTGCTCGCATCGAGGTTAATCCCGTAACGCTTGCCGTTGCCTATGTTGCCACGCTCTGACTGCAAGTCATCGGGCGATGGGGAGACATCGATGCGATCGATGGCGTCCGTTACATCGCGGTAGTAAAGCTCCGAATTCAATACGCCAATGTTGTTGGGCAAGCGATACTCGAGATTGGCGTTGTAGCGCCAGTTCTTCTCTTGGCGAATATTTGGATTACCCGCAATGGTGTCCTGATCGTCATCGGAGTTATCGGTTGTCGCGCTGAAGTCGGAGAAACTTAACTGCGAGATGGTTCGCTCCACTGTCGCTCTGAACTGCAGCGATTCGGTGAAATTGTATCGGAAATCTACCTTAGGCTTTAAGATACCAAATTCCCGGGAGAGTGAAACATCACCTTCCTGCGAAATAGTAGAGTACTCGTAAACTAGCTAGGTTTACAGTGAGATATCATCCCCAAGCTGCCAGTTGTGGATCGCGAAATACTCACTACGCTGCTCTTCAACTGTTGAGACGGCATTGTCCACTGTAACCGGAAAGAGGTTGCCGTGAGCGGCTGACGGAGGAATGCCTTCGTCGTTGTCATTGCCCATGCGGATCGCTGAGTCGCGAATGGTCTGTGCTATCTCGACTCCCGCTTCGACCGCCTGCGCGGCGCCGACGTTAAACGTATAAGACGTGCGCGCTATGCGCTCGCGGTCGCGGGCCGAGGAGAAGAGATAGAGGTCTTTGGTCTCGGCTCTCCCATCTTCCTCGTCTAGCAGGAAGCGTTCGCGGGTAAACTCAAAATCGCGATCGTTGACGATAAATAGGAAACGGAATTTGGAGCGATTATCGAAGCTATATTCGTAGTCGCCGCCCAACTCCCAATTATCGCGATCGCCCTGATTGCCTTCGCGCTCAAGCGAGATCTCCGGCTGTTCGCCGGTAAGGTCGGTGATCCCGCGAGTGAGTTCGGTAGGTGGAGAGGCAATGCCATAGAGTCCATTAAACTGGATCATCGATTTTTCGAACTGATAGCCGAGATTGAAACTGGCCTCGTAGTTTGTCTGATCGCGGGTGCTTTCTTGGATCCTGAGTTCAGTGGGATTGCCGTCTGCATCGACGCTCGATTCCCGCCGTACCTCATTGTTGTAGCCGGGATCGCCTTGGACGTTAAACAGATAGTTGAAGCGCCCCCTCTGGCCTGAGTAAGCGAGTCGGGCTCCCGGTGCAAACTTGCCGTCCTGCATTCTGTCAGTACTAACTTCTGCCGCGATACTCGAGCGTGACTGTGCTTCGAGCAGGACTACGTTCACGACCTGACCTCCACCGCGCACGTCGATCTCTTCAGAGGTGCCGCGAATGATTTCAATATAGTCGACATCGTCTGCGCTAATGCGGCTCAGCTGACTGCGGCCGGCATTGCTCTTGCCGGTGATGCGCTGACCGTTGATAAGGATCTCGCCCGCGCCGCCACCTAGACCGCGCCCGCCACCGCCGCGGCTATTGAGTGCCAGGCCGATTCCGGGAATACGTGTGATCATGTCATTTGCAGAGACCGGCGAGAACTCAGCGAAATACTCGGCTTCGTAGACAACGCTGGTCTCGTCAGTTTCCGCCTCTTGGCCGGAGACCGCGCCTGCCGCGAGCGCTAGAACTGAGAAGAGTAGGTTTCGTGCCGGAAGGGCTAGTGCCCGGCGCGATGCGGCTCCCACCCTGTGCGTGTGGATAGCAGGGGAGGAATTGGGATTATGCTGATGCATGGTGTCTCCGAGGACGTTAACTACCTCGAAAACGCACAGGGGCGACGGGCAGATCGACTACATGGGATATGTCTATGTGCCTGCGACTTAGCGCTGACTATTCAATGGTCGTGATTATAGGAGGGGGACTGCGTTTTCGCTGTGACAAATTGTGCGCAACTGCGGGCACAAGTAGGACGATTTACAATAAATTCGGCAGCTTAAGTCTGGTCCACATACGCACGTGTTAACGTTATATAGCTGACAATCTTTAGCATCTTCGCAGCTTGCTGGTCGTCTGATTTAGGCGGTGTGGAGAGAGGTTCTGTAGTCTCAGCGCTTTGCGCTGCCGTCTTGAATTGGCGATAATACCGCATTGGACAGCGGATTCTCGGATGCGCTGCGAGTTATCGAAAAGGGGAAGCAAATGTCACGCGAATCAATGGAAGTCGATGTCGTTATCGTCGGCGCAGGCCCGGCAGGCCTGTCCACGGCCTGCCGCCTTCTGCAATTAGCGCAGGCCGAGGGCAAAGAACTCTCTGTCTGCGTTCTAGAGAAAGGCTCAGAGGTCGGTGCGCATATACTCTCCGGCGCGGTGTTCGAGCCATCGGCTCTAAACGAGCTATTCCCCGATTGGAAAGAGCGCGGTGCACCACTCAACACCCCTGTGACTGGCGACAACGTCTACTACCTCCCCAGCGCTAAGTCCGCAGTGAAATTCCCTGACCTGCTGGTTCCAAAGCCAATGCACAATGAGGGCAACTACATCATCTCCTTGGGTAATCTGTGCGCCTGGCTGGGCGAGCAGGCGATGGAACTTGGCGCCGAGGTGTTCCCGGGTTTTGCCGCAGCTGAGGTGCTTTATCACGAGGACGGCAGCGTTAAAGGCGTGGCCACTGGAGACATGGGCGTCGCAGCGGACGGAGAGCACAAACCCTCCTACGAGCCCGGCTTCGAATTCCATGCGAAATACACGATATTTGCCGAGGGCTGCCGTGGGCATCTGGGCAAGGAGATCATCGAAAAATTTGAGCTCGACAAAGACAGCGATCCGCAGCACTACGGTATCGGCTTGAAAGAGGTATGGGAGATTCCTGCGGAGAATCATGAGCAGGGCCTTGTCGTGCATACCGCCGGCTATCCAATGATC
>JAYOBL010000138.1:0-3437 GCA_038104835.1 Gammaproteobacteria bacterium | reverse complement strand
CTTCACAGATATGAGCTATGTGGACCCGCGCAATAGTAATCATTCATTAGCCGTTGAGATAACGCGTTTCTCGCAGCAGGAATTGAACCCCGGACAGACGCTACGAATGGGGCTGCGTCGCTTTCGGTCGCTGTCCAGACACGCTGCGAGCGAGTTCGGGCTCGCGGTCGACCGCAGCGCGGGGCTTGCCGTAGGCGAGCATGAATCACAGTTCGAGCTCGACCTAACCCTGCGTCTGACGGAGCGAGACATGGCGGGCCTAGTTGTGGACAGGCCAGTGCTGGGTCAACGTGGCATTACGCTCAAAATTTCGCTGCGTAATGGTGAACTTAGCAATGCTGAAAAAGTAACCGATCAATTAGCCAATGCCCTGCAAAGCCTTCTATCAAGTGTCAGCGAAGCCCTTGAGTGTCAGCCTGAGTCTCTCGGTGTTTATGCGCAAGGGGAATTCTCTGATGCCACTCCTACTCTCAACCAGGGCGCCAAGGCTGGGATTCGACGTGGGGACCGCTTCTTGCTCAGTACGAAAAGGTTTACCCACGCCGAGCAGCTCGTCGATTCGGAAATGTTGGAGTCGCTTGCGATTGCCGAGGTCGTGCGCGTGCACAGAGATAACGCAGAACTAGAAATACTCGAAGGTCCGAAGACGCCTGGGTTACACACCAGTGCGCTGCCCTTTTAGGGCCGCAAAGACATTCAATAAGCTCAAATTAACTCAGCGGAGCCAAGCAATGAAAAAAATAGTACTCAGCCTTGCCTGTGTCGCGGCCATCCTCAGCGCGGCTGCGGTGAGCGCCGCGGACGCCGCTTCACGCGCGGCCATTGACCGGGCGTTAGTGACGCTTCTTGCAGACTACGACGTGCAGGACTATTTAGATATTAGGCGCAGCGAGGAACTTGCGACTGGCTTTTACGAAGTCCGGCCAGGCGATACGTTGGACGGCATAATAAACCGCGCTATTCAGGGCTCCTCTATACGTAAAGACATGCTGCGTAGCGCTTTTATCAGCGCGAACCCCCATGCCTTTCCTTCGTCAAACCCAAATCGCATGCTGTCTGGCGTAAGACTTCGCGTTCCCACGGCTGAAGATGTGATGCGGCTGGTTTTTACTGTCGATCCAGCCACGCTCGAGCTAGAGCGACGCGTGCGTCAGAGCTGGGTTCGCTTCCCTTGAACCCCCACTGGGCACCCGCGTGAATGGTCCAGAGAATATTTCTCAGTTTCTCCGCGCCCCAATTGCGGATCAGCCTGAGCTGGGCCTTCTGCGGCTCAATACCGCCGAAGCGCGAGCCTTCGAGCTCAGTCCTGGACAAACCATCCGCGGCATTGTGTCTGATGATGGTCGCGGAGTTACTCTATTTTTCCCAAAGGAACCGCGCTATTTCCGCGGTAACTTCGCCGACCTAAAGGGTGAGTCGCTCGACTTTCGCGCGACCAAGAGCGCCTACGGTGTAACGATTAAACCGGTCGAAGAGCGAATGATGCTGTCGACTCTTGGGATGGCGCAAGCGGCTGCTGCGCCTCCAAAGCCTCCGGTTAATCTCCAGGTGCTGGCAGCTATGGCGGCTAGCCCAGACATGGGTGACGTGCCGATACTCTCACACGTGGCCGGCCCAGCGGGTTTCGTCGAGCTGATCCGTAAGTTACTACCAGATGCCTCACGTGCATTTCTCCCGCAGCTCCTCACAACGGCAGATGCGCTCGATGCCAACAAGATTCGGCTCTTTATGCTGGCGAACGGCTTCTTAGCGCCGCGCGTTGGCAAAAGCGAATTTGGTGAACCGCGTGATCTCGATATTCGACGCTTCCTACAGCAGCTGCTAGAGCGGATCACGCGTATCGGACCGGAAGCATTCGCTAGCGAAAGAGCGGCGATCGAATCCGTGATCGAATATCTGGATGTCGCGAAGATCGAGTTCATGCTCCGCCAGGAGCAGCGAGAACTCGCATTACGCTTCATGATGCTTTTCACAGACCGTGCGCCCGTTGAGGTTTTGATAGAGAGAAAAGACCAGCAGCGAGAGGGCAAGCAGCGCAGCGTGTGGTCGGTTGAGATGAAACTTAGCTTTAGCGAAGAGGACAATGTGTGGGGCAGGGTTGAGCTAGTCGCTCCTCGACTGCTGTCGGTTACGCTATGGCTCTCAGACGCTGAACAGGCGAGGCTAGCCACGCAGAATGTTAGTCGTCTACGTGGCAATCTTGAGGAATTCGGACTCGATGTCGCGCGCTGCCAAGTCATCCACGGCTCCAAGCCTGAGCGTGAGAAAGCCCCGTCGCTACGCAGCGTGGGCAATCTGGAGCTGCGTGCATGACAGCAATTACTGACAAACGACGCAAAGCCGCTGCACTTGCGTATAAGGGCATTGGCGCCCCTACGGTTGTCGCTAAGGCAGAGGATGACTATGCGGAGGTCTTAATAGACGCCGCTCGGGCGTCGGACATTCCGGTGCTCTACGATGCCCGCCTAGTGGACTATTTAGACGGCGTAGATGTGGGGCAGGAGATCCCCGAGACACTCTTCGAATCTGTCGCGATCATTTTGTCGTGGGCTTACTGGCTCAGGGGCAGGACGCCAGATTCGGCCGGCGAGCCTAGGCAGGATGAATAGCAACTAAGGGAGAAAAAAGCCGTTAGCGCTGGGAGAAGCCGTTAGCGAGAAAAAAGCCGTTAGCGAGAAAAAAGCCGGTAGCGAGTAGCCTAGCGCCGACCTTTACCTAGATGTTCATAGGTGTTTGAACGCTGATCGCCCCCGGTCTTCAAGGTTTTAAGCGCCTCTCGGATCGACGAGAGCTTTTGTCGTACTAGGATCTCATTGCGCTGTTGTCTATCGCGACAGCGTTGGAGTCGCTCAGAGAGTTCTTCGTTATTGAGAATCGCTTCGGCGTTGATATTGTTTGACTCAATGCCTTCTTGATCGAGCTGCTGATGAGAAGCAATGAATTCCAGAAGCTGATTCTTGCGCTCCTGCAGGGCCTCGAATTCAGCAAATTCCTGTGCCTTAAGCAGCTCAAACTCGCGCTCGAGGAGTTCCTCCAGCGCGGTTATTTTGAAAAAGGCTTCTTGTAAATCCGACATAGAGTTTGGCGCGCCGAGTATGGGGGAGTCAGCTCGCTAAGCTACAGGACTTACAGCAACTTTTCGAGCGGTACAAAGCTCTCGGCGATCTTGCTGTCGTCCAGCGGGTAGTTACCTTGCTCGATTGCCGTCTTTATGGCCTCGACTTTCTCAGTATCGAAGTCGGCATCCGCAAGAGCGCTCTGTAGAGCTGGCGAGACCTCAACGGTGCTGGGTTCAACCTTGGCCGCAGACTCGGGTGATTGCGCCTCAGCTGCGTCAAGCCGCGCTTTAGAGTTGGCCTCGGTCGTTCTTTCGGCTGCTCTTAGCGTATTGGCAACATTGTTGTTGATAGCGTCTGTCATGATGGTTTCCTATGATC
>JAYOBL010000137.1:3128-3441 GCA_038104835.1 Gammaproteobacteria bacterium | reverse complement strand
GATAGCAAGCACCTTGTCCTGCAGGCCCGCCGACACTTGCAGCAGGACATCGCCATCGACTTCCAAGGCTCGGAAATTAGCGATCGCTCGGCCTTTCAAATTGCAAAGGGCGCCCGGAACGCTCCGGCTTGAGCTGATCTTGCTCGTATCGCAGGTCACCTGGCCCTGAAGGAATGTCTTGGTGTCAGGGCCGGAGGCGCGGATGAAGCGGTAGTGCTCGAGCGCAAAATGAGCGATGGGTCCGCCGGCTTCAGGTTTATCAGTAGTCATTTATCGTCCGCTGTTTTAGTGAACTTCATGGTAATAATTTGGA
>JAYOBL010000137.1:2744-3067 GCA_038104835.1 Gammaproteobacteria bacterium | reverse complement strand
CGGCCTGTTTCGCTCGTATTCTACCGTGTAACGCAGCAACTTTACCCTGCAGATGACATTAGTTTACCCGCTAGCCTTGGCCGCGGCTTAGCGGTATCCTTCGCGCGGCTCGAGGTGGTGAAGCACAAATTTCGTCTAGCCTAGACTAATGGCTTCGCACAGTGGCCATAGCCAGCAAGCCCCAAACAACCGATTCACCACGAGAGAAAAAGCATGAGCGAACTCGACCCCGAACTCCTTCAGTCGAAAATCTTCTGGCACAGCCGCCGCGGCATGTTGGAGCTCGATCTGCTTTTGGTGCCTTTTGCCGGCGAGGCTTATGA
>JAYOBL010000137.1:595-2734 GCA_038104835.1 Gammaproteobacteria bacterium | reverse complement strand
TCTGGCCATAGAAGATAAAAAGCTCTATCGAGACTTTTTGGCCGAAGAAGATCAAGACCTATGGGCGTGGTTGATGCGCCGCGCTGAGCCGAGCGAAGCGCGCTTTGAGCGTATGATCGAGCTGATATTGGCGCATCAGAAACCACTCCACTAAGCTATTCACTAAGCGTCGAAACTCAAGCATCTAAGTCTCGTTAACTGTTTTCGAGGTGCGAGATCCGAGAGGCGGCTACGCGAGAGGGGGAGCAGGGGTTGGCTTAGATGTTCGCTATCGATATTAAAGTCTCGCCTCTTATTCCACTCTCAATAGTTTCAGCTTACTTCGCGGCGCTGCTACTTCTCATGGAGAACGGGGGCAAGATCGCATCGACTGTTATATTGAGCGTTCTGCTCAGTGCCCACGCTGTTTACACTCTGCTGAGCCACCTTAAGCGCCGAATTCGACGAATCGTTTTTACGGCGACACGTAGTGTCCTGATTTATGAGTCAGCGAAACAACCACTCGTTCACGTTTCGCCGCCCACACTAGAGCGCTGCGGAGAATTCCTAATTATTCTGAGTTTTACGCAGCCGGCCACGGTCAAGCCGCGCGCGCGTGGTTCAATGGCTGAGAGGACTGTGTTGAGGCTGTGGCCGGGCAGCCTTGATAGGCCTCAGGCGAGCCGCCTGCGGACCTATTTAAAATCCTTGGAATCAGATCTCGGGGAGGCCTAAGGCGTTAGCACGGTGTCTTGGGGGTTTTCGCTTAGCTGCGGGTAGTCGAGGGTAAAATGCAGGCCCCGTGATTCCTTGCGCCGCAGAGCGGAATCGATGATGAGACTAGAAACTAAAACGAGGTTGCGGAGCTCGAGCAGGTCGTTAGTGACCTTATGGCGGCTGTAGTAGTCGCTAATTTCGTTTTGGAGCAGATCAATCCGCCGTCGCGCCCGCGTCAGTCGCTCATCATTGCGTACGATGCCAACGAAGTCCCACATGCAGCGGCGTAGCTCGTCCCAGTTGTGTGACACTAGGATTTCATCATCTGAATCGACGACGCGGCTGGCGTCCCAGTCGCTGAGGTTGTTTGAGAATTCAGTGCTGCCAATGCGTCTACCGATGTCCTCTGCTGCGGCAAAGGCGACCACAAAGCACTCGAGCAGGGAGTTGCTCGCCATACGGTTGGCGCCATGGAGGCCAGTGAAGCTCGTTTCACCCACCGCATACAGATTGCTTAGGTCGGTCATTCCGCGCTCGTTAACGGCAACGCCGCCGCAGGTGTAGTGCGCGGCTGGCACGACCGGTATGCGCTGTGTGGTGATATCGATGCCAAACTCAAGACAGCGCGCGTAGATAGTCGGGAAATGCTCGCGCACAAATTCTGCAGGCTTATGGGAAATGTTGAGATAAACGCAGTCACAGCCCAAACGCTTCATTTCATGGTCGATAGCGCGCGCCACGATATCGCGGGGCGCGAGTTCTTCCCGCGGGTCAAAGCGGGGCATGAAGCGCGAGCCATCGGGCAGCTCAAGAGTCGCACCCTCACCGCGCAAGGCTTCGGTAATGAGGAATGACTTCGCGTGGGGATGATACAGGCAGGTCGGATGGAATTGATTAAACTCCATGTTTACAACCGAACAGCCCGCGCGCCAGGCCATCGCGATTCCATCGCCACTCGCGCCGTCGGGATTAGAAGTGTAGAGATAGGCTTTGCTGGCGCCGCCGGTAGCCAGAGCGACGAACTTGCATCCGAGCACCTCAACGGTTTCGCTCGCTTGGTTGAGCACATAGGCGCCGACACAGCGCCTGCGCTGGCTTTCGTCCTGCTCTATCACCAGATCTACCGCTGTATAGCCTTCCAATAGCTCTATGTTTGGATGATCCAAAGCGCGCTGTTTGAGGGTCTCGAAGACCGCTTTTCCCGTCGCGTCGGTCGCATGGATTATTCGACGATGACTATGGCCGCCTTCCTTGCTCAGGTGGAGCGTGTCGAGCGCGCCACCGGCAACTTCGCCGCCGCTTGTTGTAGTGAAAGGCACGCCTTGATCGACAAGCCAGCTCACCGCCTCGGCGCTATGCTCGACGATTCGCTCCACGACATCGCGGTGGCAGAGTCCTACGCCCGCGTTGAGCGTATCGCTGACGTGGGAGTCTATGCTGTCC
>JAYOBL010000137.1:0-585 GCA_038104835.1 Gammaproteobacteria bacterium | reverse complement strand
ATGCTGTCCTCGTCATCTAGCACCGCTGCGATGCCGCCTTGGGCATAGAAAGTCGCGCCCTGATTGAGTTCACCTTTGCTGAGCACTGCAACGCGAGCGAAAGGTGCCGTTCGCAGCGCGAGGGTAAGGCCTGCGGCGCCGCTGCCGATAATAAGCAGGTCGTAGTGACGTGGCTTTATTTCTGAGTTCATGTTTTAACTATCTGAATTTTAGATAAAATATGCCTGATTCGCAGGGCGAGACCGGCCAGCTTTTATAACGTTGATCGAAGAGCCGCGGATTCTAAAGGTTTTGAGAACTTTTGCACTCAGACGCGGTCTGAATAGGAGTCTGGATGCATTTGTTCCCCTCGGTGCAGGTCGAGTGCGCAGAGTTGGGAGTAGGACAATGAACGACAGTGGTGCGCAAGCAAGTGATTTGCAGCTAGTTGAGCGCGTGCGAGCCGGGCAGACTAACGCATTCAATTTTTTGGTGCTGCGGTATCAAAACCGAGTCGCGGCGCTGGTGGCCAGATTCGTCAAGGACCAGCAAGAAGTAGAGGATATTACCCAGGAAGCTTTCATTAAGGCTTACCGGGCGCTGCAG
>JAYOBL010000040.1:14695-18571 GCA_038104835.1 Gammaproteobacteria bacterium | reverse complement strand
GGATAGAAGCCAATAGTCGAGGGCAGATCGCCGTCGACAGAGCGTACAAGACTCAGGTAGATAACATTTACGCCGCTGGCGATGTGATCGGGTGGCCGGCTCTGGCGGGTGCAGCTTATGACCAGGGTCGCGCGGCGAGCAACGCCATCGTAGCACCAGACGAATGCATCCATGTGGACGAGGTGGCAACGGGTATTTACACCATTCCGGAAATATCGACGGTAGGCGCAACGGAAGCCGAGCTATCAGCGGCTAAGATTCCCTACGAGATTGGCAAAGCGTTTTTTAAGAACACGGCACGGGCTCAGATTACCGGTGAGCAGGTCGGGATGCTGAAGCTGATCTTTCATTTCGAAACCCTCGAGCTACTCGGGATTCATTGTTTTGGCGACCAGGCATCGGAGATCGTGCACATCGGTCAGGCGATCATGCGCCAGCCGGCGCCGGCGAATACGATGAAGTATTTTGTCGAGACGACCTTCAACTACCCCACAATGGCGGAAGCTTACCGAACCGCCGCCTTGGATGGCCTTAACCGGGTTTTCTAACAGCTGATCTACCTCTTGTTATTCTGGCTCGGTCAGGGTTACTGTCTTCTTGCCGATCTTTTTCGCACTTTTGACGTCGCCGTAGTTTTTGGTTTTAGAGGCGTCTGATTATCTTTGTAATCGGGGGAGGGGATATGAGAACTGCTAAAGATATAGTAAATGATAAGCAGGATAGCTTGCTCACAGTGCCAGCTACGACGAGCGTTTATGATGCGCTGATTATTATGACTAAGCATCGAGTTGGTTCAATTGTCGTTACCAAGAATGAACAGATTTGCGGCATTTGGACTGAGCGTGATTTGATGTTCAGCGTAATGGAGCCTGATTTTGACCCAAGGTCAACTCTGATTGAGCAGAGCTATTCGGAGAATTTGATAACGGCTGATGCCACGGAAGATGTGTACCAGCTATATGATAAATTCGTGGGCAAGCGCATTCGGCATTTGTTAATCAAGGACGATGAAAAGTTTATCGGCCTAATTTCCGTCGGAGACGTCATGAAAGCTAGCCTTCGCGAGAAAGCTGATCAAATTTCGAGCCTCAACCAAAAAGTGAGTCTTGAGTACTATGAAAACTGGAAGCAGGTAAAGGCAGAAAGCTAGGGTTATTTGCCTGAAGTACACGTCGCTTATATCGGCGGTTTAACATGAGCTAATAGAGGATTGAAGTTTGCCTGCCGTGACTAAAGTGGCTGTGATTGGCGGAGGAAGCTTTGGCACAGTCATGGCTAATATCGCAGCGCTCAATGGCGTTCCCGTGACGGTTTGGATGCGCAGCGCCGAGCTTGTGAATGCGATTAACCGAACACACGAGAACACGACTTATCTTCCTGGGCACGCCTTAGATGAGGGCGTCACTGCCACGCTCTCAATGGCCGAGGCAGTAGCTGATGCGCAGTTGATCTTTCTTGCAGTCCCCAGTAGCTCCTTCAGGACTGTTGTTGCCGAGGTAATAAGCGTCGCCAGTAAATCAGCGATGCTTGTGAGTACGACTAAAGGGATTGAAGCTGGTAGTTTTCTGCTAATGAGCCAAGTTCTCACCGAGCTAGCGCCTCATTCTCCGATCGGTGTATTGAGCGGACCCAATCTTGCTAAAGAGATTGCGGCATCGCAGCTCACGGGCACGGTAATCGCGAGCCCGAATGAGCCTCTGCGCAGCGCTGTCCAGTCGATCCTTAAATCGCGCACATTCCGGGTCTACACCAACGACGATATGTTCGGCGTAGAGCTGGGCGGGTCTTTGAAAAACATCTACGCCATTATCGCTGGTATGGCGAGCGCTCTGGGTATGGGGCATAACACCAACAGTATGTTGGTGACTCGTGGGCTAACAGAGATGGCGCGCTTCGGGCGAGTGCTCGGAGCAGATCCCATGACATTCCTAGGGCTAGCAGGCGTAGGAGACCTCGTCGTCACTTGTTCGTCGCCGTTAAGCCGGAATTTCCGTTTAGGGTTCGCCTTAGGTGAGGGCAAATCCCTGGAAGCGGCGAGTCAGGAAATTGGACAGGTAGTGGAAGGGGTGAACACTGTGCGCTTGGTCAGTCAGCGAGCAGTAGAGCTCGAGATCTATATGCCGCTAGCCTCTGGGCTTTATCGCGTACTCTTTGAGGGCGCGAGTCTCGACTCGGTGGTTTCCTCCCTGATGCTTGGCGAGCAGGCATTGGATGTTGAGTTTGCCGCCCATACAGATAAGATCATTGAGTAAACGCAAGATTAACGAGTGCAGCGCAGGCTGCGTGGGAGTAGCGTAATGTCGGAACAGTTCGAAGACGTGGTAGAAAACCTAAAACAGACCTCGGCATGGCAACGGGTGTTTTTTACCCTCGGCTTTGCCCTGCTGTTTAATGTGGTTCTCGTGCCCTTGGCGTTGCTTATAGTCTTGGTGCAAGTCATCTTCACTCTGTTTACAGGCGAAAGGAATGCACGGGTCTTAGAGTTAAGCGAACAGTTTGTCGCTTACATTGTGCAGATCGTGGAGTTCCTACTTTTTCTCTCGGAGCAGAGGCCTTTTCCTTTTAGCGACTTTCCAGATGGAGCGCATTCAAGCACTGTTGATGCTGACGCGGATGAGCAGGGTGCAGCCGGTAATGAGGCAGCCAGCCATGAGGATGGCGCGGTTAGTGCAGCGGAAAACACGACAGTCGAGGCAGATAACGAATCAGTAGAAGCGGGCGACGAGCAAGACGATCAGCGCGAACCGGAGACGAATCGCTAACGATGCGGTTGCTGCTACTACGCCACGGTGAGGCCAGTTTCGACGCTTCTTGCGACGCGGCAAGGCCGCTCACCACACAGGGACGCTGGGAAGTTCGCTCGTCTCTTGAGCGCTACCTAGCACTTGAGTCCCGAAACGGAAAAAGCGATGCTGAACTCACCCTGTGCGTGAGCCCGCTGCTTCGTGCCCAACAGACAAGTGAGATAGTGTCTGCGATGTTGCCGTCGGGTTTTGAGGCTCGCTCATGCAAAGAGATCGACTGGCTACGTCCTGATACGCCAATCGCCGAGTGTCTCAGCGGTATTGAGTCCCTCGCGCTTGATGACGCAGCCACTGTGATGCTGGTTGCGCACAATCCTCTGCTAAGCAGGCTTTGGAGCTTTCTAAGTGATGGTGAGCCTTTTTTTCATGAGATCGTAACCGGCCAGCTCGTCGAGCTCGACTGTGAATGGCTTTCTCAGGGTTGTGCGACCGTAGTTTTCCAGTCTTAGTTCCAAGGGGGTTTTATGCGACGCATTGTCTGGGCACTCTTTTGCGCTTGCTGCAGTGTAGCCGCGGCGAGCGCATTTGCCGCTGATGTGCCAGGGAGTCATCCCTTGGTAAACCCATTCCCCGAGTCAGAAATTAGCGACTATGCGCGGTTTGAAGAGGCGAACCATCTTTTCGCGCTAGGCGCCTTGCAGCGAGTCAGAGGCGAAGTAATACCAGACGAGTCGGTTCGACTACGGGGGCTCGTTACGCAGATTGTGTACTCTATCCCCGAGGGCTATGAAGGCGCCGAGGTGAACGAGTTCTTTCGCATGCAGTTTGAATCGCAGGGCGCGGAGACGGTCTTTCAATGTCGTGGGCGCAGCTGTGGCAGTAGTAATTATTGGGCTAATGATATCTTCAAGCGGCGTATCCTTTATGGTCCAGAGCGCAATCAGTTTTATCTCGCTATGCGAACCACAGATCAAAGCGAGAGTGCGACTTATATTGCCGTTTATGTGATTACACGAGCCAACAAGCAGCTAAAGGTTTATGTGGAGTTGGTGGAGCCTGGGCTGTTGAATGAGGCAGAGATGCAGGTGCGTATCAGCGCTGAGCTGCTTAAAATTCTTCTAACAGAAACTGG
>JAYOBL010000040.1:8875-14685 GCA_038104835.1 Gammaproteobacteria bacterium | reverse complement strand
CAGAAACAGGTCGCGTGGTTCTGCCCGAGGTCAGCGCGCCAGCAGGCGAAGCTGGGCTTGATACTGAGTTCGATACTGAGATTCTGCAGAGTGTCGTCGAGTTGCTCGCTGCCCAGCCGAGCTTGCGTCTGTATGTTGTTGCACACTCGGGTGGGCAAGTTTCGTCCCTCGCTGAGCAGATGGCTAGCTCTGTGAGCAGGGCGCAGGAACTGGTTGCCGCGCTCGTTGTTGCAGGAGCTGCGGACTCGCGCCTTATCGCAGCCGGTGTAGGTCCGCTAGCCCCTAGCTGTGGCAAGCCTAGTTGCGGTGAGCGTTTTGAGCTCGTGCTTATTGCAGAGTGATATGCTGCGAGCCAGAACAAATTACCTCGCAGCCAGTTTAAGTAGATTTTATTTCGCGATAAGCGATAGGAATTCCGCGCGCGTGGTTTGACTCTTGCGGAAAGCGCCTAACATGCACGACGTGGTCATGGTGGAGTTTTGTTTTTCGACGCCACGCATCATCATGCACATATGCTTGGCTTCGATAATCACAGCTGCACCGCTAGCGCCTGTTTGCTCAACCAATGTGGTGGCAATTTGGTTGGTCAGGTTTTCTTGTATCTGCAAACGCCTTGCATACATATCAACGATGCGCGCAATCTTCGAGAGACCGATCACTTTGCCTTTAGGCAGGTAGGCGACGTGGCACTTGCCGATGAACGGCAGCATGTGATGCTCGCACATCGAATACAGCTCAATATCCTTCACAATAACCATTTCGTCGTTATCCGATTCGAACATAGCGCCATTGATGACATCGTCGATGTTCAACTGATAGCCGTGGGTCAAGAAGGCGAGGGCCTTGGCTGCGCGATTCGGTGTGTCTATGAGTCCATCCCTTTCAGGATTTTCCCCAACTCCCTGAAGTAGGGTGAGATAAGCGTCGCGCATTGCGGTCAACGAGCTCTCCTCGTTTGCCTTGTTGTTATTTTCTCTCAAGTGTTTGCTCTCCTTCTTACTCTTCGCGCGGTGCTAGTGCCTACGCCAAGGTTTTCCAAAATCAGTTGTGGAGTATAGCCGACAGAGAAGAGAAAGGTCTTATCAACAGTGAGACATTGTTCGAGCTATGGACGATAATTCACCGCAGCCACGGAGCGCCCGCTTTGGTAGTAACGGATGAGGACACTATGCAGAAAGCAAACGACAACTCGGTTCTGAGCTATGTCGAAGCAGCAAAAAATAGCCTTGAGTCCGCTGAGGTCTTTTACGGCCACGGCACCGACAATGCGTTGGACGAAGCCGTTTATCTGGTATTCGCCTCATTAGGCTTGGACTACGCCGATCCTCATGCGGGCCAGCGGCAGTTGAGCGTTGAGGAGCTCACGCTCTTAGATGCGCGCCTAGAGCAGAGAATTAGCAGACGAATACCCGTGGCCTATCTTGTTGGCGAGGCATGGTTCGCTGGGCGCCGGTTTCTGGCAGATGCCCGCGCACTGGTGCCGCGTTCGCCCATAGCCGAGCTTCTTTTAGAAGGGGAGATGCCTTTTTTGCAGGAGGATCCAGAGAGGATTCTTGATCTCTGCTGCGGCGGTGGCTGTATCGGCATTACTGCGGCTCTCGAATACCCCGAGGCGCAGGTTGATCTCGCAGACCTCTCAGGGGAAGCGCTTGAGCTTGCGCAGGAGAACGTGGATCTTCATGGGGTGAGTGATCGCGTGACCCTGCTGCAAGGTGATTTGTTCGGCCTCGTTAGAGCCACCTATGAGATTATCCTGTGTAACCCGCCTTATGTAGCAGCTGAAGAAATGCTGGACGTGCCGCAGGAATACCGTCACGAGCCTGAGATGGGCCTGGTCAGCAATGACGACGGGCTCGAACTGCCGCTGCGCATTTTGCGTGAGGCGGCGGACTATCTTAAGCCGCAGGGTGTCTTGATTCTTGAGGTGGGGTTTAGTCATCCCCAGCTCAGCGCAAGGCTCGCGGATGTTCCCCTTGTTTGGCTGGAATTTGCCCACGGCGGTGAGGGTGTTCTCGCTATTGTCCGTGAGGATTTGCTTACCTACAGAGAGCATTTTATCTAGTGTATACTTACAGGTTAACTGCGGCGGTGGCTGCGGCGTTTTTTATTGAAACTCTGCCGAAGCCTTCGCCACGAAATGCTCTGATTTCAGAGGCTTGCTGCAATAGGGCTGCTGTCTGACGCAGATTTCACGTGCTCAAAGACCTTGGGCCATAGCGCTAAAACTATCCACGCTCTAGGCGAGACCCTAAAAACGATGTCCGGAAATACATTTGGCAAGCTGTTCACTGTTACAAGCTTTGGCGAGAGTCACGGTCTCGCGCTTGGTTGCATAATTGATGGCTGCCCGCCGGGTATGGCGCTGAACGAGTCTGATCTGCAGCGTGATCTCGATCGCCGCAAGCCCGGTCAGTCTCGCTTCACTACGCAGCGGCGCGAGTCTGATGAAGTTAAGATACTCTCGGGGGTGTTCGAGGGAAAGACGACAGGCACACCAATCGGTCTTCTTATAGAGAACACCGATCAGCGCTCTAAGGACTACGGCAAGATCAAAGATCAGTTCAGGCCCGCGCACGCCGATCTCACTTATCAGCGCAAGTACGGCATTCGCGACTATCGCGGCGGCGGAAGGTCTTCGGCTAGGGAAACGGCTATGCGAGTGGCTGCTGGCGCCGTCGCCAAGAAATACCTCGCCGAAGCCTTTGGTATCGAAGTCTATGGCTACCTTAGCGCGCTTGGCCCGATTGAGGTCGACTCCGTTGACCGGGCAGAGATCGAGAATAATCCTTTCTTTTGCCCAGATGCGAGCAAGGTTGAGGCGATGGAAGCCTATATGGCTGCGCTTAGCAAAGAGGGCAATTCGATTGGTGCCCGCATCGATGTGCGAGCCACGAATGTTCCGGCGGGCCTTGGTGAGCCCATCTTCGATCGTCTAGATGCTGACCTAGCCCATGCCTTGATGGGCATTAATGCCGTAAAAGGCGTCGAAATTGGTGCAGGTTTCGCGAGCATCGCGCAAAAAGGCACAGAACACCGCGATGAAATCACGCCGGAAGGCTTCCTGAGTAATAATGCCGGCGGGGTTCTGGGTGGCATTTCGAGCGGTCAGGAAATCGTGGCGAGCCTAGCGCTCAAGCCGACCTCCAGTGTGAGGCTGCCTGGACGTTCGATTGATACCCAGGGTAATGCGGTCGAGGTAATAACCACGGGCCGCCATGATCCCTGTGTTGGCATTCGCGCAACTCCGATAGCAGAGGCGATGGTCGCGCTGGTGCTCATCGATCATCTGCTGCGCGACCGCGGACAGATGGGATTGGACAGAAATAATTCTTAAAAACATTGGTTTAACACGCATAATTAGTGCGATATATCACGGTGATGCAACATGGCTAGCAAGACCTTATATGACAAAATCGGGGACGCTCATCTCGTCACTCAGCGCGATGACGGCACGGCGCTCATCTACATCGATCGCCATCTCATTCACGAGGTCACTTCACCACAGGCGTTCGAAGGCCTGCGCCTCGCCGGGCGCAAGCCCTGGCGTGCAGATGCCAACTTCGCCACGCCAGATCACAACATTCCCACGACAAAGGCAGAGCGCTCGGCCGGTATCGACGGGATTAAGGATCCTATTTCCAAGATCCAAGTTACGACCCTCGATGACAACTGTGAAGAATTCGGCATCCTCGAGATGAATATGAATGATATTCGCCAGGGCATTGTGCACGTTGTTGGGCCAGAACAGGGCGCAACGCTGCCGGGCATGACGATCGTGTGTGGTGATTCCCATACCTCCACCCACGGTGCGTTAGGGGCGCTAGCCCATGGCATTGGCACGTCTGAGGTGGAGCATGTGCTCGCAACGCAGACGCTCATGGCTAAGAAAGCCAAGAACATGCTGGTTCGAGTGGATGGCGAGCTCAAGCATGGCGTTACGGCAAAGGACATCGTACTCGCGATCATCGGTAAGATCGGTACAGCAGGGGGTACTGGCTATACGATCGAGTTCGGCGGTGAAGCTATCATGGCTCTCAGCGTGGAAGGGCGCATGACCGTTTGCAACATGGCGATCGAGGCGGGAGCCCGGGCCGGCCTCATCGCGGTCGATCAGGCGACAATTGACTACATTGAAGGACGTCCGTTTGCGCCCAAAGGCGAGATGTGGACGCGCGCCGTTGAAGCCTGGCAAACGTTGCACAGCGACCCAGGAGCGGCATTCGACAAGGTCGTAAGTCTAGACGCCGCTGAGATTGAGCCGCAGGTTACTTGGGGAACTTCGCCCGAGATGGTTGTGTCGGTTAACGCAACGATTCCCGATCCAAGTTTAGAGCAGGACCCCTCGCGACGTGAAAGCATCGAGCAGTCACTAAAATACATGGGGCTGAAAGGCGGCATGGCGATTAAGGATATTCAGCTGGACTGCATCTTTATTGGCTCTTGCACCAATTCGCGTATCGAAGATCTCCGCGAAGCGGCGAAGGTCGTGCAAGGCAAGCGTGTTGCAGCGACTGTTGAACTCGCGATGGTGGTGCCGGGCTCAGGGCTTGTAAAGCAGCAGGCCGAAGCTGAAGGCTTAGATAAGATATTTACGGCAGCCGGGCTTGAGTGGCGCGAGCCGGGCTGTTCGATGTGCTTAGCAATGAACGCCGATCAGCTTGGAGACGGTAAGCACTGCGCGTCAACCTCGAATCGCAACTTTGAGGGGCGGCAGGGCTTTGGCGGCCGCACACATCTGGTAAGCCCGGCGATGGCCGCGGCGGCAGCCATAAACGGTCGCTTCGTTGATGTGTGCGATTTCCAAGAACAGAATTCTTAAGGACGAAACATGAAAAAGTTTACTAACGAATCCGGGATCGTGTTGCCCCTTAATCGTGCCAACGTCGATACTGACTTCATCATACCCAAGCAGTTTCTTAAATCGATCAAGCGCACTGGCTTTGGCGTTAATTTGTTCGACGAACACCGCTACCTCGACAAAGGCGAGCCTGATGCTGATAACAGTGGCCGCCCGCTGAATCCAGATTTCGTCATGAACCAGCCGCGCTATGCAGGCGCGAAGGTGCTGCTAGCTCGCGATAATTTTGGCTGCGGATCGAGCCGCGAGCACGCCCCGTGGGCGCTTGATGACTACGGATTTCGCGCGATTATTGCACCGAGCTTCGCCGACATTTTTTTCAATAACTGCTTTAAGAATGGCCTGCTTCCAATCGTGCTAGACAAAGAAGTAGTGGATGGCCTGTTCGCTGAAGTGGAGGCTTGTGAGGGCTATGCCTTAGAGATTGACTTAGAGTCTCAGCAGGTAAGAAAGCCGGACGGCACGGCGCTCGCATTCGAGGTCGATGCTTTCCGCAAGCACTGCTTGTTGAACGGGCTCGACGACATTGGGTTGACGCTTGAAGACTCCAACAAGATCGCTCAATTCGAAACCTCGTGGCGTGAGAAAAGCCCCTGGTATTTCACACTTTCTCACTAATTTGCGAGCTTAAAAATGAGCAAAACTTTTGATGTTGCTATTGTTGGTGCTACCGGAGCGGTTGGCGAGGCGCTAATAGAAATTCTCGAGCAGAGGGATTTTTCAGTTGGCGAGTTGTATCTGCTAGCTAGCGAACGCTCCGCTGGAAGTTCGTTGAAATTTAAAAATAAGTCGATCAAGGTCAGCGACCTGGCTGAATTCGATTTCAGCAAAGTCCAAATTGGCCTGTTCTCTGCCGGTGGTAGCATCTCAGAGATCTACGCGCCCAAGGCTGCAGCGGCGGGCTGTATCGTTATCGACAATACCTCACACTTTCGCTATGACGACGATATTC
>JAYOBL010000040.1:6157-8865 GCA_038104835.1 Gammaproteobacteria bacterium | reverse complement strand
ACCCGAGGTGAATCCAGAGGCCATTGCCGGTTATACGACACGCAATATCATTGCCAACCCCAATTGTTCGACTATCCAAATGCTCGTGGCGCTAAAACCTATTCACGACGCTGTTGGGATCAAGCGCATTTCCGTGTCCACCTATCAGGCGGTATCTGGCACCGGTAAGTCAGCAATCGAGGAGCTAGCGGGGCAGACCGCACAGCTACTCAATGGGCGTGAGGCCAAGACAGAGGTATATCCTCAGCAGATCGCTTTCAATGCGCTGCCTCAGATCGACGTCTTTCTGGAGAACGGCTACACCAAAGAAGAAATGAAGATGGTGTGGGAAACGAAGAAAATCTTTGCTGACGAAGAGATCGGCGTGAGTGCGACCTGCGTGCGTGTACCGGTTTTCTATGGTCACTCGGAAGCCGTGCAGATTGAGACTAAGAAAGAGATTTCCGAGACCGATGCGCGAGCGCTACTTGAGAGCGCCGCGGGGGTCACTGTAATTGATGAGCGCAGCGACGGTGGCTACCCAACGGCAGTGAAGCATGCGTCGGGACAGGACGACGTTTTTGTCGGGCGCCTACGCAAAGATATTTCGATGCCCAACGGTCTAAATCTGTGGGTTGTGTCGGACAATGTCCGCAAGGGCGCAGCGCTGAACTCTGTGCAAATTGCAGAGGTTCTTATAAAGGACTATCTGTAGGGTCTTCTTGCGATCGCCTAGCGCGTGCTGTCAGATGGTTTAAGCTGTTTCTGCTCGACCAAGCGCGCCAAATGATCGGGGTGAAGATCTCAAGGGTGGATAAACACCATGCGGCTACATTACATTTTACTACTCGCTTTGGGGCTTCTGCTTAACGCGCAATCGATGGCTGTGGAGCTTGGGGAAATCGAAGTCCTCTCCGCCGTGAACGAGCCGCTGAGAGCGCGAATTGCACTCAGTGATATTGAAGAAATCGAAATTGCAGACCTGAGTATCGCCGAGGCCTCACTCGCAGACTATGCGCGTCTTGAGGTGGAAACTCAGGCAGCCGCTCCGGCTTTGAGTTTGGAAGTCGTTGCCGGTGCTCAGGGAGCCTACCTCGAGCTCACTACGGCCGCTGCGGTCAGCTCGGCCTATCTAGAGATCGTTCTCGATACGCGCTGGCCCAGCGGGAGAACGCTTACCGCCCACACCCTGCTGCTCGATCCGCCCGTATTCTTAGATTCGAATTCATCCGCGGTGTCGTCCTCTTTAAGCGCTACGACCCAGAGTGAAGCCGCGACTTCATCCCCTGATGCAGCCTTGTCTACCGAAAATGATAGCTCTTCAATGGGCATTCAAACGGTCACGACCAACAGGCTAAGCACCCTCTACAGCATTGCTCTTGCTGCGCGTCCCGATACGCAAGTGACGGTTCAGCAAACCATGTTGGCTATTCAGCGTCTCAATCCTCGCGCCTTTGCAGATAACAATATCAACGGGCTCTACGCTGGGGTGGTATTGAGGCTTCCGAGCCGTGCGGAGATCGTCGAGCTGAGTGCGGCCCAAGCTCTAAATCAGGTGCGTCTGCAGAATGGGGAAGAGCCAGTCGCGGGCGCTACGAGCGAGTCGGTGCCCGGAGCTCCTGAGGCGGCGCCGATAGTGGGAGATCAGTTGAGTGTCGTCATGCAGCCGGCGGCAGAGTCTTCGACGGAGCCCGAAGCCGAACTCACTGCGAGAATAAGCGAGCTCGTAAGCCAGTTGGCGGTGACGCAGGAAGAGCTGGCGCGCGCCGCGCGTGAGCGCCAAGAATTCCTGTCGCGCTTGGCGTCAATAGAGAGCCAAATAGAATCCGCCCAAGAAATAATTCGTCTTAAGGACGTGCAGATTGCCGAACTCACCTCGGCACTTGAGGCTGCCAGCAAAGCCCCGGCTAGCCAGCCTGCCGCTGAGCAAAAACTTTTGTGGGGATTTGTCTCAGAGGCTATGGCTTTGGCAGTGCTCGTGACTCTGGCTGTCGCCTTGCTCGTAGTGGGTTTAGTTTATCGTGGACGCACAGAGGACATGTCCGATGCCGGTTCCAACGTGATTAGCCTCGCTAGCGGAGAGGCGGCTCAACCAGCGCAGGAGTCGCCAAGCCCGAATCGTGCACAGGTCCAGCGAGAGGAAGTCATAGCTGACACCTCTGCGTCCAGCGCGGCGCCAATGGATTCCGAGCCTGCCTTTAACCCCGACGAATTAGAATTCGGTGCGCAGGAGGCCGCTTCAGCCGCGCAGGAGCCAGTTGCCTTAGAGGAAGAGGAAGCAGCTACAAAGCTCGAGCTCGCCTATGCGTATCACAAGATGGGAGATGATGCCGGCGCCGCTGAGATTCTCCTCGAGGTGGTCGCTGAGGGTGAAGGTAAACACCAACAGGAAGCGCGCAACTTGCTCGCCAGAATCGAGGGCCTCAAAGGCAGCAAGGCGTGAGCGCCGAGGCTTCTACCGCTTTTCATCGTCTCGCGCTTGGCCTTGAATATGACGGGTCAGCTTATAGCGGCTGGCAGCGCCAAAGTGCAGCCGGGAGCCAACATGGTGAGCCTGTTGCCACGGTGCAGCAGGAGCTAGAACGTGCTCTCAGCAGTGTCGCAGCACATCCGGTTGCCGTCACCTGCGCCGGTCGTACCGACGCTGGAGTTCATGCAACGTCACAGATTGTTAATTTCGATTGTGAGATTGACCGTGGTGAACAAGCTTGGGTTCGCGGTGTGAATAG
>JAYOBL010000040.1:0-6147 GCA_038104835.1 Gammaproteobacteria bacterium | reverse complement strand
TGAATAGTCTGCTGCCTAGATCGATTCGAGTTCGCTGGGTGAGGGCGGTCGATAGCGATTTCAGCGCTCGCTTCTCAGCCTTGGCAAGGCGTTACCACTACCTAATTTATAATCGGAGAGAGTCCAGCGCGATACTGCACGGGCGTGTGACTCATATTCCTCACAGCTTGGATGTTGAGGCAATGCATTCTGCGGCGCAGGCACTGCTAGGCGAACGGGACTTTAGCAGTTTTCGAGCGGCGGGCTGCCAATCTACTACGGCGCAGCGGGACGTACACAAGGTATCGGTAACGCGACACGGCGAATTCATACTTATAGACATCCAAGCAAATGCCTTTCTGCAGCACATGGTGCGAAATATCGCAGGAAGCCTGCTCGAGGTCGGGCGGGGAAGGGCGCCGATAGACTGGATTGCTGAGCTGCTCGCACTTAAAGACCGCACGGCGGCGGCGATGACCGCTGCGCCTGACGGCCTTTATCTTGTCGAGGTGCTCTATCCCTCGGCCTGTGGCCTACCTCGGGGGACTGAACCGCCACCTTTTTTCCAGCTAACTGGCAATGGCACAGCGCAGGCGAATGCGGCGTATGAATAACTTTAGACCCAGTACCTGGGTTAAAATGTGCGGCCTCAAACGCCGGGTAGAAGTGGAGAGAGCCGTTGAATTAGGTGTCGACGCTGTTGGCTTGGTGTTCTACCCGCCAAGCAGCCGTGCGATCGCACCGCAGCAGCTTAACGATGTCGTCGGGGAGCAGCTTGCCGGCACTAAGGTTGTCGGTCTTTTTGTTAATCCGACACGGGAAGAGGTTGAGGAAGTTCTGAGCAGCGGTGTAGTCGACTACCTGCAGTTTCACGGTGACGAGACTCCGGAATTCTGTCGTCGTTTTTCTAAGCCCTACTTGAAAGCGCTCGGGGTTCCACAGGGAGCGAGTCAGGAAGAGCTGGTTGCAAGTTTCTCGCGCTATGGCGACGCCGAATTCATATTGCTTGACGCCTACGCGCCAATGCAGCATGGCGGAACGGGGCATAGCTTCGACTGGTCACAGGCGGCGCAGCTGCCGTTGGAGTGCAAGGCGCGACTGCTTCTTGCCGGCGGTTTAACCGCAGACAACGTAGGCGCAGCAATTAACACAGTAGAGCCCTTTGGCGTTGATGTGAGTTCTGGCATCGAGCGCGTGAAAGGGGAAAAAGATTTAGAATTGATGCATCGTTTTTATAAGGGAGTACTCAGTGCCTGATACACAGCAGCAAGGATTCGACGGCCCTGACGGGCTTGGTCATTTCGGCCCCTACGGGGGGACATTCGTCGGTGAGACGCTTATAGCAGCGGTAGAGGAGTTGGCTGCTGTTTACGAAGAGGCGTCCAAAGACCCTGAGTTTTGGGCTGAGTACGACCGAGATCTCAAATACTACGTGGGCCGTCCTTCTCCGCTGTACTTAGCCGAGCGTCTCACGGCTGCTGCGGGCGGTGCGCAGATTTACCTTAAGCGCGAAGATCTCAATCACACAGGCGCCCACAAGGTAAACAACACCATTGGTCAGGCGCTTCTTGCTAAACGCATGGGCAAGACGAGGATCATCGCCGAGACTGGTGCTGGCCAGCACGGTGTCGCGACTGCAACGGTTGCAGCGCGGCTGGGTCTCGAGTGCCATGTCTACATGGGGGCTGAAGACGTTCAGCGCCAGGCTCCGAATGTCTATCGCATGAAGCTGCTCGGCGCGAACGTGGTCGCGGTCGAAAGTGGTTCGCGCACGCTGAAGGATGCGATGAACGAGGCGCTACGAGATTGGGCGACGAACGTTGACTCAACCTACTACATTATTGGCACCGTGGCAGGCCCGCATCCATACCCTCAGCTAGTTCGGGATTTTCAGTGCATCATAGGCCGAGAAACCCGCGAGCAGTGCCTTGAGCAGCTCGGTCAGCTGCCTGACGCGCTGGTTGCTTGCGTTGGCGGTGGCTCAAATGCGATCGGACTGTTCCACCCGTTCCTCAACGATGCGAGCGTTGCTATGTACGGGGTTGAGGCGGGCGGTGACGGCGTGGATACCGGGCGCCATGCTGCGCCACTCAGCGCAGGCGTGCCCGGCGTACTGCATGGCAATAGGACCTACCTCATGACCGACGCTGGGGGGCAAATCATGGAAACCCATTCGGTCTCTGCGGGCTTAGACTATCCAGGAGTTGGGCCTGAGCACGCTTGGCTGAAGGATCTAAAGCGCGTGAATTACGTGGCTGCGACCGACACCGAAGCAATGCAGTCCTTCCACCAGTTAACTCGATTAGAGGGTATAATACCGGCGCTCGAGACGGCTCACGCCGTCGCCTATGCGACAAAATTAGCGGCGACTATGGCGCCGGAGCAAAGCATAGTTATTAATCTATCGGGTCGCGGCGATAAAGACATTCAAACTGTCGCCAAGCTCGAAGGTTTGACGCTCTAAGTCGCGCTAGTCAACTTAGTCTGCAGGAAGCAGTCTTATGAAAGGTCAGTATGAGCCGTATTCGCGAAATCGCTGCAAGCGCAGCTGCAAACAACAAAAAGCTACTCATCCCTTATGTCGTCGCGGGTGACCCCGACCTTGCGACGACCTTGGCACTGCTGCACCAGCTAGTAGCCGATGGCGCCGACATCATCGAACTGGGAATCCCTTTTAGCGACCCAAGCTCCGATGGGCCGGTCATTCAGCTTGGGGTAGAGAGGGCTTTGGCAGGTGGGACAACACTAAAAGACGTGCTCGAACTCGTGGCGAAATTCCGTGAAACCGACACGCAAACCCCCGTTGTCCTTATGGGCTACTTAAACCCAATCGAACGCATGGGCTACGAGGCCTTCGTCGACGGCTCAGCTGCCGCCGGTGTAGATGGTGTTCTCGTTGTTGATATGCCCCCCGTGGAGGCCGAAGGCTTGCGCGATCAGCTCCAAGCGAGGGATATCGACACGATTTTCCTTGTAGCGCCGACGACAACCGAAGTCCGCTGTTCACAGATTGCGGCTAGCTGCAGCGGCTACCTCTATTATGTCTCGCTGAAAGGTGTCACAGGCGCTGCGCTGCTCGACAGCGACTCCGTAAGACTCAGCATTGAAAGACTGCGAGGAATGACCCAGCTGCCGATCGTTATCGGCTTCGGGATCAAGGATGCCGACAGCGCTAAGGCAATGGGTGCGTTGGCCGATGGTGTCATCATTGGCAGCGCACTTGTCGAGCGAGTCGCAGAGTTGGGCTCTAGCTCAGCAGCTGAGTTGACCGCATCGACTGCGGTGATCCGCGAAGCTCGGGCGGCGCTCGAGCAGCTCTAAAGAGCAGGTATTCCCGACAAGCGGAATCCATGAATGGGGCCAGTGCGGCTATACACGAGGTAACTAGGTTCACGCAGCCTACGGCATCAAATTAAGCAATGGATTGGTTAAGGCTCCGGCGACCGCATTGCGGCGGCAGGGCGAAAGGACGGCATCATGAGTTGGATAAACAAAATTCTCCCCTCTATAGCTAGCGGCTCACGGGAAGGAACAAAATCAGCGGTACCCGAGGGGGTTTGGAAAAAGTGCCCTCGCTGTGACGCGATGCTTTATGAGAAGTCCCTCAGCGAGAACTCTGATGTCTGCCCCAAGTGCGATCACCATATGCGCATCACTGCTCGCCGTCGACTCGACCTTTTCCTCGACGAGGACAGCCAAAGCGAGCTGTTCGCGGGCATGGAGCCGGTCGATCTACTGAAGTTCAAAGACCTCAAGAAGTACAAGGATAGGCTGAGCGCCGCCCAGAAGAGCACGGGCGAAAAGGACGCGCTCATCGCTATGCGGGGGCGGGTTCAGGGTCAGCCGCTCATCGCCGTCGCCTTCGAATTTAATTTCATCGGCGGCTCGATGGGTGCGGTGGTTGGCGAGAAATTTACCCAAGCGGTGAACCAGTGCATAAGCGAGGGTTTGCCACTCGTCTGCTTTGCGACTAGCGGCGGGGCGCGGATGCAGGAAGCGCTAATCTCACTAATGCAGATGGCCAAAACTTCGGCGGCACTGGAAAAGCTCAAGCAGCAGGGCCTGCCCTATATCTCCATCATGGTAGATCCTGTCTACGGTGGGGTGTCAGCTAGCCTCGCCATGTTGGGCGACATTAATATCGCTGAACCAAATGCGCTGGTTGGTTTCACGGGCCCCGATGTCATTCGTCAGACTGTTAGAGTTAAGCTGCCGGAAGGCTTTCAGCGCAGTGAATTCCTGCTCGAGCACGGCGCTATTGATATGATCGTCGCGCGCGGGGACTTGCCAGCCAAGGTCTCATCGCTGCTAGACAAGCTGATGCATTCTCGGCAGATCAAAGGCAGAGAAGACGAGGCCGTCCCCGAAGGACTGGCGCCAGAGGCTTAAGCCGCGGTGTCAGACTTGCCCGCCGGGCCGCCGCTGGACAATGCCCCGCTCTGCGAGTGGCTAGACTTCATCGCCTTAATTCACCCTCGAGAGATCGAGCTGGGCCTCGCCCGTGCAAGTCGGGTCGCTAAGCGGCTAGGCCTAGGCAAGCCTGCCCCTTGCGTAATCACTATCGCAGGCACCAACGGCAAAGGCTCAAGTGTCAAGAGCCTCGAAGCCTTTCTGCAGCGTGCAGGATATAAGACCGGCGCCTATACCTCGCCTCATATCGTCCGCTTCAACGAGCGCATCCGGGTCGACGAACGGATGGTTGAAGACAGCATTATTACTAACTGCTTCGCTGCTATTGAAGCGGCTCGGGGGGAGGACTCCCTTAGCTATTTCGAGTTTACGACGCTCGCCGCGCTGCTGCATTTTTCAAAGAGCGATTTAGATTTCGCCCTGCTGGAAGTGGGCTTGGGCGGTCGCTTGGACGCCGTCAATATCATCGACCCCGACCTCTGCTTGATCACGAATATCAGCCGCGATCATGAGGAGTGGCTCGGCGTTGGGCGTGAGAAAATCGGCGCTGAGAAGGCCGGTATCCTGCGCCGTAATGTCCCTTTCGTCTTCGCCGATCGTGACCCGCCGGCTAGCGTATTACAAAGGGCTAGAGAATTAGAGTGCGAACCCGTTCTCATCGGCCGTGATTTCGACTACGAGCAAAGCGGGGAGTCCTGGAACCTGCGCCTTCAAAGCGGCGACGGCAGTATTGAGCTTAACGAGCTCCCCGTTCCCGCGCTGCACCTTGCTAATGTTGCCGCGGCCTTGCAGTGTTTGGCGCTGCTTGAGCGCTTACCAACAGCTGCGAGCTGCGGCGAAGTGCTCGCGCAGCTGCACCTTGATGGGCGCTTCGAGAAGCGTCTAGACACAGCGAGTGGGCGCAGGGTGGTTCTTGATGTGGCTCACAACGAGGCGGCTGCACTGGCGCTACGTCAGTCGATAGTTAATGAGGGGCTCGCGCCTGTGCGACTCGTGTTCGCTGTCTTGGCAGATAAAGCGGTGGAGGATATAGCAGTAGCCTTAGAATCCGTTGTGGATGTCTGGTATATTGCCGCTTCATCCAGTGCGCGGGCTCACAGCGCGGAATCTCTCCTTGGGAGGCTCGCAGAGGTCCTACCTGCAGCGGAGTTAAATTGCTACGAAAGCCTGGAATCGGCTTTTGCTGCCGCTACACAAGATCAGTCCCCAGCCGGATCTAAGCCTGCGGTGGAAGGGGGGCTTCAAACCGTCGTGGTGACCGGCTCTTTTACGACACTTGCCGAACTCTATGAGAGAACCGGCTTGCTGAAGGGCTGGAATTAAAGCGAGGTGAGCGTTGACAGCTCAGACAGAAAGTAACTCCACAGCAAGCGGTCAGAAGCGCAGAGTCGTCGGTGCGATCGTCCTGCTCGCGCTCGCGGTTATTATTCTCCCCATGATTTTTGACGGCGAGGGCAGCTATCAGCCTCCGGTCGAGACACGTATTCCTGAACGCCCAATCATTGAGCTCATTCCCGAAGTCCAGCAGACTCGACCGGTAATGAGCGACTCGGCCGCCGCTTCCTTGGCTGTTGCGGGCGCCGACGCCGCGGCGCCGGCCAGCATGCCAGAAAACTCCAATGCTGCGGGCGAACCGCAGACATCTGCCGCAGAAGCGGATGAGGTGATCCCCGAAAGCGCAGCGGCGCTCGCCGCGGACGAGAGGCCCACCCTTGCAGCCAACGGTCGTCCCGAAGGCTGGGTCGTGCAAGTTGGCAG
>JAYOBL010000039.1:15538-18725 GCA_038104835.1 Gammaproteobacteria bacterium | reverse complement strand
ATTACGCAATCGAACTGAGTCTGACCTATGCTTTAAGAGTCATTTTTAGGATGGCTCATGCGAGTACTGCTGGCTTCATACAGTTTGGGGGTTTTGCTTGTTACGGCGAGTCCGCAGCTCAGCCGAGTCACGCAGGCTGCCAGCGTAGGGCTCATTCTCAGTTCTGTCCTGCTGCTGTGGTTCTGGCGCAGCGGTCTTTTTACCAATCACTCGACCAATCATTCGACCAATCACTCGACCAATCACTCGACCAATCGTTCGACCAATCTCTATGCGCGCTTTACGCTGCTGGTGTGCGCGGTTTCAGTCGGTGCGCTATGGCATAGCGTGAGCGCAACATGGCAGCTAGAGAGTCAGCTCCCCGCGGGGGCAGATGGCGAGGTCTTTCAACTACATGGTTATGTGTCGGGCTTAGTGCGGCAGAGTGGCCGGGGATGGCAGTTCGAGTTTGAGATCCTTAGCGCTGAAAGGCTTGAAAATGTTGGGAAGGATCAAAGTGCCGATCGCCAAGCGGAGCCTTTTTTATTAGCAAGATTAGAGTCAAGCTCAGAATCTGGATCAGCATCAGACTTCGATTTCTCGGGCAAAACTCTGCTGACTTATTACCCTGAAGACTTCTTCTATGGGGCTGTAAATAATGATAGTTCATCGGGACTAAGAAACCGACAAGAACCAGACGAGCCTCGAGCGGCGCTAGAGATTCCCAGTCAGCTCCGCCCCGGTACCCTGCTAGACCTAAGCGCGCGCCTGTCTTCCCCACGGGGAGTGGCGAATCCTTCAGTCTATGACCGCGAGGCCGCGCTCTTTCGCGATGGGATTCTTGCCACCGGCTCTGTCAGGTCGGGTCTCGAACAGTGCCATGAACGTTGCACGCCTGCCGATAACGCCGCTCGTGGTTTCATGGTGTGGGTCCAGCAGCAGCGATTCGACCTAAGACAGCGCCTAGTCGCAAATACCCTCAATTTGGAATACCCAGAGTTAATTGTTGCACTCGGGCTAGGCGATGGCAGTCTACTAAGCGGTGAGCAATGGGACCTGCTGCGTGCAACGGGTACGGTTCATCTGCTCGTTGTCTCGGGGTTGCACATTGGGCTGGCAAGCCTGCTTGTCTATGGTTTGGCCTATGCCATCTGGTGCGCGGCAGTCACTCTGCAACCGCGCTGGGGCTATAAGCTCTCGCGGCAAAGATTCTGCGATCTTTGCCTGTTGCTGGGGGCTGGGTGTTTCGCATTGTCTACTGGCTGGGGATTACCAGTGCAAAGGGCGCTAATAATGCTGTTTGTCGCGGTAGTAGGGCGGCTTTTGAAGCGCCGATTGGGTGCCACGACAAGTCTGCTTGCTGCGGCTAGCGTTGTTTTGTCAGTGACTCCATTGGCTGCCACAGCGCAGGGTTTTTGGCTAAGTTTCGCTGCTGTGGCCGCCTTACTTTATACGCTAAATTCAGAATCGCACCGCGACAAAAGCGCTCTTGAGCGTTTGATGGGCCGCTTCGCCAAACCGCAGCTTGTGATTGCGGTCGCGCTGGCGTTGCCTTTATGGGTGCTGGGTAATCCATTGTCACTCGCTGCTCCGATTATCAATTTCCTCGCCATTCCGTTTCTCAGCCTTGCGCTTCTACCGGTGGTCTTGCTCACACTTGTTGACCATCTTTTACGCGATGTGCCTAGCATGGGTCTATTGCTCTTGGCGGATCGACTCTGCGTTTGGCTTTTTTCAGCGTTGCATTACGGTGAAGGAGTGTCGCCGAGCTTTGAGTCTTCGGCAGCGCTATCAGCCAGTGGCGTTTTTGCCTTTGGCCTGCTGGCGCTGGCAATGCTGATTCCAGTGGCGGGAAACTCGAGGCTACTGCTGCTAGCGTGGTTAGGCTTGAGCGTGCTAACTCATCGCCCTGCTAGCGACTTTTTGCGCTATGGGGATAGCGACAGGAAGGGCAGTTGCAGCAGCACTGCTGAAGGGCTTGAGGTTTATGTTATTGACGTCGGGCAAGGTCTCGCAGTCGCGCTGCGCAGTCGCTGTCATACTCTTTTGTACGACACCGCCGCGAGCTTTGGTGCTGGCGCGGATCGGGGTGAGCTTATTGTGGCGCCTAGTCTAAGGGCGCTGGGGGTCGAAAGTATCGACCGGCTTGTGCTCAGTCATGCCGATAACGATCATGCAGGGGGTGTTGCGGGCATCAGTGCGGCAATTCCGATAAGAAGACTCATGTTGTCGGGCGCCGCCGCTAACTATTCGGCGCTCACTGAAACGCAGCGCGGGATAGCCGTGCGCTGCAGGGCGGGGCAGTCATGGCGCTGGGACGGAGTTGATTTTCTAGTCCTCCAGCCGGCTGAGCGCTCAGCGGATCGCAGTGCTTCGGGTAACGCCAACTCCTGTGTGCTTAAGGCGAGCCTTGGCAAGCGTTCGATACTGCTCAGTGGCGATATAGAGCGTGCTCAGGAGCTTGAGATTCACGTCGGCGATGATCGCTGGCAGGCCGATGTCCTAATCGCTCCCCACCATGGCAGTGCCGCGTCTTCATCCTTCCCTCTGTTAAAACGCGTGAACCCAAGCCGGGCTGTGGTGTCAGCGGCCCACAATAACGCCTTCGGCCATCCCCACATCAGGGTCATTAAGCGATACGAGTTGCTGGCAATCGATCACCTAAACACGGCGAACGCTGGGATGGTTAGCCTCGTGTTAGATGACGCGAACAGCGCGTGGCGCATAGAAATTTTTAGGAAAAGCGAACAGCGCTATTGGAGGCCAAGATAGAACGCTGTGATAGACTAGCGCTCAAAATTAGGAGTTAACTGAGTGTTTGATTTGATCTCCGCGGGCGGGCTATTGATGCTGCCGCTGCTTTTCTGTTCCTTGGTCGCGATCGCGATCATCATCGAGCGATCGTGGTCACTGAGTCGAGCGCGTGTACTCCCCAAATATGCGCTCGCGCAGGTGTGGGCGTGGCTGCAAAACGAACAGCTTGATGCGGCTAAGCTTACACAAATTCGCCGCGCGTCGCCCCTCGGTCGTCTCTTGTCTGTGGGCTTGCAGAATAGCCAGTTTGGGCGCGCAGCAATGATAGAAGCCATCGAACAGGCGGCTTCACAGGTGGTCCATGAGCTCGAGCGCTATTTGGAAATCCTCGGGACTATCGCCGCGATTACGCCGCTCCTGGGGCTTTTGGGGACTGTGGTCGGCATGATAAGAG
>JAYOBL010000039.1:14904-15528 GCA_038104835.1 Gammaproteobacteria bacterium | reverse complement strand
TATCATGCTCGTTGGCACTGGCGACGCGAACGCGCTTGCCGGTGGCATATCCGAGGCGCTTATCACTACGGCTGCCGGGCTCTGTATAGCGATTCCGGCTTACGGTGCACACCGGGCGTTCCTGCGCCGGATCGATTCCCTAGTGTTGGGCCTTGAGCTTGAATCCATGAAGCTGGTGGATGCTCTTCACAGCGAGAAATCTGTGGAGCTGCGTGGAGCAGGTGAGTGAAGTTTAAGCGAAGTAACAAGTTGCAGAGCGTGCCCAATATAAAGCCGATTATCGACGTCGTATTCCTGCTTCTTATTTTTTTTATGGTCTCTACGAGTTTTAGTCGAGAAACGCGGCTTCTCGTTAGTCTTCCTGAGGCAGATGGTGAAGTCGTGAGCAGTGCAGAGGCCATCGAAGTTCTGGTGACGCGAGAAGGAAACTATGCAATAAACGGTCGGCAGCTCATCAGCTCCGACGCCCGCAGCTTGATGCGCGGCCTCGAGCTCGAATCAGGCGGGGATAGTAGTCGATCACTGGTGCTCGTCGCCGATGCGCAGGCTGTTCATCAGTCGGTCGTAACAGCTATGGAAGCCATAGGACAGGCCGGGTTTGACAACATGAGCATAGCCAAACAG
>JAYOBL010000039.1:3493-14894 GCA_038104835.1 Gammaproteobacteria bacterium | reverse complement strand
GCCGACGAACAGTAACAAAAAGGGTCCAGCAATTGGCTGCACCGCGAGATAGGTCTATGTCCAAATTTATCGAGCGCGCGTGGTACTCCGGTGCTCTCTGGCTCTATGCCCTTTGGCCTCTGCAATGGGTTTTTACTCAGCTTGCCTCGCGTCGACGCCGCCGCTTATCCAACGCTGCAGAGCGTTCGCCGCTGCCGATTGTTATCGTAGGGAATATTAGCGTCGGCGGGACAGGCAAAACGCCGCTCCTGATTGCTCTGTGCAAGCATCTACAGAGCAAGGGCTTTCGACCCGGAGTGGTCTCGCGGGGATACGGCAGCAAAGCACCTGATTACCCGTTCGCAGTTTCGGCCGCCACGCCGGTCAAAGAGGCGGGCGATGAGGCGCTGATAATAGCTCGTCATACTCAGTGTCCAGTTATTATAGACAGAGACCGTTGCGCCGCGGTGAGCAAGTTGAGGAAAGAGTTTGCTGTTGACGTTGTGCTGAGCGATGACGGGCTTCAACACTATTCGCTGGAGCGCGATATAGAGATTGTGGTGGTTGATGCGCAAAGGGGTTTCGGGAACGGCCTTTGCTTGCCAGCAGGCCCTCTGCGCGAACCCGTTGCTCGAATAGCTGAGGCAGATTTTGTCGCCGTCAACGGCCGTAAGCGTGACGTCGCCTGCGTTCGTGAAACCCTGCTCGCTAATCGCGTTGTGTGGGCGAGCAGCGGACGCGGCGCGAGACCCGCTGAAAACAAGGATGGCGCGAAGGACGCAACGAATGCTGCCAATGAAACTACTTCGGTATCGTTGCCTGCCGAAGGCTTTGCCCTGCGGGCTGAGCCGGATTGCTTTATTAATTTGCTTAGCGGAGAGAAACGCCCCTACGAGGGGGCGCCATTCAAAATGGGTGCCAAACTTCAGGCTGTATCTGGGCTAGGTAATCCACAGCGGTTCTATCAACTGCTAGCAGAGCTGCCTTATACTTTTGAAACTCATTCCTTTGTAGATCATCACTGGTTTACAGAACAGGACTTCGAAGGTTTCGACAGCATTCAGCCAATAGTTATGACCGAAAAGGACGCGGTTAAGGTCGCAGACTTTGCCGAAAAAAATTACTGGTACCTGACGATAAAGGTAAAACTCCCAGAGCGTTTTCTCGTTTCATTCGATAAACGCCTGAGTGCCACGATAAACCGCAGGCAGCTCAAGCAAAGCTCAAAGCACTAACCATAGGATTCTCGCTATGCTCGACCCAAAACTTCTCAGCCTCATGGCCTGTCCTCTTTGCCATAACTCGCTGGTACCCCTAGAGGCGAACCCTGAGTCGAATGGCTCGCCGGAGCTGGTGTGTTTGGCTGACGCCTTGGCATTTCCTGTTCGTGATGGCGTGCCGGTGATGCTGCCCGAGGAGGCTCGCTCATTATCCTTGGAAGAAGTTGAGCTGCTGCGATGAGCTTCACCGTTGTCATTCCAGCGCGCTACGCATCAACTCGACTGCCGGGTAAGCCGCTGCTCGACATAGGCGGTAAGCCGATGTTGCAGCATACCTGGGAGCGCGCTCAGCAGAGTCAGGCACAGCGGGTCATTATTGCAACCGATGACGAGCGCATTCGCCATGCGGCTGAGGGGTTCGGGGCCGAGGTGTTTATGACTCAGGCGGAACACGATTCTGGTAGCGATCGAATATGCGAGGTCGTCAATGAGCTCGAGTTGGACGATTCCGGGACTGTGATCAATGTTCAAGCCGACGAGCCTATGCTTCCCGCCAAAGCCATAGACACCGTCGCTGAAAATCTTATCGCACGCGCCGAATTCGGCATGGCTACACTATGCGAGCCGATCACAAGTGAGGACGACTACATTCAGCCGAGTTCCGTGAAGGTGGTATTCGATATCCACGGCAGAGCACTCTACTTTAGTCGGGCTCCGATACCTGCAGGCACTTCATTGCCCGAACAATGCTATCGGCATATTGGTATCTACGCTTATCGTGTTGAGACCTTGCGGGCCTTTGTTAGTTGGCCTGTCGCTCCCGCAGAGGCGGTGGAACGTCTTGAGCAGCTACGAGCATTGCACAATGGCGTCGCCATCCATGTTGCGCTTGCACCCTGCACCATTCCGGCTGGAGTCGATACCCCGGCCGATCTCGAGGCTGTCAGGGCGCTGTTCAAATGAACGAATCGAATTTGGAAGGTCTAAGGGAGCACGCTGATCTCAAGGCTTATACCACTTTTGGTGTCACTGGGGTCGCTCGCTATCTTCTCGAGTTCCATGACCTTGCCGCGCTCAAGGCCGGTGTTGAGTTTGCCCGCGACCAGCGCTTGCCACTTTTAGTGCTCGGCCAGGGAAGCAATGTGCTGTTGCTTCAAGGCTTTCCAGGATTAGTGCTAGTTAACCGTTTGCTCGGCAAAGAGCGCCTTGAACAAGGCTGTCTTAAAGTTGCCGGAGGCGAGGACTGGCATGAGCTAGTGCTCTGGTGCTCACAGCAAAAACTTCATGGCTTAGAGAATCTAGCGCTAATACCCGGTACGGTAGGTGCTGCGCCGATACAAAATATTGGCGCCTATGGGGTAGAGGTCGCCTCATATATCAGTCAGCTCACAGCCTACGACACGCAGCTTGCGCGGGAAGTGGTATTTGGTCGAGGCGACTGTGACTTTGCTTACAGAGATAGTCTGTTCAAGCGTGCTCCCGTGGGTCGCTACATTATTCTTGAAGTGGTGCTACAGCTTGCGGACGAATTTTCCCCTAATCTCAGCTATGGCGCCTTGGCTGAGGTGTTCACTAACTGTGCTCCGCCGTCCTCCGGCGAGCTCATTGAAGCGGTCTGCAGAATCAGGCGGAGTAAGCTCCCGGACCCAAGGCTTTTAGGCAACGCCGGAAGCTTTTTTAAGAACCCACTGGTTTCAGAGGGCAAGATAGCTAGCCTGCAACAGCAGGGCTTCGATCTCCCTCATTTCCCCAGTGATGATGAGGATCTGTATCGAGTGCCCGCCGCATGGCTGCTAGAGCAGGCGGGTTGGAAAGGGCGAGTTCGCGGTCAGGCGGCTGTCCATCAGGATCACGCGCTCGTGCTCGTTAATCTCGGTTCTGCAAGCGGAGAAGAGATTTTCCTTCTGGCTCAGGAGATGAGTAATTCGGTGCTGCAGAAATTCGGCATCGCCCTACAGCCCGAAGTGCGGCTAATCTAAATTATTCTGTGAGCCGAGGCTCAGGGATTCCGAAAGCAGCCACTTGCTCACCTTTTTTGTGACAGACATCAAGCATTCTGCTTCCAGTTTTTGAGTGTTTCTGTGCGCCATGCAACACTCAGTTGTCATTTAGTTGACAACTAACAGCATAAAAAAAGACCGCATGACGCCCTTAAGAGGGACTAATGTGGCTAGCAGAGGAAAGGGTATGAGCAGTGGTGTGGAGGCAGCAGTTTTCGAGCGACTCTCGCAGATCTCGGTCATTTTAGTAGATGACCACCAGCTCGTCAGATCAGGCCTTGCTCGTTTATTAGAAGATGCTCCGGATATAAAGCTATTGACCAGCTTTGCCAGCGGAGAAGAGGTGGTGGATTATCTCGGTCGCGAAGGCGCCGTGCGATCCAATGTCGTGCTCATGGAGGCGCGTATGCCGGGGATGGGGGGTATTGAGGCTACTAGATCAATATTAGAGCTGTCTCCAACGACCCGCGTAGTAGGGATGTCTGAAATTGCTGGCGGGGTGATACCCTCCAAAATACTGCGTGCGGGGGCAATCGCTTTTATAACGAAAAGTGTTGATCCTCTGGAGATGTATAGCGCTATCCGAGCCGCAAAGAGCGGTTCTCATTATGTTTCAGCAGACGCAGCGACCCAGCTGCGTTCAGACCCTTTCAGAGATCCCGACGGAGCGGTATTCGAGAAGCTGTCGCGGCGTGAACTGCAGGTTGCGGGCATGCTTACTGATGGTAGGAGGGTGGTGCAAATCTCTAACTACCTCTCCCTCAGCCCCAAAACTGTCTATAGCTACCGATACAGAATATTCGAGAAGCTGGGCGTGCGGAACGACACCGAGCTTACGGTACTCGCCGTGCGCCACGGTCTTGCGACGAGCAATCGGGATCTCGAGGTGCTTTTCGCCAGTTAGGCACGAATGACAGATGGGTAACTTAGCTTGAGCGCGCTCAGTGCATGGGCTAACCTCTGCGTTGTTCTCTTGCAGCAAGCCTTCCATGTCCGATACCCCGTCAGCCTCTGATTTTGACCCCAAAGACTTTGTTCGTCACTTGAGCAGTCGGCCGGGTGTTTATCGAATGATAGATAGCGCCGAAAAGGTGATTTACGTCGGCAAGGCGCGAAACCTGAAGAAGCGGGTAGGAAGCTATTTTCGCGCGACAGGGCTCACAACAAAGACCATGGCGATGGTCGCAAAGATCGCCCGCATCGAGATCAGCATAACCTATAGCGAGACCGAAGCCCTGCTCCTTGAGCAAAGCCTGATTAAAGAGCTCAAGCCGCCGTACAATATTCAGCTGAGAGACGACAAGTCTTATCCCTACATATTGCTAACCGACCACGCTGACTACCCGCGCCTAATGTTTTATCGCGGCAGTAAGGCGCGTAAAGGCAAATACTTCGGCCCGTATCCTAGCGCGTATGTCACTCGTGACACCCTGCAGCTTATGCAGAAAGTGTTTAAGGTGCGGCAGTGCCAGGACAGCTATTTTAAGAATCGCGCTCGCCCCTGTTTGCAGCATCAGATAGATCGCTGTACGGCGCCCTGTGTCGGCCTTATTAGTCCTGAAGACTACGCTCGGGACGTGCGCTATTCATCGCTTTTTCTGAAAGGCAAGAACTCAGAGCTCAGCGCCGAACTCAGCGCTGAGATGGAAAAGGCTTCCCAAGCTCTGGAGTTTGAGAAGGCGGCTAAGATTCGTGATCAAATTCGCGTTATTCGCCGGATTCAAGAAGAGCAGGTAGTCGCTAATCAGGGGATGGATACTGATGTTCTTGCGCTATCAATGCAGAACAGCGGCGTGTGTGTTCACGTTATCTTTGTCCGCGCTGGACGCATAGTCGGCAGCAAAAATATGTTTCCCAAACACAGGCTCGCATCGACACCCGATGAGTTGCTCGGAGATTTTATTTCGCAGCGTTACCTGGGCGAAGAGAGCGCATCGAATCTGCCAGCCGAAATAATCACTTCCCATGAGCTCAGCGAATCTCCGGCGATTGCTGAAGCGCTTAGTTTTGTCTCCTCTCGCAAAATAAGGCTAGTGAGTAGTGTGCGCGGCCATCGTGCGAAATGGTTGAAGCTCGCTGTTACCAATGCTGATGATGCGCTCGCTGCCAAACTTGCTAGTAAGCGGAACAGTGCTCAGCGCATGGAGGCACTGCGCGTCGCGCTTAAATTGGACGACGCACCGCTGCGTATCGAATGCTTCGATATTAGTCATACGGCAGGTGAGGGGACGGTCGGCTCCTGTGTCGTGTTTGACGCAGACGGCGCAGTAAAAAATGACTACAGGCGCTTCAATATCGACGACATTACTGCAGGCGATGACTACGCAGCTATGGAGCAGGTACTGACGCGGCGTTTCGAGCGGCTGACGAAGGGAGAGGGGAAGCTGCCTGACATCCTGCTTATCGATGGCGGCAAAGGTCAGCTGACCCAAGCTGCGAAGGTGTTAGAGCGCTTTAAATTAGATTCGCTACTTCTGCTGGGCATCGCCAAAGGTATAAGTAGACGAGCGGGTCAGGAGACTCTGTTTCTGCGAAAGGAAGAGAGGTTTCTCGAAGTGGCGATAGAGACCGAGTCGCCCGCGCTTCATCTTTTGCAGCAAGTGCGCGACGAAGCACACCGCTTTGCCATAACTGCTCATCGCCAACGGCGGGCGAATGCGCGCAAGCGTTCTACTCTGGAAGACGTGCCTGGCCTCGGGCCTAAACGTCGTCGCGAGCTACTGAAGCACTTTGGTGGTCAGCAGGGTCTCGAGCGCGCTTCAGAGAGTGAATTGGCGAAAGTTAGCGGTATAAGCGAAAAACTCGCGGGCCTAATATACGAGCACTACCATCTCAATTAGCCCGCGCGGGTTCCAGGACGGCAGAAAATGCCAGTTATTCCAGTCATGCAGTTATCGGGCATTGGGGGAGCGAGCTGGCGTTGGCTTGTGTAGAATACTCTGCGATAAGACACGCATAGCCACCAGTAAAAGCAGTAGCGAAAAGAAGAAGAGAAGGACCACCGCGTTATGATCAATTGGGCGAACCTTGCGTCAGCCAGCCGTGTAGTCATGGTGCCGGTAATAATACTCTGCTATCTGTCTCCTCTAGCGTATGGCCAAACCATTGCAGCTGTGCTTTTCGTCATTGGCAGTATTACCGATTGGCTTGATGGCTACCTCGCCAGAAAACTCAATTTAGGCTCGGCCTTCGGCGCGTTCCTAGACCCAGTGGCCGACAAGTTGTTCGTCACAGCCATTCTCGTGCTACTGCTTTCGGTATATCCCGATCTTCTGATTCCAGCGCTTCTCATTGTGGCGCGGGAGATTACCATTTCCGCGCTACGCGAGTGGATGGCCGAACGCGGTGTGCGGGACCTTGTCGCCGTTGCTTGGGTGGGCAAATTGAAGACAACCTTGCAGATGATCGCTCTTGCGTTGCTGCTGGGAGCAAGCCCGGGCACGCTGCCGATACTCTTCCATTTGGGTTTGGGGCTACTTTGGGTTGCTGCGTTTCTGGGTCTCTGGTCTCTAGGCAGCTACCTACTCGCAGCAAGAGCAACCCTGCAGGCACGCGGCAAAGGGAGTTAGACTAAGTGCAGACTGGACGCAGCGCTCAAGTGTTCTAACGGGTGGGTGTTTCAGAGCTTGACTTAGCGAGCTTTGGCATTAAAATAGCGTCCTCTTTCGATGGCAATAGACCCTTGCCGTCAGAGGTAAGCAGGCGGTTCACGATCACCTGCATCCTCAAAGAGAGAGCTGCAAATAGGTCTCAAGAAATTCGAGCCTAGGAGCAGATCAAGCTTTAACAGCTTGATACCAGATTAAGCGGGAATAGCTCAGCTGGTAGAGCACGACCTTGCCAAGGTCGGGGTCGCGAGTTCGAATCTCGTTTCCCGCTCCATTTTTCTCCTCCTGTTTGCTGTCTCCGTTTTGTTTCCTTTGTTTTATCGCGTTTTATCGCTCCATTTAGTCCCTCAGCGTCTCCCTGTTAGCTCCGGCTCTTAGCCCCCCCATAATTCAGCGCTTTGCCTTTCAAGCCCTCGTTTTTTAAAGTCTGCACCGCTCTAAATAGGTCCGTCTGCCAATCTCAGGATTCCGGGTGCTATGGTTGTGGGCGCAGTCGAGTCATTCTGCCTGTTTGTGCTGATTAGTTCTTCCGAGTGGAGTGTAAAAGTGAAGGGCCTTCTTGCCTGCGGCGATTGGCTAGAAAAAAGCATGCCACTTTGGCCCGCGTTTGTTATAGTTCGCCCTCGCGAGAAAGAGCGAGACGGCTGGGTGGCAGAGTGGTCATGCAGCGGACTGCAACTCCGTTAACGCCGGTTCGATTCCGACCCCAGCCTCCATTTCGCTTTCTCCGTATGCTAGTGCTCATCTGGATTGCCTCACGGTCTCCGCTTCGCATCTAGCCCATCCACACAGTGCAAACTTCCTTTAGTGTGGAGCCATCGCGGTGATTACCTCTCGCTGCAAGATGGCGACCTTGCCGCGGTGTAATCATCTCTGCTTGGTCTCAAGCCTCTCCGGCCCGGATGGCGAAATTGGTAGACGCAAGGGACTTAAAATCCCTCGGTGGAAACACCGTGCCGGTTCGATTCCGGCTCCGGGCACCATTCTCAGGTGTTGTTTCAAGTGCGAGTTTGTCGACGCGAGTGCGGCCGATTTCGACATTATCGAATGCCGCCCGTCGCGGTTTTGGCTACCTGCTCAGCACGTGTTAGCCGCAATCCCCATCTTCAGTTCTCAGCTCAAAAGGGCGAGGCTGCTAGCTATGCCGGCAGTGCGCCGGCATAGTTGAGTGGCAGCTGAATGATAGCCAGTTGCCTAATCTAGCAAACCGAAACCCATGCGCCCCCGCGCCACGCGGTGTCCCACGTCATGCACGTAGTCTGGGCCAATTGAATCGACAGTTGGTGTGCCGCTGCCCATCATCGCGATGGTGAGCTCGCGGTTGAGAAGATTGAGTACGCGCTCCACACCGGCCTGCCCGAATGCACCGAGGCCCCAGCAGTAGGGACGCCCGATTCCGGCGGCGGTGGCACCGAGCGAGAGCGCCTTGTAGATATCGGTGCCGCGGCGAAAGCCTCCGTCGATGATGATGGGTATGCGCCCGTTCACGGCGGCGACCACCTCGGGCAGGCACTCGATGGTGGCGCGTTCGGTCTCAACTGCGCGGCCGCCGTGGTTTGATACTACGATGCCGTCGGCGCCATGCTGCACGGCTAGCGCGGCGTCGGCGCCGGTTTCGATGCCCTTGATGAGCACCTTCATGTCGGTGACCTCTTTCATCCGACCGATCACGCTCCAGGTGAGCGATGAGTCGTTGAGCATAACCCCTGTCATGTCTAAGCCGCGGAAAGCCGGCTTGGCCTGACCCTTATGGCAGACACTGCAGTCGCGGTCGTCTTCGCGCATGAGGCGGGACTGAGTCTCGGTGTTGCGTCCGCCCGGAAGGTCGATCGTGAGCGCAACAGCGGTCGCTCCTGCGGCCTCGGCGCGCTTAAGCATTGCGACCGTGTATTCCCAGCGATTGGTCGGATACAGTTGAAACCACACCGGCGCATCGCGAGCCTCGATAACCTGCTCGATGGGTGTGGAGGACTGTGTTGAGAGGATCATGTGATGACCGACGGCCGCGGCTGCGCGCGCAGTGCCGAGCTCGGCGTCGCTGTGATAAGCGCCTTGGCTTCCCACTGGGCAGATGACGATGGGTGACTTGGCCTGCGTGCCCATTAGATCTATGCTGAGATCGGGCTCGCTGACGTCGACTAGGCGCCGAGGTCTAATCTGAAAGCGTGTGAAGCCTGCGCGATTCGCACGCAGGGTGGCGTCGCTATCGACGCCCGTATTCAGATAGCCGAAATGAGCAGGCGGGATCTTCTCCCGCGCAATGGCCTCCATCTCGAAGACGTTAATCACCTCGCGCGGATCTGTTAAGCGTTCCCCTAGGGTCTCCTCGACTTCCTGCGCGAAGGCGGAGTAGCTTGTGAGTAGGGGGCTTGCGGCGAGGAATCGGAGGAAGTCACGGCGTTGATTCATGGCGTTTGCGGCTCTCTTTATGTTTTTGGGAAGTCTTGTTGTTGGCGAGCTGAGCCTGTTGCTTTGCGCGGCTTGTCTATCCGGTGAGCTCAGCTCAGTTTATTTCTCACTTGAAAGTAGTCGGTTTATCCCGCGATGTCTAGGGTCGAATTGCATCCCCTCGGTCGCGCGGTTGGAGCTTTCTTTCCTAATTGTTGCCGGATTCGCTACACTCGCGTTTCGCTCAAATTAGAGGAAGCTAGCCGTGCTTTACAGCCTAGAGAGTGTCGCACCCCAGACCGAGGGAGAGGACTTCTTTGTTGCCGATTCGGCAACGGTTCTCGGAAACGTCGTATTAGAAAAAGACGCCAGCGTTTGGTTCGGCGCCGTCGTGCGTGGCGATACGGAAACCATCACGATTGGCGCGCGCAGCAACATTCAGGATCTCTCCGTGCTGCATGCGGACAAAGGGTTTCCGCTGAAGATCGAGAGCGACGTGACCGTCGGCCACAAGGTCATGCTTCATGGTTGCACGATCGGCGCCGGCAGCCTGATCGGTATCAACGCGGTCGTGCTCAACGGCGCAGTAATCGGCAAGGGCTGCCTCATCGCCGCCGGCGCCCTCATTACCGAGGGTATGGTCATTCCCGATGGCTCTGTCGTCATGGGTGCGCCGGGCAAGATCCGCGCCGAGCTCGACGCGGCGCGCAAACAGGCGCTGATCGACTCCGCGAGCCACTATGTCGAGAACTATAAGAGATTCAAGTCTGGGCTTAAGGCTCTTTAGAAATTAAGACTACTAAATATCTGATTTTATTGATTTAGTTTCTCGTACCCGCGAACGGGATAGGGCGCGTTGCTGTAGCTGTCGACGATGGCCTGCACCGCCGTGACGCCCACGTCCTGGCGCACGTTCAGATGCGAGTAGGAGCTGATCTGCGTCATCATGATGCCGATCATATTCTCCACGGGGTCGACCCAGAATATTGTCCCCCACGCGCCGCCCCAGGTGAACGTGCCGGGGGTGAACGGATCCCGTGCCACCCCAGCGTCATTCAGAAGGCCGAAGCCTAGGCCAAAATTGTAGCCGGGACCGCGAATATAGATGTCGTGGTCGCCGCTGTGATTGGTGATCATCAGGTTGATTGTCTTCGGGCTTAGGAGTCGGATTCCGTCTAGCTCGCCGCCGTTCAGCAGCATTTGACTGAAGCGCCAGTAGTCACTCGCCGTCGAGAAGAGTCCGGCCACGCCGCCGTAATAGTCGCTGCCAAAGAAGGGGACGCTGCTGTACTCGGGCGTGCGATACACCTCGATCGTGCGCTCGGGCCCGGTGGGCGAGTAGACGGTCGCGACGCGGTCTTGTTTGCTCGGCGGGACGACATAGGAGGTATCCGTCATCTGCAGCGGTTCGAAGATTCGGCGCTGAAGAAAATCCTTGAGAGCGTCGCCCGAGATGCGCTCGACTAGCAGTGCGACATAGTCTGTCGAGCTTCCGTATTGCCAGTCCTCGCTAGGGTGAAAGGCGAGCGGCAGCGGCGCCCGCTTGAGCAGGGTTGCCTCGAGGCTGCTCTCGCGTGTGAGCAGTTCTTGCTCCTCGTCGCTCAGCAGTTCGCGACTCGGATCCAAGCCCGTCGTGTGCGCGAGGACATCGCGCACGGTGATGGGTTGGCGGGGCGTCAACCGGTGCACGCCGGCGTCGTCCTCGACGAGCACCTGCTTGTTGGCGATCTCAGGAATCCACTTGCTCACGGGGTCTGTTAGCAGGAAGCGTCCCTCTTCGTACAGCATCATCAGCGCCGTGGAGACGATTGGCTTGGTCATGCTCATGATGAAGAAGAGAGTGTCGTTCGTCATCGGCGTGTCGCTTTCCTTGTCTCTCCAGCCCTGGCTCTCCAGATGGGCGACTTTGCCGTCGCGCGCGACTAAGGTAACGGTGCCCGCTAGCTGATTGGCGTCGATGTAGCGCTGCATCGCCGCGGGAAGCCGCTCGAGCCTCTCGCTCGAAAGTCCGACTCTCTCTGGGCTGCTGCGCGGCAGAGACTGCGCCTGTAGTAGGGAGGAAACGAGGCTGGCGCACAGCAGGGCGAGCGGCAAGAGGACTGATCGTAGGGAGATAATGCGCATTTTAAACTCCTTCAATAGAATGGCTAACAGCGACCGCACCTCATTTCGCAAGTGATACGGCGAATCCCGAGATGTCTCGAAT
>JAYOBL010000039.1:0-3483 GCA_038104835.1 Gammaproteobacteria bacterium | reverse complement strand
CGGGAATGGCGTCTACGAAGGAGAAGTCTGCGGCGTGGCAGGTTCCGTGTACTGTGCGCCCGGTTGCGGTGACGCCGGCGGAGATAAGATTGCGATAGTAGACGAGCCCCTCGTCGCGCAGCGGGTCCAGTTCGTTGACAGACACCACGTGTGGCGGCAGTCCGACTAGGTCTTCGCGCGTCGCGTGATAGGGCCAGGTGAGGGGGTTTTCGGCGTTCTCGCCGGTGGGATCGTAGGGCTTCACGAGCGCGCCCATGGTCTTCATGTCGAGGAAATAAGCGTCGTTCTCGGCAAGCGAGGGGAGCGCAGCTGGCATATCGGCATACTGGCCAGAGATGTAGGGGCACTGGGCATAGACACCCGCGATGCTGGCCAGCCAGCCCTCGCGCTTCGCGAGCAGCGTTGTAGCGATAGATAGATTGCCACCGCCGGACTCGCCGCTCATGATCAGGTGTGAGATGCCTAGCTCAGCCTTGTTCTCCGCCGTCCAGCGCGCGGCGTCCGCGCAGTCGTGCAGCGCCGCCGGGAAGGGGTGATTGCCTAGTAAGCCGGCGCCGTTGCGGAACTCTACGCCGACAACGACCATGCCCGTCGCAGCGAGCTCGCTGCGCCAGCGGCTGTAGTTAGCATCCGCCGCCGTCAGGATTACCATGCCGCCACCGTGGGTGTGGACGACGCAGGGAAGCGGGCGGCTCCCTGCGTCGTGATCGGCGGGGGCGTGGATAAATAGGGTGATCTCGTTGCCATCGCGGCCGCGGATGCTGTGCTCGCGAACGCTGACGTTGCTTGGCGGCGGCGTGTTAGCCGCGAGCAGGCCAAACAGGCCGCGCCAACCTTCCTCGGCCGCAGCAGCGAAGCCTAGGCATTCTGCGAGGCTGCTGTCGCCATTCACCGGCGGCTCTGCAGCCTGCTCTGCGAGTCCGAAGGCCGTCAGCGCCGCGGCGAGTCGCGGGTCGGTTCTAGGGTCGGTGGCCAGGCTCATAGAGGGGTCGCCGAGGCGGCCGGGTAGCGTTGCTTTGTCCATTTCACTCTCTCCGTTTTTGTTTTCTTGGTTCTTATCTTTGAAGCCAAATTTCCAGAATCTAGTTTTTTAGCTTTTTGGGATTAGGTTTCGATTGTCTCCTGCCTCGGGCTGTATCGCTGCCCGCGTCATTCCGCCGCCAGGGCGATGTCGGCGCGAATCGTCTTGGTGCTGAGGTAATAATGCGCGGCGCACCACAGGTTCACGAGCACCGTGAGGGCCATCGCGTAGCGCAGCGCATCGACGCCGTAATCGGGCGTAAGCCAGTCGCTCACCAGGCCAGTCATCATCGGGCCGAGCCCGAGCCCGATCAGATTGAGCACGAATAGGAGAATCGCGGAGGCCATGGCCCGCATGCGAACGCCAACGAGGAAATGCGTCGCCGCGATGCAGGGAGCGAGATAGAGTCCGCCAAAAAATACTGGGATGAGGTAAGAGAACGCGGCGCTATAGCCATCGGGCATTATCAGGAAGGTGATAAGAGCAAAGGGAATTGCGGCGAGCGTGGAAATAAAAGGTACCCAGACATACCAGGTTTGGTCGTCGCGCTTGTTAGCCATTCGATCAGCATACCAGCCACCGATGAAGGTGCCCGCGAGCCCGCCGACGCCGGCGATCATGCCGTAGTACCAGCCGACATCGATGATGGGCATCTCATGCACCCTGCCGAGAAATAGCGGCATGAAATTGCCCATGCCATAGGTCACGAACGCGTGCAGAGCGCAGGCGAAGCTCAGATGCAGGAACGAGCGGCGCGCCGCGAGAATTCGCATGACGTGGAAGAACCCTGGCGGGGCGACGTCGCGGCGGCCCTCTGCCATGCCCCGAGGGGGCTCTTTGATCACAAAGCGTACTATTAACGACAGCGCGATGCCGGGTAGGCCAACGACCACGAAGGCTGTGCGCCAGTCGAAATATTGAACGAGGTAGGCGCCACCGACAGTGCCAACTAGGATGCCGCCGTAGACGCCGAGTGAGTAAATGGACAGCGCCGTGGCGCGCTGTCTTGCCGGAAAAATATCCGAAACGATCGAGTGTGCGGGGGGCGACCCGCCCGCCTCGCCAATGCCGACGCCGAATCGCGCTAGGAAGAGCTGGCCAAAGTTCTGCGCGAAGCCGCAGGCGGCGGTCATGAGGCTCCATATGCCAACCGAGATCGCGATGACATTGCGGCGGTTGCTAAGGTCGGCGAGGCGGGCGATTGGGATGCCGAGGACCGTGTAGATGAACGCGAAGGCGAGCCCCGAGAGCATGCCGAACTGGCCGTCCGAGAGCTGCAGGTCTTCGATGATATACGCGGCGAGAACGTTGATGACCTGGCGATCGACGAAGTTAGAGATATAGACCGTGGTGAGGATGCCTAAAACGAGGTAGCGGTAGTAGGGGTTAGCGTAGGCGCTAACTATTTTTTCCCTGTCCTTACTCTTTCCCGCTGCTAGCTGCTCGGCCTCTGACAACGCGGAGTGAGAGCCAGATTGGGTGTCCGCCGCTGTATCGCCTTGGGTGCCGGATGATTTGCTCATGCATGATCCTCATCTCTTATTATTTGACTAGCGAGTCTTGAGTATCACACAGCCCCGCTAGAGCGCCAAGCAGCCGATTAGGGGCTTGAATAGCTAGCCTGGTGGGCTCTGACAGCTCTGCGGCTCTGTGCTATCGTGTCCGGCTCAAGAGGTTAATCCATGCACGATCCAGTCTGGACATCCGTTGTTCCCCCACTGCTTGCGATAGGTTTGGCGATAGCCACAAGGCAAGTCATTCTCTCTCTTAGCATTGGTATTTGGATGGGGGCATGGCTGCTTGGCGCGGGCGATCCGCTGGCGGCTGTCGGGCAGGCTATCGAGGCGGTGGTCAATGTTTTCGGGGACGCAGGCGACACCCGAGTTTTATTGTTTACTCTGATTATTGGTGCGCTCATCGCAACAATCGAGCAGCTCGGCGGCGTGCGCGGGTTTATCGCTTTGCTTCAAAATCGGGGTTGGGTAACCGGAGCGAAAAGGGCGCAATGGCTCGCGTTTTTCACAGGTGTTGTGGTGTTTATCGAATCGAACATCACGCTGCTAATCGCGGGCTCTATCTCGCGTCCGCTGTTCGATCGCTTTGCGGTATCCCGAGAGAAGCTCGCCTATATTATTGATGCTACATCGGCGCCCATCTGCGTGCTGATTCCGCTGAATGCTTGGGGAGCGGTTATCGTCAGTCTCTTAGCCTCCAGCGGCATCGATGACCCAATTAACGTGTTCATTGGATCTATTGCGTATAATTTTTACGCTATTGCCGCAGTGCTCGTTTGTGCGTTTGTTATTGCTAGGGGGCTGGATATCGGCCCAATGCGGAAAGCTCAGCTGCGAACACTGGGGGGCGAACTGCTTTGGCCTTCGGCAACACCTATGGTTTACCTTGCGGTATTGGCCGATCAGATGTCGCATCAAGAGAGCGATGCGGCGAGCACTATGCTAGTC
>JAYOBL010000136.1:0-3495 GCA_038104835.1 Gammaproteobacteria bacterium | reverse complement strand
GCTCTTGGTTCATGCCAGCATCTCCTCGACTTTCTTAAGCGCGGCGACAGTGATAATGACGTTGTCGAATCCGACCAGGCTAACTGGGTCGAGTCCGGCGACGTCAAGCACGTCTACCTTGTGGAGGTTTCGGGCTGCGAGGTAGAGATTAGGCTCAACCTGCTCCGAGATGATGAGTACATTGTCGAGCTCGAACTCGTTTAGCTTGCCAACGAGATCTTTTGTCTTGTGAGAGTCGATTGCAAATTCGCTGACAGCGAACAGGCGATCTTGGCGAATCAGCTCAGACAGGATGCAGCGCATCGCGCCGCGGTACATCTTCTTGTTGAGCTTCTTGCTGTGGTCCTGAGGACGCGCTGCAAATGTTACGCCACCGCTGCGCCAGATTGGGCTGCGGATAGTACCAGAACGCGCACGACCCGTGCCCTTCTGACGCCATGGCTTACGGCCACCGCCGCGTACTTCAGAACGTGTCTTCTGCTGCACAGTACCTTGACGCGCACCCGCTAAATAGGTGACTACGGTCTGGTGTACCAGAGCTTCGTTGTATTCTTTACCGAAAGCCTCGTCCGAAACAGAGACTTTTTCCTTGCCCGCTTTCTTGCCAGGCAATGCAAGACTTAATTCCATTGCTTACCCCTTGGCCTTTACAGCTGGTCGAACGACGACGTTTGATCCAGTAGCGCCTGGTACGGCACCTTTGATGAGAAGCAGGTTGTTCTCGAGATCAACGCGAACCACTTTTAGGCTTTGAGTCGTTGAACGCTCGTTACCCATTTGGCCGGCCATCTTCTTGCCCTTCCATACACGACCCGGTGTTTGACACTGGCCGATAGAACCAGGGGCGCGATGCGACAGTGAGTTACCGTGCGTTGCGTCCTGCATCTGGAAGTTGTGACGCTTAACGCCACCCTGAAAACCTTTACCCTTCGAAGTTCCCGTGACGTCGACCATTTGGCCTTCGGCGAACAAATCGACCTTGATTTCGCCACCGGTAGCGAGCTCGGCGATTTCGGCGTCAGCCGCGCGGAATTCCCATAATCCAGAGCCGGCTTCGGTGTTCGCCTTAGCGAAGTGACCAGCCATACCCTTAGTTACACGGGAAGCGCGACGTGAGCCGGTAGTGACTTGAACGGCAGTGTAACCGTCAGTCTCGGGAGTTTTAATCTGTGTGATTCTGTTCGGTTGTACTTCGACAACTGTAACAGGGACAGACGTACCTTCTTCGGTGAAGATACGGGTCATCCCGCTCTTACGACCGACTAATCCAATAGACATGTTTTAAACCTCATCGTGCAAGGGGCTGAAACCCTCTATGGCCGCTGACGCGTTACACTATGTTCGCCACCGCAAGTGGGTAGCAGGAATATCAGTGCGCCAATACTTTTATGCAAAAGGGCGAAGAGGACTGAACTCTCATCGCCTGGACTCATTTTTAGGCTTTCGCAGGGCTCACCGTACGAAGGCTTTCTACCGTAGCGAGGGGCTTCCTCGCCGCCTCAGCGGGTTAGCGCTGGAGGCTTATCTAGTGACCGCCGGGTCTGAGCCGGTGCCTGCTAATTCTGTAGTTGATCTGTTTTGCTATGCAGCTTGTACCGCTTAGCCTAGGCTGATCTGAACCTCTACGCCTGCAGCTAGGTCTAGCTTCATCAGCGCGTCGACCGTCTTCTCTGTTGGCTCAACGATGTCGAGCAGACGCTTGTGCGTACGGATCTCATACTGGTCACGGGCGTCTTTGTTGACGTGCGGCGAAATTAGAACCGTAAAACGCTCTTTGTTCGTGGGCAGAGGGATCGGACCGCGAACCTGTGCGCCAGTGCGTCGAGCTGTCTCGACGATTTCTTGCGTAGATTGATCAATCAGACGATGATCGAAGGCCTTAAGCCGGATTCTAATACGCTGATTTTGCATCTATCTACAACTCCATAGTGCCGCCGACTCCGCGTTTCTCACGCCGAAATGACCGGTGACCAAAAATTATTAATCTTTCGTGCCTGCGTTGCCGATAAAAGGCTTGTGCGGCACTTGAATCCTTGTGTTCTGCTGGCAGCGGCGTGGGCCGGTGTCAAAATAGAAGCGGAATTCTACGGCCGCCCCTACCCTCTGTCAAGCGAATACATCTCTTAAAACCACATTCGAGCCTTATTTTCTCTGGCTTTGCGCCGATTGCTCGCTGGACAAGACCGAGAGCTGCCTCGCGACCTTAGCGCGGCCACGGAAGCCAAACGGCTCTACGTGCATCGCCATCAAATTGAGACGCAAAAAAAACACCCCCGAAGGGGTGTTTCTCTTCAATCTCAATCGCTTACTCGAAGATCTTGGCTACGACGCCAGCACCTACGGTACGGCCGCCTTCGCGAATCGCGAAGCGCAGACCTTCGTCCATCGCGATAGGCGCGATTAGTGTCACTTCCATCTTCACGTTGTCGCCTGGCATAACCATCTCAACGCCTTCGGGAAGCTCACAAGCACCTGTCACGTCCGTTGTACGGAAGTAGAACTGTGGGCGGTAACCTTTAAAGAATGGCGTGTGACGGCCTCCTTCGTCCTTCGACAGAATGTAGACCTCTGCCTCGAACTTCGTGTGAGGAGAAATCGTACCCTTCTTCGACAGAACCTGACCGCGCTCAACGTCTTCACGCTTAGTACCACGCAGAAGAACACCGACGTTCTCACCCGCACGACCTTCGTCGAGCAGCTTGCGGAACATCTCAACGCCTGTACAAACAGTCGTTGTCGTGTCGCGGATACCCACGATCTCGATCTCGTCACCTACGTTTACGATACCGCGCTCAATACGGCCAGTAACTACCGTGCCGCGACCTGAAATCGAGAACACGTCTTCGATAGGCATTAGAAAGGCTTGGTCAACGTCACGCACAGGTTCTGGGATGTAGTTGTCCAGAGTCTCAACAAGCTTCAGTACCGCCGGCGCGCCGATGTCTGATGTGTCGCCTTCCAGCGCCTTCAGGGCAGAACCGATCACGATGGGCGTGTCGTCGCCTGGGAACTCGTACTGGTCTAGCAGCTCACGAATTTCCATCTCAACCAGCTCAAGCAGCTCCTCATCGTCAACCATGTCCGCTTTGTTCATGAACACGACGATGTAGGGTACGCCAACCTGACGCGACAGCAGGATGTGCTCGCGAGTCTGTGGCATGGGGCCGTCTGCTGCTGAACAAACCAGAATAGCGCCGTCCATCTGCGCCGCACCAGTAATCATGTTCTTCACGTAGTCGGCGTGTCCAGGACAGTCAACGTGCGCGTAGTGACGGTTAGGTGAATCGTATTCAACGTGTGACGTTGAAATAGTGATACCACGCGCCTTTTCTTCAGGGGCGTTATCGATCTGAGCGAAGTCGCGCGTTGCGCCACCGTAAGCTTCTGCACAGACCTTAGTCAGAGCCGCTGTTAGCGTCGTCTTACCGTGGTCAACGTGACCAATCGTACCGACGTTTACGTGAATCTTACTTCTTTCGAACTTTTCCTTAGCCA
>JAYOBL010000038.1:15135-19143 GCA_038104835.1 Gammaproteobacteria bacterium | reverse complement strand
ATCCAAGCCAGCTAAGGGCCAAGGAAAAAAGAAAACCAATAGGATTGGCAGTCAGTTGAATCTTTCGGTTTAGCGTTCGTTCTAGTTTGCGCGTCGTAACAACGGCAGCTGAATTAGTCGCGCTCCAGAAGAAGCATAAAGGGGTATGGCGTTGCCTTAGATTCACGGCAAGACGAATTACCCTGATAAAGATAGACCGCGCAGGCTAACAATGACGTGGTTCGGTTCGACTCTGAGGTCCAATTGTTCTCAACCTGAGCCGCTGGAAAGGCGCGTATATCGATTGCTGGATTGACACAGGAGTCTTCACGCAAAGCGCGCAGCTCGCCTACGGTGGGCAGACGAATTGTCTGTCCAGATTTTTCACTGACTTCATCGGCGTAGGCAAGCGCCTCGTCGAATGGGAGCAAGAGTGGCGTTCCGCGACAGGCGCCGTTTCTCCCTATGCTCATCCCGGCGGGGCAGCGCAGCCAAGAGGTGTTGCTTGGAAGGTGGGTCACTACTCCGCGGCCAGAGTCGATATAGGAAGAGGGAAGTTCGGGTGATTCGGCGTACATTGCCGCACAATCTACCTCGGCCATGTAGTCACAGGAACTCAGGAGCGCAGCGACAATAACCGTTCCCAGTAATCTAGCAGCGTAGCGTACGGAGAACTTGCGAGCTTTCGGGTCAGTGACTTGCTGCATGGCGATTAGGGTCTCCAAATAAAGTGGCAAAGACTGAGAGTGAACGGAATAGGGTATGTCGTGCTAGCTTAAAAGGGCTTTAGGGGTTGCGCGAGCGTTGCCTTGTATGAGCTCAGAGTAAATTAACTAACAATGTCTGCGTAAGTGCCGATTGGCTTGATATCTTGGGCGTAAACGAAGTATCGGAGAAAGATCATGGATATAGCAACCATTTTGGGTTTACTTGGGGCATTCGGCCTCATCATTAACTCAATTGGCATCGATCAGATAGGCGCGTTTATCGACTTACCCTCGGTGCAGATTGTTTTCCTTGGATCTCTGGCGGTAACTCTTTTCCGTTCTTCATTGGGGGAGTTTCTAGGGGCGGTTAAAGTCGCAGGCAAAACCTTCAAAAACAAGCTCGAAAAACCCGAGGAGCTAATCACGCAACTGGTTGAATTCGCGACAATCGCGAGGAAGGACGGCATGATCGCGCTTGAGGGCCAAGATATCTCTAACCCTTTTATGGCCAAGGCCGTGTCCATGCTCGTGGATGGATCGGACGAGGACATGATTAAGAAGACCCTCGGGCGAGACATCGAGATTATGAAGTTGCGGCATAAGATGGGCGCCTCTTTTTTTGCTGCATGGGGCGAGATTGCGCCGGCGATGGGCATGATTGGAACGCTCGTCGGGCTAGTATTGATGCTTGGTAATATGTCAGACCCGAAATCAATCGGACCGGCAATGGCCGTTGCCCTTCTAACAACTATGTACGGGGCAATATTGGCTAATGTAATTTGTCTGCCTATTTCAATGAAACTAACAAACCAGTCAGACATCGAAGCGGCGAACTGCGAATTGATCATCGAGGGCACGCTATTCATTCAAGGTGGCGGTAACCCGCGTGTGCTGTCTGATTTGCTGTCTTCCTTCGTGGCCCCGAAAGAACGGGCGAAACTCGCTGACGCGAACGCGTAAGTGCGAGTCGACTAGACCATGAGCGAAGCGGTACTAGACCCAAGCGAAGCCGAGGAACTCGAGCCAAGCACCGAGGGAATCGAGTCTGCGATCGAGGCGATCGAGCAGGCCGCCGCAGGAGGCGGTGGCGGCGACGAGGAGAAGCCCGAGGGCTGTCCCGAGTGCAAAAGCGGCGCCCCTGGTTGGATGGCGACCTTCGCCGACATGGCGACGCTTCTGATGGCGTTTTTCGTACTATTGCTTTCTTTCTCTGACACCGAGCTTCCGAAATTCGAGCAAATTAACGGCTCGCTACAGAACGCGTTCGGTGTAAAAAAGATCATCCCCAAAATTCAAATACCTTCTGCTCGAAGCCTCGTTGTCGAAAACTTCACCCCGGCCGAAGCTGAGAGAACTCTGATCGAGAACCCTAGGCAGCGCGCCATTGACCCCGAAAAAGAAAACCTCATTCGAAAGACGCGAGACAATCCCGAAGCCTTTCAAGAAGAACTCGAGACGGTGAAAGCAGCGCTTGCTGAGCAGATTGAGCGCGGTGAGGTTGAAGTGTCAGCGCAGGGGGAAAAAATTGTAGTTAGCATGACTTCGGCCCAAGGCGGCGGGGCGGAATTCGGCGCTGGCAGTGCGCAAAACGGAATCGCTAGCCAGACGATAATCGACGTGGCAGCGATTGTTGCCGACGTACAGGCAACCGTGAGTAGCGAGGTTGGGATTGCGATTAGCGCGGCGAATAACTCCGATGCGGGCACAGGCGGGGGCGAAGCGACAGAGATCGCGAATGCAGACGGCGACAGCTCCGACCGCCTAGAAGAGATTCGAGCTGACCTGAATTCGGAGATAGCACAGGGTCTTTTAGAGGTAGAACGCGACGGCGACATGATCGTTATCCGCATTGCGAGTCAGGGCTCTTTTGAGTCTGGCAGCGCCCGCCTACAAGCGGGTTTTGTCAGCACGCTTTCGCAGATTGGCAATACGATAAACAACGAGCTGGGCACGGTGCGTGTAGAGGGCCATACGGATAACGTACCTATCGGCTTTAGTGAAATCTTTAATTCTAATTGGGACTTGTCCGCGGCTCGTGCGGCATCGGTGGCCGCGTATCTTGGTGATAGCGCCGGCCTAGACGACTCCGCGCTCGAGGTAGTGGGTTTCGCGGATACTGTGCCTATTGAGGAAAACACGACAGCAAGCGGGCGGGCGCGCAATAGGCGTATCGAGATCAAAATTCCGAATACCTAGAATCAACCACCGAGCGGGGAAGCCAAGGTGCTTTTACCAGCGGCAAGATTGAGACACAGAGAGTAATAGTGAGCGAGAACGCAGCAGACACAGAGCTTGAAGAGGCGCTTCCAGAAGAGCAGCCGCCACAGGATCCTCCTAAGCCCGAGGACTGCCCGCCGTGTAAGAGCGGATCGCCTGCGTGGATGGCGACCTTCGCCGACATGGCGACGCTGCTCATGGCGTTCTTTGTGCTTATTCTTTCTTTCGCTCACGTGAACGTGCCCAAGTACAAAGAAGTTAGCGGCTCGATGAAGACGAAGTTCGGCGTGCAGACGATGATTCCTGTAATCGAATCCCCTACAGCCAAGAGCATCATTTCGCAGCAGTATCGCTCGGCGGTGACCGAGCCTACTGCGATGAACACCATCGAAGAACAGAAGACTGATGAAGACCCGCGCGATGAAGAGCTCAGGCGTGATGTTGGCGACGGCCAGTCCGCAACCAATGCCACGCTCGCTGAAGTGCGAGAAGAACTCTCGCGTGAAATCGCTGAAGGCAAAGTGACTGTCGTGGTGCAAGACGGAGCTGTGACCGTGCAGATTCAAGATCGAACTGACGCTAGCGGTGCGCCAGGCCAGCTAGACCAAGAGACTATCGAGGTGCTGGCTAAGGTCGCTACCGTGCAGACTCAGGTTGATGGCTTAGTCCGCGTTGCCGGATCGGCATTTCAATCTGCGGAAGGGGCGAGTAACGGTCCGCAGACAGCGGGAGGTTCTAGCGCTCAGCGCGAACGCGAAGATCGTATCGAGGATCAGTTCCAGCAGATTCGCGCCAACCTGAGCCAAGAAATCAACCAAGGACTCGCCGAAGTCGAACGCGAGGGAGACCTCATTATCATCCGACTTGCGGAGCAGGGCAGCTTTTCGAGTGGGCTCGCGCTGCTGCGCCCCAACTTCACTGCGCTCCTAGACAACGTGGCAGCGTCGCTGCGCGGCACGAGCGGACTCATTCAGGTAGAGGGGCACACCGACGACGTGCCACTGGGTTTTGGTAGCCGCTATCGAGATAATTGGGATCTTTCTTCAGCGCGGTCGGCAAGTGTCGCCGACTACTTAATCGAGAGTGGTGCGGTGGAGCCGGGTAG
>JAYOBL010000038.1:11089-15125 GCA_038104835.1 Gammaproteobacteria bacterium | reverse complement strand
GTAGTATGGTGGTGATGGGCTTCGCAGACACGCGACCACTTGAAAGCAATGACACCGCAATCGGTCGTGCAGCCAACAGGCGTATCGAGATTGTGGTCAAGAACGACTAGGCTATTCCGGGCAGGCGTCTAGACCTTCGGCCAGGCACATCGCGATCGTCGATTCGGCGCTTGCCATTTCTTTGTCGTTAAGCAGAATCGAAGAGATTGATGTCACATCGACCGCTGCCTCGACGCCGTTTGCTTCGGCAATCTTTCCCCACACGTAGGCGCTAAAGGGGTTTGAGTCGGCGCCCTCCCCAGCCTGCTGCATGAACGCATACATGAGCTGGGCACCGCCGTAGTTCTTGCGTGACGCGCTCAGGAACAGGCGACGCGAACCGGCGTAGTCCAATGACGTGCCTTTACCCTGCTGCTTTGCAAGGGCGAGCATATACTCTCCCGCCGCGAGCTCTTGGTCTGCCGCCATCTGAAACCAGCGCACCGCTTCGCGCGCATTCTCTGCAACACCATAGCCGTAAAAATAGAGCAGGCCGACGTTCTGCTGTGCCTCGGCAAGGCCCGAATCAGCCGCCTTGCGATACCAATCGAGCGCCGTGGTGTAATTCTGCGCGACACCTAGACCTTCTTCGTACATGTGGCCCATATTGTTTTGCGCCTGAGCGATACCTGCGTTCGCTAGCGGCAGCCAAGCGCGCATCGCCGTGGCGTAGTGACCTCGCTCCATGGCGGCGATGCCCGCATCGAATTGAGACTCTGCGTTATCCTGTGCCGATGCACTACTGGCATTGAATAAGGCGACGAGGCATGTGACGAGCAGCAAGGAGACGCTGCTTTTGCGCGCTACTTGTGAACAGAATAGAAGGCTAAGAAAGTCATTAGCTAGCATCGATATAGCCCTAATAGCTGAGAAGAATGAGAGAAGTATTTTAAGGGCAGGATAGCGCATACCCGCGGAAGCCTCCAACGCTAAAGAAGCCTTCAGACGGCTGCGCCTAGGCTCGCTCTATGCGCCGTACGGTCGATTGCACATCTAACACCGCATGGAACAGATCGCCTTCGGTCACCACCCCGATGAGTTTCTCGCCATTGGCGTCGAGTATGGGGATGCTCTCGCCGACAAAGTCGCTTGCTTCTGTCATTGCTGTCTGTAGCGAATCTGTTTCCTTGAGAGTGATAGGCACAGTATCGAGCTTGGTCTTGATGGATTTTTCGCCCGCCGCCTGTGCGCCAAATAGGTCTAGCTTGCCGACGAATACGCCCTGCTCGTCCACCGCGTAGGCTTCCATGAGTTTTTCGTCGCTCATGCGCGCATAGGCCTCGCTGCCGCGAGTGTCTTTGGCCAGCGCCACGTAGGCTGCCAGTTTGCACTCAGTGACTCGCGTGTTACCCAGCGCTATCGCTTCTCTGCCTAGGGTCATGTCCACTCCACGGTCAAGTAGCTGGCGGTCGAAGAACGATAAGCCAAACAGCCGGTGTGTCACCAAGCTGCTGATGATGACGGCAATCATCGCGGCGACTGCGTATTCATAGGAGCCCGTGAGTTCTAGCACGATCATGACCGTAGAGATGGGCGCACCGATCACCGAGGCGCTCACCGCCGCCATCGCCGAAACCATCAAAACTTGATCGACGCCGACGAACCCGAAGAGGCTAAGTACCGTTGCCGCGAGCGAGCCGGTGGCGACCCCAATAAACAGGGCAGGAGAGAATACGCCGCCGAACAGGCCGAAGCCGATGCACAGGGCGGTCATGCTGAGCTTGGCGATGAGTAAGATGACCACCATCGCGAGTGCGAACTCCCCCGCTATGAGTTGATTCACCGACTCGACGCCGATGCCTAGAATCTGAGGTACGAAGATGCCGACACAGCCGCAGACGAATGCGGCGATAAATGGCAGCGCGGACTTGGTGTAGGGAAACGCGGCGGCCATCTGAGTCGTGAATCGCAGCGAGCGCATGAAAAGGATAGCAACTAGCGAGAGTAGGGGGCCAAGCACGATGAATGCTGGGACAATATCGTAGAGCTCGGGCACGGCCTGGCTAAGCTGGAACGTCGTGTCCGCACTGGGGAACAGTAGCTGGTCGAAGGTGTCGGCGCTTATCGACGCGACAAAAATGGGCGCGATGGCGCGCAAAGAAAAATGCCGCAGTATCGCCTCGTGGGCAAAGATGACGCCCGCAAGCGGTGCATTGAATCCTGCAGAAATAGACGCGGCCACCCCGCAGCCGATGAAAATGTCTTGTGCAAAGCGGTTGCCGAGGAAACGGCGAAAGAGCACGCCAGTGCTCGCGCCGAAGTGGACTAGTGGCCCATACTGGCCGACCGAGCCACCGCCGCTGGCGGTGATGAAAGCCGCGAGTGTAGACGCCATACCCTTTTTTACGTCGAGATTCTGCGCGCTGCTATGGGCCGCATAAATCGTATCGGCGGGTCCAGCCCAGCCGCGCAGCGCGAGAAACTTTTTCAGAGCCACGACCACTGCCGCAGCCGCGAGCAAGAACACGACGCTAGCATAGGAATAGGTCTCGCCCAGCAGCGAGAAGTTGGCCCATTCGCTGTTGGAGCGAATCGAGGCCGCGTATTTGACGCCCTCGACGAAACTGTTGGCGGTGATCGCCATGATCAGGCCAATAACCAGCCCGAATAAAATAATGAGAAGGAGTTCAGATAAGGTTTTGCGGAGCATGCGAGGCTCACTTATTAGTGTTTGCGCCTGCAAGGATACTTTGTTCCCTTTGGCCGGTCGACTGTCTTGCATTCGTTAAAAAATTCTGCCGGCGTATGCCGGCAGAATTTCTCTTACTCGCTAAATGTTTCTGTCAAACAGAACACCCTTTAGCGCTTCTATGTTGTGAGCTACTTTAAGTATGGCCTCTGAGGGCACTTGCCGGACAACTTCGCCAGACACTTTGTCTGTTACCGTTACCATGACTCTATTCGAGACTTCGTCTACTGAGAAATTCAGACTCTTGTCCCGCACCTCCATCTTCACGTTGAGGTGAGACACGATCTCGTCGAGCTTCGCCTGGACCGCCTGAATCTCCTCGCCTGCGCGAATTTTTTGAGATTCAAGGGCGTCGGAGACGCGCACCGCCTGATCGGCAGTCCGCTTCACCGCCGCTATGCCTTCGGCTGCAGTTGTCGCTTCGGGTCGTGCTCCAGCGGCAGGACCGCTGGGTGCGCGGGTAACGCTAACATCAGAGGCCGCACGCGTAGCAAGCACAGATTGTGCGTCGATACTGTTCATTCACGGTCCTCCCTTGTTAGTGGCTCAACGGCTCAGCGTTCTTACTGTAGCAGAGATAGGACGGTCTGCTTCACCTGGTTCGCCTGTGCCAGCATCGCCGTGCTCGCCTGCGCGATGATTTGGGTGCGTGCTAGCTCAGTAGTTTCAACCGCGTAGTCAGCATCTTCGATTCGGCTGCGTGATTGGTCAAGGTTTGTTGAAACATTCGCGAGATTGTCAGACGCGTGTGTTAAACTACTTAAATACGCACCATAGGCTGCTTGCTCCGCGGTAGCACTCGTGATGGCGGCGTCTAAAGCTGTTATTGATGCAGTCGCATCCGCAATAGCTGTAGCTGCATCTGTATCGTCATCGATCGTAAGGGCGCTGATATCTGCTCCTAACGCACCCGCAGACGCTAGGCCCCAATCTTTAAATGTGACCGTCATAGTTTGTGACGCAGAGGCCCCGAGCTGAATTGTGATGGCGTTTGGTCCCCCGTCCATCAGACTCATGCCATTCCATTGTGTATTCTCCTGAATTCGAGTCACCTCCGCCATAAGTGCAGCAAATTCAAGTTCTAACGCGTCGCGGTCAGTTTGTGAGTAGGTACCTGAAGCAGACTGCACTGCGAGCTCACGCATACGGACTAACATCGACGTGATTTCCTTTGAAGCGCCCTCTATGGTTTGTACCATGGAGATCGCATCGTTCGCGTTCCTTTTGGCCATGTTTAGGCCTGAAATCTGTCCAGCCATCCGGTTCGCAATAGCCATACCAGCTGCATCATCCTTTGCAGAATTTATG
>JAYOBL010000038.1:3450-11079 GCA_038104835.1 Gammaproteobacteria bacterium | reverse complement strand
GACCAGTAGATAGGCGTTCCATCGCTGTGGACATTACCCTGTCGTTACGACCGATCGCATCGCGAGCAATGTTTGCACTAATGTTTGTGTTTATTACTGTCATCAGAGTTTCCTTTTTAAGGGATTGAGAGTGAATTACTTTGGGTTTCTGACCTCCCTGACCTCTCTGACCTCTGACTGGCTCTTACTGCCTTACCGTTTACTCCTTTTTGTCTCTTTCATTGATTAAGGCGTTTGCGGTCCAGCATTCTGGGCCTTCACAGCCGAAAGAACGCTTTCCTCAGGCCGTCAATCGACACTACACGGGTCGACTTTACTTATTTTTTTCAAATAGACTAGAAAAGGAGCCAGGAGTTCGGAGGAGGGAAAATGCCACGACGACGGCTGAGCAAATGCGTTAACTGAAACCTATTGAAACAATTGCGACTTAACCGTGCAGTGACAATTACGCTTCCTCGGTTACAATCAAACGTTAGAAGCTAATCAAGTGAGCCCTACCCCGCGCCTATCAACGCAGCGGTATGTGTTGCAACTGTCGACGCGACGAAAGCTTACCAACAAGGCACCAGCCAAATGGCGACTTCGCCCATCACAGAGCTAAACGAATCCGAGATTCTTGGCAGTAGCGAGTCAGTCCGCGCGCTACGCGGACTTATACGCCAGTGTGCCAACTCCAACGCGCCGGTGCTGATAAATGGCGCGTCCGGAGTGGGCAAGGAGCTGGTATGCCGAGAGCTACACAACCACTCTCCGCGCTACTCGCAGCGTCTGGTGGCCATCAACTGTGGCGCGATACCCGCGCAGCTGCTCGAGAGCGAGCTGTTTGGTCATCGTAAGGGATCCTTCACGGGGGCTAGTTGCGATCGCAAGGGCCGCTTCGAGCTTGCTCACAACGGCACGCTCTTTCTAGACGAGATCGGCGACATGCCGCTGGACCTTCAGGTCAAGTTTCTGCGAGTGCTTGAGGAAAAGCAGATTGAACCATTGGGGGCGAGCGAGCCGATCAGCGTCGACGTGCGAGTCGTGGCAGCCACGCACCGCGACCTGCTGCAGATGATCGAGGACGGCACGTTCCGCGAAGACCTCTACTACCGGTTGAACGTGGTTCCCCTAAGGGTGCCTCGTCTCGCGGATCGCAGTGAAGATGTCGCTGAGCTCGTTAAATACTTCGCCCACAAGTTCGCCGCCGGCCGGCCCCCTATTCGCATGACTCATCTGTCTCACCACATACTCGCGGCCTATTCCTGGCCGGGTAACGTGCGTGAGCTCTCTAACTTCGTGCAGCGACTGTCGGTTCTGTTTGCGGGTCAGACTATCGATCTAAATAGGATTCCCGAGGAGTTTATTCCCGGCGAAATGCTCGCGCTTCTTGAAGGCCTGACCGAAAGTTTCACTGAATTCGAGCCAGAGCTCTCAGTCGATGAGCGAGTCGCTGCGGAGAATGAAGGAATCGGAGCTGATGACACCAAAATCGATTCGGCTTTTGACAGCCTAGAATCCAGCCTCGAGGACGACCTGACGACGGATTTTGAGAGCATTATCAGGTTATCAGAGTCGATGGACACACTGCCGCCGGAGGGTGTGCCGACGCGGGAAATCCTTAACAGGCTCGAGTCTAATCTGATAAGAACGGCCCTTGCGCAGACCAAGGGCAACGTCTCCCATGCAGCAGGCCTGCTGCAGCTCGGCCGCACGACGGTTATTCAGAAAATGGCGAAATACGAGATCGTCGCAGACGAGTCGGTGTAGGTTATGCGTGACGATCAATACCCATCAGGGGGCGTGATAGATAGCAGCCCTAACCCCACGCGAGACAGGGCGCTGCGTATACTTGAGAAAGGCCAATCTGATGATGTCGCAAGCCTGTACTGCGACTATTTTCTCTCTAGCCTCATCCTAATCAATGTTGTCTGCATCTGTCTGGAGTCGGTGCCGGAGATCGCAGTCGCTTATGCGTCACCGCTGGCCCTAGTGGAAGCCTTTTCCATGACAGTATTCTCCGTGGAGTACCTCGCCCGAATTTGGGCGTCGGCCTCGAAGATGGAAGACGGTAAAACAGAGGTATCACGCCGATTACGTTACGTGTTCGGATGGCAGGGAATGGTTGACGCCGTCGCCATACTGCCAAACTTCCTTACCTATATCGGCTTCGGTATGGATCTAAGATGGGTGCGCATACTGCGCCTGCTGAGACTGCTCAAGATCAACCACTACTCGCCAGCGTTCAAGACGCTGTTCGACGTGCTCAGCGAAGAGCGCTACTCCCTCAGCGCAACCCTCTATCTTCTCTTCGTGGCCATGTTCTTCTCGAGCGCCGCACTCTATGTGCTCGAAGGCGACATTCAAGAGGGTTTCCGATCGATACCCGACGCAATGTGGTGGTCAGTAATCACGCTGACTACTGTCGGCTATGGCGACGTATCACCGGTCACGGGCCTGGGTAAAGTCGCCGGTGCTCTTACCGCTTTAATGGGTGTAATGACTGTAGCGATGATGACCGGTATCGTCGCTTCGTCTTTCGCCAGTAAAATGGCTCAAAGAAAAGAGCTCCTCCAGAACCAGATCGTTGAGTCGCTCGACGACGGAGTGATCACCGACGATGAGCGTGCACAGATCGAGCGCTTGGCTAAATCGTTAGGCCTATCAGAGGAAGAAGTAGCCACGTTGATCAGGTTTGAGAGGCTGCGTCGTGACGAAATCGTCCGGTCTACTGGACGAGGCTCGGACCCTTAGTGGGCATCACGTTCCATGCGTCACGAATCTGTACCATAAGCTCTTGAACTTCCTGAAAGATCTCGTCGTCCTCGCGTGCATGGCCCTCGGTCAGCCTACGGGTACAGTAGTCGTAGAGCGAGTCAAGATTGCGAGCGAGCTCGCCGCCCTTCTCGAAGTCTAACGTCTGACGTAGTCCAAAGAGTATCTTTTGGGCGCGAGTTACGCAGTTTGCTCGCTCTTCCCTTTGTTGTCTCTCAAGCGCGTTACGTGCTGCGGCGATCCGATCGGTGAGGCCCTGGAAGAGCAATTGTACCAGCTCGTGGGGATTGCCCGTTTCGGCCTTCGTCTGTTCAACGCTAGCGTAATTAAATAGCGCTTTCTTTGCTAATGCATTCATGGAACTGACCTCTCAATGGATTTGAATCGCCAATCGGACGCTGCCCCCAAGACTTTATTTATTGATCGCTCTCCCTCCACTACAACTACGATTTGCTATCGAGCTTCTATAAAGCAACATTGAAGATAGCCACTATTCGTTGTGGTGAACAATGTTCACGCCGGCCCTGCTTGCGCTTATTTGAACGGCAACGTAAGCCTGTCAAAATTTCTTTCTCACCTGTAATAGCGTTCACCGCGTGTAACAACTAGGTTCTCAAAAGATTTTTGACTCGAAACATGCAAGAAATAAGAAATTAATTTATTTTTTTTAAAGTCGAAACGAGCGCTGTCGATTGGCCCATCGTGTTTGAGTAAATGCATGACTTGATTTTCAAGGACTGCGCAAAAAACTAACTGTATATCGATAATAATTTATTAAATTCTAAACGCAATAACTCAATGAGGTCAGAATCATGAGCGTTATCAATACCAATATTTCGGCGACTATCGCGACTAACGCGTTGGCTCGAAACGAACGACAGATGTCCACGGCTATGGAGAGGCTCTCCACCGGCTTACGGATCAACTCAGCGAAAGACGATGCAGCCGGCCTAGCCATTTCATCACGAATGAAAGCAATTGTGAGCGGGCTAAACATGGCGTCAAAAAATGCAAACGATGCGATTTCAATGCTAGAGGTCGCAGAGGGAGCCACGCTAGAAATAAGCAATATGTTGATTCGAATGCGCGAGCTCGCCGTTCAGTCTGGTTCTGGAACGTACTCTGATACCGATAGACAGGCGCTCGATTTGGAATTCGGCGCGCTCATGAATGAGATCGACCGCATCGCGAAAAATACAACGTGGAATACTATGAGTATTCTGAACGGCGGTGATGATGCGAATGGAGCCGCAGTATTTGACAAAGACTCGACGGCAACGACCTTGCAGATTCAGCTCGGGCCTAACTCTTCGCAGACTATGGAATTGACATTTAAATCGTGGGTTCCGAGTGCAACAGACGACGCGGATACTACCGACGCAGCTGGCACCGGATACACTTCCGGGACAGGCCAAGATAATGCCATCGACGGAGCGAATTCTAGCGCCTTTGGAGCGGCTGTACTTTTTGTTAACGGCGGTACAGCTATAAATATAAGCTCTGTCGAAAACGCGTCATTCGCCATTGGTCAGCTCGACACGGCGATTACCGGTTTAGCGACCGAGCGCGCCAAGTACGGTGCTTACATGAGTCGGTTGGAGCATAGCTCGGATAATCTGCTCAACGTTGCGCAGAACACGGATCAGTCACGCAGCCGCATCGAAGACGCAGACTATGCGGTCGAGACGTCTGAGCTAGCACGAACGCAGATCATACAGCAGGCCGGTACAGCAATGCTTGCTCAGGCTAACCAGGCTAAGCAGACGGTGCTTCAGTTACTTCAAGCTTAGTAGCGACTTGTCTTAATAAGATTTCGAGTGCCGTCATCTCTGACGCGCCCGACTAAGAATTTGGCCCGAGGCCCAGGGGCTTGACCCCTGACCTCCTTGCCCCAGAGCCTCGGGCCAAATATTTAAATTTTGGGGCTAATGCAGTACGGGGGGGCGTGAGCTTTACTTTTAGTGAAGCACTCGTTCCAAAACATTGTTAATGGAAGTAGAGGTCTAACCTATGACTGTTATAAATACTAATATTTCGTCGACTATTGCGGCTAATGCGCTCGCGCGCAACGATCGGGAGATGTCGACAGCGATGGAGCGTCTCTCGACAGGGATGCGCATCAATTCGGCTAAAGACGACGCTGCGGGTCTCGCAATTTCGTCCAGGATGAAGGCTGTCGTGAGTGGTTTGACGATGGCATCGAAGAACGCAAACGATGCTATCTCAATGCTCGAAGTGGCAGAGGGAGCAACGCTCGAGATCAGTAATATGCTCATTCGTATGCGCGAGCTCGCTGTGCAATCCGCGTCGGGGACTTATTCTGATACCGATAGAGACGCATTGGATCTTGAATTCGGAGCTTTAATGTCCGAGATTGATCGCATCGCTAAAAATACAACATGGAACACCATGACCATCCTTAATGGCGATGATGTCTACACTGCGGCAGCCGCAGCGACGACAGTGACAATTCAGCTTGGCCCCAATTCCTCGCAGACTATGGACTTGACTTTTAAGTCATGGGTTCCCAGTGTGACTGTCGATGCGGATGCGACTGCTGCAGATGGTACTGGTGGCGGCGCCGAATCGGACAATGCCACCGCGGGAACAGACAGTAGTGCGTACGGCGATGCTGCTCTGTACTGGGGTGCCGGGCCAGCAGCGATCAACATTGATACTGCAGCCAACGCGACATTTGCGATTGGTCAACTGGACACGGCGATCACAGGTCTCGCCACCGAACGGTCCAAATACGGTGCTTACATGAGCAGGTTAGAGCACAGCTCAGACAATCTGCTCAACGTAGCGCAGAACACCGATCAGTCACGCAGTCGCATCGAAGATGCTGACTATGCGATCGAGACTTCGGAGCTGGCGCGCACCCAGATCATTTCCCAGGCGGCGACGGCAATGCTCGCCCAGGCGAATCAGGTCAAGCAAGGCGTACTGCAGCTCTTGCAGTAAGTGGCGAAAAAGGCCGTGTACTCTGTGTATGGCCAATAAAATTCGCTTGTGCCCGGTCTTTCGGCTCAGTCCTAGGAAGAGGCACAAGCAAATCTAATTTGACCCAAGGTGGGCGGGGTGGGACCCCTGACCTCCTCATCCCGAGCGCCTTGGGTCAAATACCTTCTCATTCCCTACCCTCTTATAAAGCGGCACAGCACGCAGCGAAAATACCCATTCCTCCGCTGCCACTTTCTTGTCATCTACACCAGAAACCCTTCTCTCTGCTTGTCAGATTCCTTACATTGCCGCGTAAGCTGTTGATTTTCAGAGTTTATATTTATTGGCACGGCGTTTGCTAACAAGTGGCAGACACGGCAATGAATTCGGCAAAGCGGCATAACCAACAATGAATCAGATTACCGACGACTACCCTTTCGTCTTTGTAGACGCCAAGAGCGTTGAGCTATTCGAGTTAGCGTGCAAGGTAGCGCGTACCGAGATTCCCGTGCTCGTTCGTGGCCCGTCGGGCACGGGCAAAGAAGTGCTGGCGCGTGTGCTGCACGAGTCATCGGCGCGCGCGGATAAGCCCTTTGTTGCGCTCAATTGTGCCGCCATTCCTGAGCATCTTGTGGAAGACACGCTATTTGGGCACGAGAAAGGCGCGTTTACCGGCGCCCACAAGCATTCGATAGGTTTCTTCGAACAGGCAACCGGCGGCACGCTATTTCTCGATGAGATAGGCGAGATGCCGCTCGAGCTTCAGGCGAAGCTACTTCGGGTGTTACAGGAAAAACAAATCTACCGAGTGGGTGCAACCACCCCAGTGGCTGTAGACGTGCGCATTATTGCGGCGACAAACATCGATCTTAAGTATCACATTCAAAATCGCTTATTCCGAGAAGACCTCTACTTTCGCCTGAGTGGATTCAATCTCGCTATCGCTTGCCTTGCCGACCGCCCCGCAGACATCGAACCGCTTGCGCGCATCTTTGTACAGAAGCATGCGCGGGAGCAGCGGCCGGTTCTTAGTGTCGATGCGCTTTCGAAGCTACTTTCTCATTCATGGCCAGGCAATGTGCGCGAACTCGAAAATGTACTAGCACGCGCAGTGGTCCTGCACGAAAACAACACGATCACCGCTAGCGATATCGCCTTCGACGACCTCGGCTACAGCATCCCTGAACTCGGCACTGCCCCACAACTTGGAACAGGAGAAGATGCGGTAACGCCGCACACATCAGCTCAGGACTCACGTTCACAAAACCTGTTCGACATTCGGCAGCCTGCGCAAAGCGAAGCGAGATCAACGTCGCGCGAGAGCGTGGAACTCAACAGCATCCTCGCTGCGCTGCGTGAGAGTGCGAGTCGAACGCAGGCGGCCGAGCAGCTCGGCATGAGTCCGCGCACACTGCGTCAAAAACTCTTTGAATTCAGAAAAGCAGGACACGAGGTGCCTCGCGCCTATGCGCGCAGTTAATCATTTACGAAAAATCTAAGCGTTTAAGAAAGTTATACAGCCAATCGAACAGAGGTCAGCATGGAAATTTCATCGGCAGAAAGTTTGCTCTCCCAGGTAAGAGATTATCAGGCGAAGATCGCCTCGGCTTGGCGGGATGGGGGAGAAATTGGTGACTTTAGGGGCGTCGCCCAAGTCCAAGGTGCCGCCGGAGTCGCGCAGTCTGGCGAAACATTCTCCAGTCGCCTGAGCGCGGCGGTGGTGGATTCGCTCAAGGAAGTGAACTCTCTGCAGGAAACGTCTCGCGTTTCTCAAGAGGAGTTTCAGATGGGCGGTGATATTCCCCTGACCGACGTGGTGATGAATATGCAAAAAGCCTCGCTCGCGTTCGAGGCGACTGTGCAGGTACGCAATAAGGTGATGCAGGCCTACCAAGACATAATGAATATGCCGGTCTAAGACCAGAAAGACTG
>JAYOBL010000038.1:0-3440 GCA_038104835.1 Gammaproteobacteria bacterium | reverse complement strand
CTTAAACCTAAATAGCGAACAAAGAGGAAAGCACTATGGCCGAGCAACAGACATTGGCCTCTCCACAGGGATTTAATGACGGCGCATCCATAGCGCCTCTCTCGCCTCAAGGCCAGCAGGCGCAGCCCAATGCGGCGGGACAGCTCCCGGCCGCAGGTGGTGCTCAGCTGCCGGCGAATCAGGCCCCGCCCACTGCTGGCTTGCCGACGGTAAGTGAGCTGTTAGCACAGCCGATAGTTAGGCGTTCGATACCTCCAATACTCGCGCTGTTTACCTTGTTGTTCTTCGTAATGGTCTATTTTTGGGCGAGCGAGGGTAATCTTCGCGCGCTGTATCCCAATATGTCCGAGGTAGACCGCAGCGCCGCTTACGAGCAGCTCGTCGCAACCGATATTCCCGTATCGCTCGACAGCCGCTCGGGAAGCCTGATGGTGCCAACGGAGCGCTACTACGAGGCGCGTATGCTTCTCGCCTCTGCCGGCCTCCCCGCGCAGTCGAACTCACAGTCGCTCGACGCGATAAGCGCTGGTTCGTCGATGACGACAAGCCAATTTATGGAGCAAAATCAGTACACAGCGGCGATCGAGTCGGAGCTCGCAAAGAGCATCGTGCAAATCTCATCTGTTCAGTCTGCACGCGTGCATCTCGCCGCACCCAAACAAAGCTCCTACGTTCGCAATCGTGAGCCCGCTAAGGCCTCGGTGGTCGTGATTGCTCACCCTGGCCGTGTTGTTTCCGCGGCGCAAGTGCAGGCTATCTCTAGTTTAGTTGCTTCGAGTGTGCCCTATCTCGCCATTGAAGACGTCTCTATTGTAGATCAGCAAGGCGCTCTGCTTACGAGCAAGGCCTCGGCTGGGCTAGCAGTGGCGGACGAGCAGGCCGCATTTAAGCGCAGCGTCGAAACAGAATACAAAAACAAAATCGTCGACCTCCTGACGCCTCTTTACGGACGCGAAAATATTCAGGCCGATGTAGACGTCAGCATGGATTTCTCGGAGTTCGAGGCGACCAACGAAATTTTTGACGCGAACGGCTCTGGACCCAAAGCGATCTCCGAGGTGTTAATCCTCGATACTTCGTCGTCGGCCGCAGCGGGTGGTGTTCCCGGTGCTCAGTCGAACATCGCGCCTAACGACACAAACCTGACGGCAGAGAACGCCGAAGAAGCGGGTGCTGCCGGCGCGGCAGACGGAATTCGCAGTAGTCAGACTACCCGTAACTACGAGATCGATCGCTCTATACAATATGAGAGAAAAGAGACTGGGGTTGTCACAAAAATGACAGTCGCCGTGGTGATCAACCAATCGGCAATCGCTTCTGAAGAACAAATAGCCGCTAATGAATCTCCAGATACCGCGCAGATTCAGAACCTGGTGGCTAATGCCGTGGGCATCGATTCTTCGCGCGGCGATAGTGTGGCGGTACTCGTTTCGCAGTTTAGAGATCAGGTGCTAATCGAGACGCCGATTGCCTGGTACGAGAATGCGACGCTGTTTGGCTATGCGAAGATGCTATTAGTAGCGCTCACCTTCGCTATTGTTATCTTGTTCGTTATTCGCCCGCTGATGGAAAGCTTTTCAAGGCCCGCTGCGGTGTCGGGTGCGGCAATGCTGGATGACGATACCCTTGCCGATGAAGCTGCGGGTCAGATCGATCTGGAAGGTGGCGAGACATTGGAAGAAATCAAAGCGAAACTGAAACCTAAGAAGTCCTCGATATCAGCTGACATGCTAGATACGGCGAATACCTATGACGACAAAGTAGCACTCGTGAGAATGCTCGTGTCAGAGGACTCAGGCCGTGTTGCAAACGTGCTAAAGAAAATGGTTTCGGCGTAGAAGCAAGAGCCGAAATGACGCCGGCCGAAGGTAAAAGGAATTGAAGATGGCTGAAAATGCAGAAGCCAACAAAAAAGAGACTGGCGGCGCCGACGCTGCGGTCAATGAAGAGACAAAGAACGAGCTTGCTGTTCTCACTCGCTCAGAGCGCGCGGCAGTCATTTTGCTGCTGCTTGGCGAGGAGCAGGCGGCTGACATCATTTCCTACATGTCGCCGCGTGAGGTTCAGTCTCTTGGTGCGAACATGGTCTCAGTGGCCGACCTGTCACAAGAGGCTGTGAACGTTGTCTTGGACGACTTTATTTCAACAATCAAGCAGCAAACAAATTTGGGTCTAGGGACAGCGGACTATGTCCAGGCTGTTTTTACCAAGGCTCTGGGTGAGGACAAGGCGGCGACCGTGCTCGGGCGCATCATGCCCGGCTCGTCGAGCAAAGGTTTGGACATTTTGCGTTGGATGGATGCACGGTCTATCGGAGAGATGGTCGTGGACGAACATCCTCAGGTTATCGCAATCATTCTCTCGGTTCTGGAATACGACGTTGCAGCCGACGTGCTTAATTTCATTCCAGTCGAGGTGCGAGCCGAGGTCATTCAGCGTGTCGCCTCGCTCGAGACAATCCACCCAAGTGCGATGGAAGAGCTAGAGAACGTAATGAAAGAGCAGTTCTCCTCAAACTCTAGCGCAAAGTCGTCGAGCTTCGGTGGTATTAAGACCGCGGCAAAAATCATGAACTTTACCAAGAGCGAAATGGAGACATCGATTATTTCAGGTGTAACTGGAATCGACGAGGAGCTCGCGCTGAAGATCCAGGACAATATGTTCACCTTTGAGAACCTTTCTGGGCTGGATAATCGCAGTATTCAAGTCCTCATGCGCAGCATCGAGACAGATCTTCTAATGACCGCCTTAAAAGCCGCGGACGAAGAGGTCAAAGATAAGTTCATGGACAATATGTCGCAGCGCGCGAAAGTTATGTTCATCGATGAGATGGAAGCCAAAGGACCCATTCGCATCACCGATGTAGAAGACGCGCAGAAAGTGATCTTGCGCATCGCACGTAAGCTGTCTGATTCGGGCGATATCGTGTTAGCTGGCCGGGGTGATGATTTTGTCTAGCCGTCCGAGCAACAAGGCAGCGCCGGAGTTTAAGGCCTGGCTGTCGTCGAAGCCCAAAGCCGCTCAGCAGTTCAACGAGGGCCTCGACGCGAAGCATGCCGACAAGTTTACCGTCGACCCCAGTGCCGGACTAGCAACGCCGGAGAGCGCGGGCTCTTCGTCGGAGTTCACTCTATGGCAGCCCAAGCGAGTTGACGTTGAGCTTGCACCTAAGTCGCAGGATGAGATTTCCGAGCCCACAGGGAGCGCGGAAGAGGAGCAGCCTGCCCCAGAACCTGCGGTTTACACGCAAAGCCAGCTGCAGGAGTACGGTGAGAATCAGTTTGCGCAGGGTTTAGAGCAGGCCCGAGAGGAAGAGGCAGCGGCAACGGGTGAGATTAGAGCGCGCCTAGAAACGCTAATTGCCACGTTGGGCGAACAGCGGATAGATACATCGGCATTCTACCAGCCACTTAAGCACCTTCTCGTAAACAGTGTAGAAG